>JAJPXZ010000169.1 GCA_021205245.1 Planctomycetaceae bacterium
ACCGCCCGCTTTGCGCGCTGGTGGAGGTCCGCACGCCGGGGTGACGCGTGGGAGAGGGTTCGGCGGGTTTGGCTATTCTGGAGCTGCGAAGGTAGGCGGGTATGTACCACCGTTCCTTTATTGATGGCTCCGCTGGGCCCCCGCGTTCGCGGGGGTGACGAGGTTTTTTGGGGCGAGTGGGGTTGGTGTAACGGTTACCGCTGAGTTCGGTGCCTTCACCGCCTCTCCCCGTGGACCCCGGCCGAACCGCCCGCTTTTCGCGCTGGTGGAGGTCCGCACGCCGGGGTGACGCGTGGGAGATGGTGCGGCGGGTTTGGCTATTCTGGAGCTGCGAAGGTTGGCGGGTATGTACCACCGTTCCTTTATTGGTGGCTCCGCTGGGCCCCCGCGTTCGCGGGGGTGACGACGTTTGAGGGGCGAGTGGTGGAGGGTGCGGCGGTGTCGTTTGCCGTTACTCGAACGAGACGCCCTGATAGACGTAGAAATTCAGCCAGTTCGAGAAAAACAGGTTCGCGTGGGCGCGCCAGATCACGGCCGGGCTTTGCGTCGGATCGTCGGAGGGGAAATAGTTCCTCGGGATTGCCGCCTGCAAGCCGCGATCGACGTCGCGGAAATATTCGCGGCCCAGCGTGTCGGCGTCGTATTCCATATGGCCGGTTATGAAGAACTGGTTGCGGGAACGGTCCTTGACGACGCAGACGCCCGCCTCGGGCGATTCGGACAAAATCTCCAGATCGGGACACGCAGCCACATCCTCGCACTTCACTTCGGTATGGCGCGAATGCGGCACGTGGAAGGTGTCGTCAAAGCCCCGGAAGATGGGGTGCAGACGGTCGCTGATACTGTGGGAAAACACCCCGAACATCTTTTCGGGTAGCAAATACTTCGGCACGCCGAAATGGTGGTACAAACCAGCCTGCGCACCCCAACAAATATACAGGGTCGACGCCACCCGCTCGCGGCTGTAATCCATGATGGCACACAGTTCATCCCAATAATCCACCGCTTCGAATTCCAACTGCTCCACCGGCGCGCCGGTGATGATCATGCCGTCGAAGCGCTGGTCCTTCATCCGCGAGAAGGTGGTATAGAAGCGGTCGAGATGTTCGGCCGACGTGTTTTTGGACGCATGCGCCTCCGCCTTGACCAGGGTGATGTCCACCTGGACGGGGGAATTGCCGAGGAGGCGCAGGAGCTGCGTCTCGGTGGCGATTTTCGTCGGCATCAGGTTGACGATGGCGATACGGAGCGGCCGGATGTCCTGCCGCAAGGCCCGTTCCTCTGTCATGACGAAGATGTTTTCCGCCTCCAAATTGGCGCGGGCGGGAAGGTCTGCCGGGATGTTGATAGGCATATGGCTCCTTTATGCGACGCTGCGACCTAGATCTTCGTAGCCACGAACTGGTGCTCGGGCCTGGCGATGAGATCCTGCGCCGCCACCAACTGCAGTTCGTATGCCTTCGCTTTCTTGGTCGCGAGGATAACTTCGTACACCGAGGCGGCGGTGAATTCGAGCGCTTCGCGGATCGGCATCCCCTTGAGGAGCGAGGCGAGCAGAAGGCCGCTGGTCAGGTCGCCCACGCCCACCGGCTGGCGCTCGAAATCGATAAGCGGGCGGCTGATATGCCACGCTTCTTCCGGTGTCGCCAGAATCATTTCGAAAGCGTTCTTGTCCTCGGCCGCATAGGCGAGGTGTTTGACCAAAATCAGCCGGGGCCCGCGTTCCATCAATTCCCGCGCGGCGGCGAGGCAGCCCGGGACGTCGTCCAGCTCGCGGCCGACCAGGGTGCCGAGTTCAAGCACGTTCGGGCTCATCATGTCGGAGATATTGGCCGACTGATCGCGGTGGAATTCGGCCACGCCGGGAGCGACCTTGCAGCCCTTGACCGGGTGACCCATAACCGGGTCGCAGAAAAAGAGCGCGCCCGGATTGGCCGCCTTGACCCGGGAAACGATATCGAGGACAGCCGCGCCCTGTTCGGCCGAGCCGATATAGCCGGTCAGGACGGCGTCGCACCGCGACAGCACGCCGATGGCTTCGAGTCCGACGCCGATTGACACCAGGTGATCGGGCGGGAATACCGCCCCTTTCCATCCTTCGGCATATTGGGTGTGGTTGGAAAACTGCACCGCGTTCAGGGGCCAGACCTCGACCCCGACCCGGCGCATGGGAAACACCGAGGCGCTATTGCCCGCATGGCCGTAGACGACGTGCGACTGGATGGAGAGGACGTTTTTCATGATGATCCTTTGCGGAACGTAAAACGAGACAGACCGGCGGCCTGTCTCTTTGGATAATCCGTACTGTTATAATCACAAATCACAGCGAGGGAAGCAAGGAGATTATGCCCGGTTCTCCACTTCAGCAGGGTACCTGCGTGCGGTGTGGGCCGTGCCGCGTTATGTTTCCGGCTGGGCCAAACCGATATCCTCGAGCACGCCCTGGACACTCAGCACCAGCCCGATACGGCCGTCGCCGAGGATGGAGCCGCCCTGGAGGCAGCGGATGCTTTCGAATTCCTTGCCGAGATCCTTGACGACAACCGACTGCTGGCCGATCAACTCGTCCACCAGGAAGGCGGCGGACTTGCCGCGTTTGCCTTGCACCAGGACAGCCGTCGCTTCGGTGACGCTTTCGGTGACGTTCGCGTGGATGCCGAGGATCTGGTTCAGGCGCACGATGGGGTGGAGTTCGCCCCTGACGTTGAGGACTTCCTGCGAGCCCTTGATGATATGCACCTGGTCGACCGCCGGTTTGACCGACTCGCGCACGTCCGACAGCGGAATAATATAGAACTGGTCGCCGATGCGCGCCACCAGGCCGTCGATGACGGTCAGGGTCACGGTCATGGGTAGGAGGATGGTGAAGACGCTGCCTTTGCCCTTTTGCGAATCGACAGTGATATTGCCGTTCATCTTGGTGATGTTGGACAGGACCACGTCCATGCCGACGCCACGGCCGGAGACGTCCGTCACCACCTTGGCGGTCGACAGGCCGGCGTTGAAGATGAGGCGGTAGGCCTCCTTGTCCGGCATGATCCTGGCCTGGTCTTCGGAAATAAGGTTGCGGGACACCGCCTTGGCCTTGATGGTCTCGATGTCCAATCCCTTGCCGTCGTCGGTGATGGACAGGGTGAACTGTTCCTCGGTCGCGGAGGCCTTGATCCAGACGTGGCCGGTCTCCGGCTTGCCCGCAGCGACGCGGTCGTCCGGCGTCTCGACGCCGTGGTCGACCGAATTACGGACCATGTGGACCAGGGGTGATTCGAGTCCTTCGAGCAGGGACTTGTCGATCTGCACGTCCTCGCCTTCAATTTCGAACTCGATCTTCTTGCCGAGGGCGGCCGACGTGTCGCGGATAATGCGGTGCAACTTTTGCAGGACCGACTTGAGCGGCACCCGGCGGACCTCCATCAAACTCTTCTGGAGGTTGGTGGACAATTCGCCGAAGGAGAGGTTGGCGTTTTTGAATTCCTGCGCCACCTTCCGCACTTCGGGATATTGCTCGAGCTTTTTCTGGATATAGGCGAACACTTCGCCGGTGATGATCAGTTCGCCCACGAACGACATGAAGTGGTCGACCTTTTCCTCGGCGACGCGGAGCGTCTTGCCCGAGACTTCCTGGCCGCCCTTGGCCTGCTGGCCGTCCTTGATCGGGGCCATGGCCTGGGTATCGGCTCCGGGCGGGGGCGCGGGGTGGTCTTCCTCGGGCGCGGCCGGGGCTTCCGGCACGACCTCCACCTCTTCGATACGGCCTTCCAGCAATTTGGCGATGCGTTCGGAAATCATCGACTCCATGTTGGGGTCGAGACCGACTTCTGACTTGATGATGTTTTCGATATCGGCCACCAGGCCGGCGGCTTCGGTCCCCATGTCGCCCTGGCCGGCATTCTCGGCCGCTTCACCGATTGTCTGCAGGTTGTGGATAAACGCGCCTCGGGTCTTGTCGTCCTCGAGGCGGGTGGGGTCGTCGGCAATGGCCTTGAGGCTTGTGACGATGTCGGTGATGTCGGCTTCGCCCAGTTTGTAGCTCATCTGGACAGCGACGCCGCGATCAAGATGCGCCAGGACGGTGGTGAGGCGCTCCTCGATCAGGCTCTGCATCAGGTCGTCGAAGCCGATGTTCGACTCGTGAATGGTGACGAAATCGTCGCGGATCTGGTCGAGGGCGGATTTGACGTCGGCGTTGTCGCCAGCCAGAGCCAGTAACTTGTCGATGTTCTCGACAAATGCGTCGGACGGGCCGGAGTCTTTTTCCAGATCCTTAATCTTGGTGATAAAGGAGTGCATTTCCTTGATGATGGCGGTGACGTTTTCGCCGCCGAGCAGGAAATCGCCGTCGCCGCCGATTTCGACCTTGTCGATATGTTCGAGAATGGCGTCGAAACGCTCCTGAATGAGGCTGGTCATCAGTTCGTCAAAGCCGATGCCCGACTCGTGGATGGTGATGAAGTCGTCCTTGATCTGTTCGACCAGGCCGACAATCTCTTTTTTGTGCTTTTCACCGATGTCTTCAATGGTCTGGAGGCCGGTGAGAAAGGCTTCGCACAACGCCTCTTCTTTTTCGTTGGACTCGAGTTTGGCGATAAAGGCCGCGATGGTGTTGACATAGCCGGTGATCTCTTCGCCGCCAAGCATGTAGCCAATCGAGACTTCCTCGCCCGAGTTCTGGGAGGCGAAATAGTCGGGGAGGGTGATGCGGATAAGCTGCTTGACCGCTTCCTCAAGCGCCGCCGCCGCTTCGCCGTTTGCTTCGCCCGATTTAACCGCCTCGACCGCCGCCAAAGCCTTGGCTGCCGCCGCCTCGGGGCTGTCGGGGGCTGCGCCGCCGCCGGAAGACCCGGCCGATGCCTCGTTAAGGAGGGTGAGGTGCGCCTCTTCCTCGGGGGTGAAGCGGCCGGAATAATCGCCCTGCGCGAGACGGTTCATCATGCCGCGCAGGAAATCGACGCCCTTCAGCAGGAGGTCGATGAGGGGCGGGGTGGCGCTCCGCTTGCGGGCGCGAATCTCGCCCAGGATGTTCTCCATGATATGGGCGAAATTCTTGATATTGGTGAGGTTGAAGAAACCGGAGTTGCCCTTGACCGAGTGGACGGGCCGGAAGATGCCGTCGACAATCGACATGTCGTCGGGGTTGGATTCGAGGGCGACGAAAAGCGGATCGAGGCCGTCAAGGATCTCCTGACTCTCCGAGATGAAGTCCTGGAGTAACGCTGGATCGATGCCGCTCATATCAGGCGCAGAATTATCCGGCATGTTCTTTGCTCCATAGTGACGCTGCCGACGTTACAAATATTCTAAAACAAGAAGGTCAACTAAAAAAAAAAAAAAAAGGGTCGTGCGC
>JAJPXZ010000118.1 GCA_021205245.1 Planctomycetaceae bacterium
CCGGCCGAACCGCCCGCTTGGCCCGCTGATGGATGTCCGCACGCCGGGGTGACGTGTGGGGAGAGCGAGGCGTGATTCCTGACGAAGCGTTGATAATCCTGCCGGAGCGTACCATCCTCCCAAGAACACCCCCTGCGAAGCCTCCGAAAAAACTTTCGGAGGCTCTTCGTTATTCCCTAACAATGAACTACCGGTCGCCCGGCGCGGCCAAATTCACAAAAAAAACATGTAATACCGAACCCGATTCGGACACTAACCCGTTGAAGCGATAAATAACGGGGAAACTACGGGTTAATCGTTAACTGATTGCGTCAGGATACCAATCATGAAAATATTCAAAAAAGTTATGACACTTCTCGTTGTCGCCATGCTAACCGCTGGCGGGTTCTACTTCTACGGCCAACAGGTCCAGGCGAAGGAACAAGCCAAGGTCCAGGTGGCCGATAATACCGCCCGGGCCACCCGGGGCGATATCGACATCCGCGTCTCGGCCACCGGACGCATTGAACCGGAACGCGAGGTTGAAATAAAATCCAAAGCCTCGGGCGAAGTCATCAAGGTTTTCGCCGACGTCTCCGACCAGGTCAAACAGGGCGAAATGCTTTTCAAGCTCGACCCGACCGACGAAGAGCGCTCCGTCGCCAAACTTCAGGCCGCCCTCGCCATGTCGAAGGCCAAGCTTGAGCAAACGCGCCTCGCCGTCCAGGCAGCCGAAGCCAAATTGGTCGCCGATACCGCCCGCGCCCAGGCCGATCTGAAGTCGGCCGAAGCAGAACGGGACGAATACACGGCCCGCCTCAACCGCTCGCTCCAGCTCTACGAACAGAAGGTAATCAGCCGCGAAGAGCACGACACCGCCGTCACCAAAGGTGTCCAGACCCAGGCCGCGCTCGAGAACGCCCGGATCAAAATCGACGACCTGAAGGTTCAGGCACTGGAACTCGAACGCACCCGGCAGGAGATCACCATCGCCGACGCGCAGGTTGACAACGACACCGTAGCCCTCGAAGACGCGTTGCAGCGACTCAGAGACACCGAGGTCTTTTCGCCCATCGACGGCGTCGTGTCGGAGCGGACCGTGCAGGAAGGTTTGATTGTTGCCAGCGGCGTGTCCAACGTCGGCGGCGGCACCACGACCATGCGGGTCATCGACCTGTCGCGCATTTACGCCATCGCCGCAGTGGACGAAGCCGACATCAGCGGCGTCCAGCCCGGCGTGCGCGCCGTCGTCACCGCCGACGCCTACAAGGACATGCAGTTCACCGGCAAGGTGGTGCGGATCGCGGCCACAGGCGTGGTCGAGTCGAACGTCGTCACCTTCGACGTCAAGGTCGAGGTCGACAGCGACCAGAAGCACTTGTTAAAGCCGGAGATGACCACCAACGTCACCTTCCTGGTCGATTCGAGGAAGGACGTCGTCACCGTCCCGGCGGGCGCGGTTGTCCGCAAGGCCGTCACCGAAACGCGCCACCAGCCGGCGGCATTGCAGGCTGGTGAAGACACGGCTTCGGTCGATTATTCCCGCCGCCAGAGCTATGTCACCGTCGTCAAGCCTGATGGAACCGAAGAGGAACGCGCGGTCACGGTCGGCCTTTCCGACTCGCTCCGTACCGAAATCATCGACGGTTTGCAGGAAGGCGAGGAAGTGCTTATCCGGGATGCGGGCGCGAGCAAATGGTCGGGGCAGAACAACCGCCGGCCGGGAATGAGGCTGTAAGTACCGAAGCCTCTTCGGTTCTCCACAACTGATATAATAAGGAATCGACCCATGAGCGTTCCAGTCATAGATGCCAGGCAACTCCGTAAAACCTACACAATCGGCGATCAGGAAATCCGCGCCCTCGACGGCGTCGACGTCCTGGTCCAACCGGGCGAGATGGTGGCCATCACCGGCGCGTCGGGTTCGGGCAAATCGACCCTGATGCAAGTGCTGGGCTGCCTCGACCACCCCGACAGCGGCGAATATTTTCTGGATGGCGACAATGTCGCGCACCTCACCGGCGACCGCCTCGCCGCCATCCGCAACCGGAAGATCGGCTTTGTTTTCCAGGGCTTCCATCTGTTGCCGAAATTGTCAGCGCTCGAGAACGTCGAGCTGCCGCTGATGTACGCCGGAGTCAAGGATCCGCGTCCGGCCGCTATTGCGGCGTTGGAGCGGGTCGGGCTGGGAGACCGCATGAACAACGAATCGAACCAGCTCTCCGGCGGTCAGCGCCAGCGTGTGGCTATCGCCAGGGCGCTTGTCGCCGAGCCGGCCCTCATCCTCGCGGACGAGCCGACCGGCAACCTTGATTCAAAAACCGGGGCCGAGATTCTTGCCCTTTTTCACGCTCTCAACGCCGAAGGCCGCACCATCGTCATCGTTACCCACGATGTGGAGGTGGCGAAGTTCGGACGGCGGCGTATTCATATGTCAGACGGACAAGTGGTCTCGCCGGAACAGGTGGAGAAGCGCATGTCCGAACGGTTCGCCGCTGCCGCGCGGACCGCGTAACGGGGGAATTTCACCATGATGATGTGGATGCTGGCCAAGGTGGGCGCGAAAGCGCTCCTGGCCAATAAATTACGGACCTTCCTGGCCGTGCTGGGGATTATCATCGGCGTCGGCGCGGTGATTTCCATGCTGGCTTTGGGGGCGGGGACGCGGGACAACATTATGAAACAGGTGTCGTCCATGGGCACCAATCTGCTTATCGTCCGTCCCGGCCAGGCCGGCCGGCTCGGCGTGATGAGCGGCACGGCGCAAACCATGACGCTTGAAGACGCCGAAACCATCGCCAATACCGTCCCCGGTATCGAATGGGTGTCGCCGGTGGTGTCGTCCAGCCTGCAGTTGAAGTATTTCAACAAGAACGCGCAGACCGCCACCTACGGCGTCGCGCCCAGTTACCTGAAGGTGCGCAATTTCGAAATCGAGCGCGGCCGCAACTTCACCGACAACGAGGTGGAACGGATGTCGCGGGTCGTCGTCATCGGGCCGACCACGGCCGAGAACCTGTTCGGCATGGACGAGCCGTTGGGTGAGACCATCAAAATTAAGGGCGTCAACTTCCAAATAATCGGCGTGCTTAAGGCCAAGGGCGACCAGGGCTGGTCCAACCCGGACGACCAGGCGCTGATACCCGTCACCACGGCGATGAAGCAGATTCTGGGCGTCGAGCGGCTCCGCGATATCGACGTCCTTACCGCGCCGTCGGATGCCGGGAACGCGCCGATGGTGGCGGGGATTACCACCCTGCTGCGGCAACGCCACCGGCTGACGCCGGAACAGGACAACGACTTCAACGTCCACGATCAGGCGGAGATGATCAACATGGCGTCGTCGTTCGCCATGACCATGTCCATACTGCTTGGCAGCCTCGGCGGCATATCGCTGCTGGTCGGCGGCATCGGCATCATGAATATCATGCTGGTGACAGTGGCGGAACGGACCCGGGAAATCGGCCTTCGTAAAGCCATCGGTGCACGCGAACGGGACATCCGCAATCAGTTCCTTTTCGAAAGCGTGATGGTGAGCGGTTGCGGCGGTATCCTCGGCGTCGGGTTGGGTGTGGGCGTTGCGATGCTGATTCCCTTCCTCGCCAAGCTTTCCGGCGCTTCCTTCACGACGCTGGTGGAGTGGAACAGCATCTTTATCGCGCTGGGCGTGTCGGTGGCTGTGGGTGTGTTCTTCGGCTATTACCCGGCGAGCCGCGCGGCGCGGTTGGACCCGGTTGAAGCGCTACGGCATGAGTAACGTGCTGGGTTACAGGCTAAAAATAAGCGGCTCCTCCCATATCGGGAGGAGCCTTTTTTTTGTGAGTGTTTTTCCGCATGTTCATGTGGCAAGCGGCTCTCTACACCCCATCGTCACCCCGGCGTCAAAAACATCCATCAGCGGAAAATACGGGCGTTTCGGCCGGGGTCCATGCCCCGAAGAGCCGTTGCAGAAGTTGCGACAACCGCCTGAGTCTGGTGCTTTCACTAGCCACCCCGTGGACCCCGGCCGAACCGCCCGTTTTCATCGCTGGTGGAGGTCCGCACGCCGGGGTGACGTATGGGGTGAGCTTGGGTGTTTTTTAATGAAAAAAACGCGCCTACTGATCGAACCCGAAACCTACAGCTCAAAATCCACCAACTCGCGAACCTGCTTCACCTCGTCAATACCCGGATACACCTCGCGAAGCTTCAAACCTTCGGGCGTCAGTTCGAACACGCAGCGTTCGGTGACGTAGAGCACGCGCTGGCCGCGCCGGAGCGCGTTCTTAGCCGAGAAGCTGATGCCGGCGATCTCACGGCGGAACTTGGGGATGCCCCCTTCCGAGAGGATCTCCACCCCCGCCTCGGTGCGCCGCGCCTTCAGGCCCTTGGCGTTGAAGGTCATGCAAAACACCACTGTCTTGGTCGCGCCGGTGATGTTGGCGAAGCCGCCGATACCGACGAAACCGGAACTCGACTGGTGGGCGTTGACGTTGCCGTGCATATCTGCCTCAAGCCCGCCCATGAAACACATGTCCAAACCGCCGCCGTCGTAGAAGTCGAACTGGCTGGCCATGTCGCAGATCATGTCGGCGCCGATGGTCGCGCCAAACGCCACACCCGGAGCAGGCAAGCCGCCAATCCCGCCCGCCTCAACCGTCGTGACGATGTCCTTGAGGATGCCCAATTTCGACGCCCATTTTCCCGCCATTTCGGGAATGCCGATGCCGATGTTAATCACCTGCTCCGGCTTCAGTTCGCGGGCGGCGCGTTCGCCGATGATGTCGGGGCTTTCGTCGCCGCTGGCGGCGTTCTTCCGGGCCGACGGCAACTGGGACATGAAATAATCCATATGCGTCGGCGGCACATGCACGTCGCCGGACATGGTCGGGTAATAGGGCAGGAACGATGCGTCCTCTTCCGACACCACCACCACCGCATCCACCAGGATGCCGGGAACGATGACGCTGCGGGGCCGCTGGAACTGGTGCGACACCCGGTCGACCTGCACGACCACCGTGCCGCCGTTGGCTTTGGTCGCCTGGGCGAGGGCCAGAGCGTCGACGGTCAGGTATTCTTTTTCGAAGGAGATGTTGCCGTTCGGGTCGACGGTGGTGCCTTTGATAAAGGCGACATCGACCTTCGGCGTTTGATAATAAAGGTATTCGCGCCCGCCCACCTCAACCAGCTCAACCAACTGACGGGTCGACTTGTCGTTCATGCCCGGACGGCCGACGCGCGGGTCGGCAAAGATGTTGAGGCCGACCTCGGAAAGAAGCCCGTCCTGCCCCGACGCCGCCGCGCGAATAGCGTGGGAGAGCACGCCCAGCGGCAGGTTGTAGGCTTCGATTTCACCGGCCAGCGCCATGCGGATCGCGACCGGCATGGAGGCGTAGTGTCCGGCGACGATCTCCTTGACCGCACCGGCGGCGATATAGGGATCGGCGAAACGGCTTTCATCCCAACCGCCAAAGCCGGCGGCGCAGAACATCCGTAATTCCCTGGGGTGGCCGGTCTCTTTGAAGCGACGGTAAACGGCGGCGTGGAGCGCCTCCGGGTTCGCGAGGGAGAGAAACGAATTGATGGCGATGGTGTCGCCGTCTTTGATGCACTGGACCGCTTCGTCGGTCGATACGATTTTAAACATTGGTTATTCCACTTTCATACCTGGTTTATAGTACCCTGCATTTTTTCGGCCAGCCGCCTGCCAAACGCCTCGGCCCGCGCGAACATGGCGTCGACCTCGTCCTGCTCCAAACCAGCGCCGAGGCAGACCAGTTCGGCCTTTTCGCGCGTCGGCATGTCGCCGACGGTGTGGGCGTCGGATCCGAACAAGAGCTTCGCGCCGTGGCGGCGGGCGAGTGTGGCGACATGGCCATTGGCGAGGCAGTGGCCGCGCCGACCGGAAATCTCCAGCATGGTGCCTCGTTCGGCGGCGAGGCGCACGTCGTCCTCGTCAATAAGGCCGGGATGGGCGAGGATGTCGGCTCCGGCAAGAATGGCGGCGCGGTTGGTGCCGGGCGAGACCGGCTCCGACAACGTCTCGCCGTGGACCACCACATATAACGCGCCCAACTGCCGCGCCAGCGTGACGCATTCCGCTATCTGCTCCGGCAGGACGTGGGTGACCTCGGTCCCGGGGAGGGCGACGAGGTCGCGGCGGTTGGCGTTCTCGGCCTTGGCCGCGGCGACGATGGCGGGAATCTGCGTCGGCAGGGTGGCGAGGTCGGAATGGTCGGCGAGGCCGAGGATGCAATACCCGGTCATCTCGGCCCGGCGGATGCTTTCGGCAGGGATGAGATCCCCGTCGGAAAGAAGGCTGTGTGTGTGGTAGTCGTACATGTCGCGCATGGTCCGGTGCCTTTCGTCGGTTGGTGAGCCAGCCATTATAGGGCGGCGCGGGATGGTCCGCAATCGGTTATCGGACCGCAAACGCCGTGCTTATCGGACAAGGGGCGATTTTCCCCCGCCGGACGGCGTTTTTTGGAAAGGAACCCTCACCCCGGGGAAAGTCTCGCATGTCAAAAACCATTGATCGCGCCGCCGTTACGGTCCGCGATACTCGGAGGAACCACCATGCGGGGACTGATTCTTGCCACACTCACCTGCCTCGTCGCGATAGGCATTGTGCCGCTTAGCGGCAATGCCGCCGATGGCGCGTCCTATTCCCTCACCACCATAATGGACGAGCCAAACCGCTTTGTCGAACGCGATGTGTTGTTCCTCTGCCGCTTCGCCGCGACCGCCAAGCTGTTCAACAGCGATACGCGCGCCTTCACTCCGGCTCGCCACGGCAACTTCGCGGCCTGGCCCGACCGGACCGTCCTGTGGGAAGAGGAAGGCCGCAAGAACGTCCTCCCCACCCTCTACATTAGCAAATCCGACCGCGACATCGCCGCCACCTTATCGAGGCTGCAGCGTTACGACCTTATCGCCGTCACCGGCCGGGTTGTCGAGGTGCGGTCGGGATTTCCCTGCATGCTGGTCAGCAAGATTGAAATCGTCGCCGACCCCGCGAGCAAGCTCTCAGCGCCGGTCATCGACCAGATGCGCCGAGGCGTCGAAGCGCTCCGCATCGAAGCCGGCGATGCTGCCGCCCGGCACTTCGAGCAGGCGCTCCTCCTCGGCCTGCCGAGTGAATACCGCGCCAAAACCTACGAGCAGCTCGCCCAGGCGAATCTCCTCGCCGGTCGGCTCGACCTGGCGCGGAACTGCCTGCAACACGCGATTCGCTTTAACAACGATGATCCGATTCTCCATACCGCCCTGGCGGACGTGGCCCTTCGCATGAACTCGCCGCAAGAGGCTTTAGCCCACGCGTCGTATGCGGTGGAAAAGGCCGGTCAGTTGGTCCAGGCTCACGGCATCCGCGCCGAAGCCTTGGCCGCATTGGGTGATCACAAATCAGCCGCCGCCGCCCTCGTCGACGCAGGCGCCAGCCGCGACGCATCGGTCCGCGAGGTCGCGATGTTGGACGTGCGCCGCGCCCGAGTCAACATTCTGGCGGGCAACGCCGAGGCCGCCGTCGGCGCGTATGCCGCCGCTGCCGACGCGAACGCGCCGCTCGCCGGCGATGCCTGGCTGCATAAGGAAATCGGTCTGTTTTATGAAAAACTCGCGCTCGAAAGCGGCGAAGCAAGCCATCTCGACAAAGCCTTTGCCGCCTACGAGACTGCGTGCCGCCTGGACAAAAAAGACCCGGAAGCGCTGTACAGCCTGATGGAGGTGGAGTTCCGCCGCCAAAAGCTGTCGCAGGAGCCGGATTACCGCGCCCTCGTCGCCATGGCCGAGACTGTATCCGCGAACCACCCCGGCTACGCGCCAGCCCGGATTCTTGAAGGCAGGGTGCTCTTCGCGCAGGGCAGAACCGAAGAGGCGGAAAGCCGCTACCAGTCGGTCGTCAATCGGGTTGCGCACGACTGCGCCGCTCTTCTTTCCCTGGCCGAGGCGTTTGTCGAACTCGGCAAGCCGGACGAGGCTGCCGCGACGGTCGCCCGGGCGCGTTCGGTCCAGCCCTGGAACGACAGGGTACAGGCTGTCGGCTCGTCATTGGAACGGGGAACTCCCCTCGCCGTCTCGCTGACCCACTGGTCGCCCGCCGCCGCGCCGGCGTCCTATACGCAACCACCCGGGAACGCGCAGAACGATGCGATTTCCGGAACCGATTCGAAAGGCCTGCCCGAAAATGGGCAAATATACGTGGTGACGCCCGAACGGGACGGCTGGGAGTATGTCGACCCGAACGAGGTGGTTCCGGCTCCGCATGTCGATAAGCCGACCGCTCCGTCACCCGGCAGGGTTGTAGCGCCGAAAAGCACTCTTATCCGCCGGCAGGATGTCGCGTCGGCGCGGAAAAGGTCGGGGCTGGGTATTGGTTCCAGCATGTTGCCGGCCGCGAGCGACAACTATCCGCAAGCCATCCAGGCCAGCGCCGGCCCGGCTTCAGTCGCTCCAGGCAAAAGTTTGCCTGTCACCCGGGTGCGTCTCCCGGCCGGAGCGTACCGTCCCGGAACGATGCAGGAGAATGACGATTTTATCCCGGCCGAGGCTGATCCGGAACTGCTTGAAGTGGAAGCGCAGGTTGACGAGGACGGCTATCTCCGCTTTGGCATGACGACCTCCAGCACCAGCGCCTATGCCTCGATGCCCATACTGATGGATGACACCGAGGGCGTGACCGAAGGGGAAGAGGCACGCATTCCCCCCGCGTTTTCGTTCAAGCCGGATCCGTCGCCGTTACTGTTGGCGCATGTGCGCTCGTCCGGCGGTGAACGCGATATGCCGGTCCGCAACGCCAACCTTTATCGCCGCTGGGCTGGCGGCAGGCGTCCGGCGGAGATTATCGAGCGGGAACCGGTGTCGCCCCGCCCCGGCATGGACACGCCGGCGATGGTGCCGCCCGGTGACGGGGTCACCCACCGCGCCGAGGTACGGTTGCCGCAAGTTCGGCTGCCCTCGTCGTCGCGGGGAATTGGCGCGATGAGCGAAAATCGACACGGACGATAACCGAGAGACGGAGCGTGGGAGAGGCTACCTGTTGAGAGATAATCGATGAGTGAAAATATGACCAAAAAATGCCTGCTGCTGCTCTTTCTGACGCTTGCCGTCATCGGCAGTGCCAGAGCCGCAAACATCGATTTGGACGATGGCCCCCTCATCGGCACTTACAACAGTCCGACGTTCTATAGTGGCGGAGAGTCCGGCGAGTATCGTACCGATGAAGCCATCACCGTGAAAGGCACAACAACCTTCGGTGGCCGTGGCACAGGCTACACCCTGACGGTCAACAGCCTGATAACCGAAGGTTCCGCGACTGTAAATATTTCCAGTGCCGGCACCCAAGGCGTCAACGTTATCCTTAACCAGCTAACACCGGCTAGCGACCAGACCCTGACCCTCAATCTCAACGCCGGTATGAGTGGGGATAACCGAAACACTCTTTTCATCAATGCGCTTGGCGTCAACGGTTCCGTCAATGCGACGGTCGGGCGTTATGCCACGTTTTCCGTCTTTGGTTCACGAGACCTTGGCCGCGCCG
Source organism: Planctomycetaceae bacterium (assembly GCA_021205245.1). GTDB lineage: Bacteria > Planctomycetota > SZUA-567 > SZUA-567 > SZUA-567 > JAJBSZ01. The sequence goes on from JAJPXZ010000118.1 coordinate 9,497, forward strand.
GCGGCTCTGCGCCCGTTGCCTTCAACCTTAACTTGACGGACGTGACCTCGGAAGCCAGCTTCGCCGGCGGAACGACCCTCCACCATGGAACCATCGGTGGCATGGGAACAATAGCCGTCGGGCGTGGCATGACCATCTCCTCCCATGAAGACGGCGGCACCGCAACCCTGCGTATCACCGGCGACCTGAACATCGTGACAGAACTTGGCGGTACGGCTCGCGGCGCACTCAGCTTTGGCGATTCGAGCCGAAACACCTTCATTGATTTCTCGTCGAACGGCACCCTCCGTGCTGGCGAGGTTACGATCGGCGAAAATGTTATACTCAGCGGGACGCGCGGCACGTTTGACGTGGAATCATTGCTGGTAACCGAAGACTTCGCCGATGCCAGCGGCGTCGACATGAAGGTCTCCGGGCTAACCGTCGTCGATGCGGGCGTAACCTATACGGTAGCCGGTACCGGCGACGTCTTCGCCGGCGGCATGGACCTCTTCGGCACGCTGACGAATAGCGGCGCGACAACCATCACCTTCGGCAAAGCCAATGCCCTGTCCAGCCTGAACGTTGTCGATGGCACCATCGTCGCGGCGGCGGGCGGCCTTAAAATCGACTACGCCGACATCTTCATCACCTCCGAAGACATCGTCCCCTTTACCTCGCTGGACGCATCCGCCGCGGCGCTGAATCTCGGCACCTCCGACGTCACGGTCAGCCTGGACGGCAATTCCACCACCTTCGCGGTCGACCGGGGCATCAGCATTGGCAACTACCGCCAGTTACTTGGCGACGTCTCGCTCACCGGTACCGGCGGCAGCATGACCGTCACCGGCAGCGCCGTCATCGGCGGCGAATCGGCCGGGGCGCGGGTTGCCCTCAACCTGGCGGCCGGGACGACGGCAAACTTCAACAAGGGACTGGTGCTGGACCGTTACGGCTCGCTGGTCGCCCTCGGGAATGCCACCGTCAACCTCGGCAGCGCCAACGCGAACGGCGACCTGAACCTCATCGGCGACAACGCGCTGGTGGGCATCCCTGGACAACTCACCATCAACAGCAATGGTTCGACACGCAAGTTCTCCGTCTCCGGCCACAATAATATCGCCCACGGCAACGTCAACGCCGCCGGGTTCGACCTTACCGTCAACGCGGGCGGCATGTTGAACGTCGCCAGCAACGAAATAGCCGGTCTCGCCGTCCGTTCGGCAACCGTCTCCGGCCGTCTCGACTTGGGGACCGACGCCTACAACGACATCGACGGAACAATCGCAGCCGGCCTCCTGTCCCTGACTGGAGACATGGTGATTTCGTCCGGCGGTATCGTTGCCGCCAACCACGACGATGCGAGAATCTCCACGACGGGCGGCAGGTTTACCGTCGAGCAGGGCGGCAGCCTCATTGCCGAAACCGGCACCATTTATGCCAACGGCTTTTCCGGCATCGCCATCAACGGATCCTTCACGGCGGGCTGGGACGGCACCGATGTCGCCAGACTCGACACGAATTCCTCGGTGGTCATTGGCAGCACCGGCAAGGTATCCGTCACCAAGGAACTTGCCCAAAAGGCAGCGGTGGGTATGAGCCTCATCAACGCCAGCGGCACCATCACCAACAACGGCAACTGGGACTACCTGTCGATGTACGGCAAAATGCGCTTCGGACTGGACGCCGGCGACACGCAATTGATCATCACCGATCTGTCGAACCAACTCATCGGCACCGACGAGGAAAAACGACGCCAAGCCCTCGCCAACCTGCGCGAGATGTGGGGCGAGAACCAGATTCGAGACGACTTCGGCAACATCATCTATAATGTGCTGGAAGACCCGAACTATGGCCCTGTCCCGGCTGATAGCATCGCCGGCAACAAGAACATGGGCCTGTTCGAAGCTCTCGGCAATCCCGACGCCAAGAACGTTGGCCTAAGCACGCTTGAATACATGAACGGCGCCTATCTGACCGGCATCACCTCGGTCGGCATGGAGACAAGCCGCACCTTCGTCTCCGACATATCGAACCGGACCAAGGTCGTGCGCCGCCAGTTCGTCGCCGCCGCCGACATCACCTCGTCCGACGCCATGGCCAGCACCGCCATGAACGCCAATTACGCGAACCGGCTCTGGGTCGACGCCCACGGCCTATGGCAGACAGGCGACGGCAGACAGGGCTTCTCCGGCTATTCCTACGATGCCACCGGCTTCACCATCGGCTACGACCGGGCGCTCCTCTGCCCTCTCGCCATCGGCTTTGCCGGTGCGTATAACGACGGCGACTACGAGGACAAAGGCGCGATTTCTTCCGACTCGAAGATTGAATCGTTTTCCGCCGGCGGCTATGCCACCTACTCGGATCTCGGCGGCGCGTATGCCACGCTCTACGCCGGCTACACCTACTCCGACAACGATATTCGCGACCTCCGCCAGGACCCGACCAACATCAACGGCTCGAATTCGTGGGCGACAGCGCATTTCCGCACCGAGACCATCAACGTCGGCCTCAACCTCGGCTACGACATCCGCCCCACCGAAGGCCTTGTCGTGACCCCGTCGGTCGGCATCAACTACATCCACGCCAAGAACTCGGATTATACCTCGTTCCTTGGCGACGTCGGCAACCAGAAGATTGTGAACAGCCGCAACCGGTCCATCTACATTCCGCTGGAGATGTCGGTGCAATACGATACCTGCCTGTCGAACGGCGGCAAGCTGCGGCTGGAGGTGAACGGCGGCTATTCCTACGATCTGCGCGAGAGTTCGATGCGGGGCGATATTCATTTCCTCGGCCTCACCACCCCGAACATCGTCGGCATCAACGGACCCACCAATTCGCGGCATTCATACCGGCTCGGCGGCAGCGCCCGCTACGCCTTCAATAATTACGATATCGGCGCGCGTTACGACTATATTGGCAAAGACGGTTACGACGCGCACCGGGTATCGGCCACGCTGGGAATGTCATTCTAAAGCGGTATGGAATGCCCCCGGCGAACCGTGTGGAGGAGAGAGAGAGGATGGGGAGGGGCTGGGAGGCCTCTCCCCCTGTTTATTATGTACCCGTTCTTTCCGCTGATGTACGTTTTTTGACGCCGGGGTGACTTCGTGGTGAGGATACCGTCTTTTCCTACACGACCCGCGCCCAAAAACGTCCATTTGAATTGTCGACGGCAACGCGCAGCCCGAAGGCTTCGGACAGGGTGTTGGAGGTCAACGTTTCGGCGGCGGGACCGCAAGCAAGAACGCGGCCTTCCTTTAAGACAAGCGCGTGGCTGACGCCGGCGGGGATCTCCTCGATGTGGTGGGTGACCATCATCACGCTGCATTTCCCTTCGCGCATGACATCGTCCGTCATGTGCAGGAGCCGCTCGCGCGACGGAATATCCAGGCCGGAGCAGGCTTCGTCCATGATAAACAATTCCGGCTCCGACATGAGCGATCGGGCAAACAACGCCCGCTGCTGCTCGCCCTGCGACAACACGCTGAATGGCGAGTCGCCCCTGTCGCCCAGACCGGCGCGGGCGAGACAGGCGTCGACGCGGTCGCGGTCCTCCCCCTCCAACTCGTAGACTTTTCCAAAGGTGGCCTTGAGGCCGGATGAAACAATGTCCCACAGGCGTTCATGTCCGGGCATCCGCGCCAACAGGGACGGCCCCACCCAGGCGACGCGACGGCGAAGCGCCATCAGATCGCAGCTGCCGAACCGGCCGCCCAGCACCGTCACCTCGCCCGCCGTCGGGAACAACATGCCGCCGACGATCTTCAAAAGCGTTGTCTTGCCACAGCCGTTCGCGCCGATAACCGCCCAATGCTGGCCCTGCGCCACTGTCCAATCTATTCCCCGCAGGATCTCCCTGCCGCTTCGGCGGAGGCAGACCCCGCGCATCGCTATCGTTTCGTCGTTCATTCCACCCCCATAAAATCGGTTACATCATTCAGGTAAAAGTTACTGCCGCCCGCTTCGTCCAGCCCGACCCAGGTCTGCACATACGGCCGCCTGGGAATCCGCATCTCCACCGACTCGAACGGCGCGTCCGGGTTGCCGCGCTGATCGACAGGACTCGGCTTCAGCGTGACCGGGAAGGCGAGCGCCTCCTTCATCTGACCCCGCTTCATATAGTACGGGGTCAAACGAATCTCACCGCTCCGCCGGGCGCTGTCTGTCGGGAACCAGCGCAACTTCAATTGCAGCGTGATAAAATGCGGATCGTCGACGCGGGTCAAGACCTCCACATCCATGTCCAGGTCAGACCGCAACTGGAAGGGAAGATAGACGAGAATATCAGCCGGCGGGGCCGAATTGATGCTGACCCGGGCCTGGGCGATTTTCAGACCGCTCTTGTCGACGCCGGCCGGGCCGGATTTCTGAATCTGACTGTTGGTGTCGGGGCTGGCGGCGTACCGCATCCGGCCCGGATTCAACTGCATATCAAAGGGCGGCAGGTTGACCCGCAGTTCCTCGGGTGCGACCATCCACGCGTTTTCCATCGCGCCGTCTGGCAAGCGGGCCGCATAGCGGAGCCGCATCAGGACCGGCACCTGGCGGGTCATGTGGTTGACGATTTCAATGGTCTGATTCTGCCGCCTGGTGGTGGCCAGCATCGGCAGCTCCGGATTGATGCGGATACTCATGCGGGTCAGCATGAGGCTGGCCGACAGCCCGGTGACGAACGACGGCACCCGCCGAACCGGAACGCTGTTGCCGCGCACCACCGCACGGTTGCCGGCCCAGTCAATTTGTTCGATCAGCGGTCCCTTTGCCAGTTCTTCCCGTGCCAGCGGCACAACGTCGCGGACATCGTGGTGCCAGAGGGCGATAACCGACTGGTCGGTGCCGGGGCGGCGGAAGACATGGGCCTCCAAAGGCGGCAGCAGGTAAAGTTGCCCCAGGTATTCGGCTCCTTCGAGCAGTTCCGACAGGGTCTGGGCGGCGAGGAAGGTCGGCCTGGCCATGGTCTCGAGGGTGCCGAAGGAGGTGACGTCGCGGCGGAGCATTCCCCGCGACGGATGAAACAGATCGCCCAGGAAAATGGCGTCGGGCTTGAGTATCGCGCCGTAAATGGCGCGGACGACCAGTTCCTCCAATTGCCGCCGCTCGGCCGGGGCGCTGGGCGCGTGGGCGTCGGCGGGTTCGGGTTCGAGATTCAGCCACGACCCGACCTGCAGGTTCTGCCTCGCCTGCTCTTCCATCTGATCCATGGCCGGAGGCGGCGCTAATCTGGACAACCGGGCGGGCGGATAGATAAGGCCCCGCTCGATATAGTACGGATCAAATAGCCACGGAAACAGCGGCGCGGCCAGGGGCCAGAGCCGTTCGGCCGGCTCGCGAGCCGGGACAAATCCCTGGACGATATCCGGGCGCGGCGTCGGCGCGAACACTTCGCCACCGTCGAGGACGACGTTGTTGGCGGTAGGCATGCCTCCGGCGAAGTCGCGGAGCGCTTCCTGTGCCGCCTCCATGTTGGGGCCGGCCGGGAGCCGTCCCGAACCCGGATCCCAATCGCCGCCCCATTGCCAACTGTCGACATAGAGGCCGAGGACGCGGGCCGCTTCATTGACGATACGGCTGAACACGGCGGGATGGTCGACGACGGCGTCGACGATTTCGGCGCTCCCGAACATCGCGGCGGGCGGCTGGATAACCCCGGTTATGCCGATACCGGCGGAACGGAGTTGGCGGATTTCGCGGACGAGAGAGTTGTAATAGGTTTCATTCTCGCCCGGTGCGGCGTAGGTGTCGCGCCACGGAATGACCTTGGTGACTTTTGCGCCGGAGCGTTCGAGAAAACGGCGCAGTTGCCCATTCGCACCGAGTACCGACTCTGGCACGATACCCGCCCCGACCCCGAACACCGGCTTGAAAGAATGCAGGGTCAAACCTTCGCGGACCTGTTCCGGCCGCATCACCGCCACCGCGCGCATGACGTCGGTGGCAAGGGTCTGATCGGCGTCGTAGAGGCGAATGTTGAAGTAGTAGACGCCGTAGGCGTCACGCGGGAACGGCACCTCCTCGACGGCCGTGCCGACGTCGTCGGCCGAAAGCGGCTGTCGCAGATTGGACTCGCGGTTGACGATTTGCCCGTAGACGTCGGTGATTTCGACCTGGCGCGAATAGCGCTTGCCCCGGAAAAACCCGGGGTTATTCGGGTCGGGGATATTGTCGAACAGCCCGGCGTAGTGGACCGGGATGATTGCGTTCATGGGGTCACTGGACTCGAAGCGCGGCGCGGCGATGTGAATTTTCGGAAGCGGCTTCAGGACGATATCGTCGACCCACACGGTGCCGTGATACGCGCCGCCGATGCTGGTGGGGTCGCGGTCGACGACGACGAAAAGCCGGGCCGCGTTCGCGTCGGCCGGCGGGTCGTTCACCACCATGTCATTGGGGAGGACGGCCCAGTCGGCCTGGCCCGGAAGGAGATCGGGAATTTCGTCGGTACGGAGCACCTCGACCACGGCGGGATCGATATGCATCCAGTCGATGCCGGTGCGGATGCGCGCACCCTGCAGACCGACGTCGCGCACACGGATGGAAAATTCGTAGGCCAGTTGCGGATCGATGGGGACGGGCGTCCGGGTGCGGATGCCGAGGCGGGTGCCGTCGAACTCCATCCGCAGGGCGTGATTAGGGAGATCGCGGTACGCGCCTGGAATCATGCCGGAATGATCTTCCTCGATGCGCACGCCGGGAATCAGGTATTCGGGGAATCCGACGGCGCGCACGGGTTCCCAAAAATCGGGCCAGCCGGTAGTATTGAGAGCGGCGGACTCGGGCAAGAGGACGCCGGTGTCGGGGTCGCGGAGGTTCTCAAACGTGTGGCGGTAGAGGGTGCGTGCCAGACGGGTGCGGTCGGGTTGCTCGTCCTGCAGGGTGCCGCGTTCTATAGTGACGTGCTCGCCCGCGCGGCAGGCGGAAAACGACGCCGCGATGGCAAACAAGAGAACCAGAAGGATAGGCATGGAATTTATGCTCCGCGTCTGGCGGAGGCATCCGTGCCGCCGCGTCGTCTGATTGTACAGCATGGGGAGCGAGAGTTCAAGGCGAGGAAATAGATGCCGCGCTCCCGGCCAGCCGCCCGCTCCCCCCCAGAGAACCGTCATCATGCCACATATCAACGGATACCGTATTTTTACCGACAAGCTTGTATCGCGGACAATTAACCGATACCATGGATAAACGCTTCATCCAAGAACCACCACGGAACGTGGGGAGAAAACCATGAAAATAAAAGTGGCGCTGGCCTTGGCCGTAGTGGTGGCATGCTGTCCATGCGCCGTGGCTGAAGAAAGCAACATCCAGGCTCTCCTGGCCAGAGTCGCCGTCCAGGAAGCGAACCTGCAAGACCTCCAAGCCAAAATGCGGTTCGCCATGGAATCGAAAGCGCCCGCGCCCGATGCGGTGACCAGCCTGCGAAAAAATGCTGCTGTCACCATAGGCGGCCTCGTGACGACCGGCGTGTATGTGGGCCAGGCCAACTGGTCGCGCCCATTCGCTTTTTATGATCCCATACAACACGAAAACCTCAAAGCCACCAGCATGGAATTATCCGACGCGGAACTCCACTTCAAGATTGACGTCAACGACCATTTCGACGCCTTTATCCAATTGGATTTGCACAATGTCGGCGACGATGCGGCCAACAACTACGGCGTCGCCAAAGCCTACTACGTCCGGTGGAAAAAGATCTGCAATTCCGGCGGCGGCCTCAAGGTCGGCCGGGACTTTCTTCCCTTTGGCGATGACGAAAACGCGGCCGGCTATCTTGACGGCTGGATTACCGGCGATGGCGAGGGTCTGGGATGGTGGACGAACGAAGGTGGGTTTAATCCTCCTGTGATCAGCCACAATGGCATGAAGTTCGAGGGCGTCACCCAAATTACCCCGTACTGGGAAGGCATGGACGGAGCATTGAAGGTGGAGCTGGCGCTTTTCCAAAACGCGTGGAACAGCGACGGCTATATGAACGGCAATTCCGACGGAACCTGGTACATACGTCGAAGTGAAGGTGAGAAAACATACTGGTATCGCAGCCGCAATTACGGCGTCGGTTCCGGGGTGCTCCGAGTCACCTATTCACCGATCGAGGATCTGACCCTTACGGCGAGTGCCATTAATTTTCGGGCGAACCGCCTCGAATCGGGTAGCGTCGCACACAACCAGCAATACTTGAACAAAAACAACTATGCCGTCAACCTGGCATTCCGTTACCGGCCGTCCTCTTTCAATCGACTGGCTCTCTGGGCGCAATGGGTCCATGGCTGGAACGTGAACAACCTGACGGATCTGGACTCGGATGTGGTGAACTACGGCGCATCGTTCGACATCACCGACAGGCTCACGGCCTTCGCGCAGGGTGAGTATATTTATGAAAACGACAAATTCTTTCTTCGGAAAAGTAGCGGTTGGGCGTCCTATATCGGCCTCACCTACGCGATGCCGATGGGGGCGGTGCTTGAGGCAGGCTGGCGGCATGAGCACACGCGGTTCAAGAACAACATGGGTAATGTCACCGACAAAGTGCGTGCCAACATGTATTACGCCAATGTCGGCTATGCATTTTAAGGCCATCTGACGGACGACGGTTGATTTCAGTGCAACCGCCGTTTTTCTCCCCTCTCCCTTTGAGGGAGAGGGCCGGGGTGAGGGTGTCGCCCCATTCCTTCGTTTCTCCTGTGGCACAGCGAAAAACCTGAGCGAAAGACCCCTCACCCCGACCCTCTCCCCCTCCGGGGGCGAGGGAGAATATGGGCCCCACGGGGCTGAACGACAGCTACGGGCAAAAGCTCGGGATTATAATTCACTCCCCTACCCGCTTCAAACATATCCGGAATAAGAGCAAAAAAAAAAAATCGGAATAATCGGTTGACAACAGTATTTGTTTTGCGTATAAAACAATTGTTCGAGCAATAAAACTTTACTCCGATTAAGGTCAGCTTCATGTCCAGCATCCGGTCAGCACAGGAAAGCGTTTTCGCCTTGATGCGCCGGCTGCGTACCCTGACCGATGCCGAGTACCTGCGGTCGTTGATTGCCTATCACGCCGCCCCCACTCTTTTGGGGATAAAACCGGCCACACTCATTTGTCCCGCTGCCGAAGGCAGGGATTTGGGGCAAGCCTTGAAGCAATGCGCTCACTGCCTGGGGCGCGACTTCAGGGTCGGGGTGGCAGGATTCCACAATCGAGCGGGGGCGCTCCTCATTCTGGTGTATAACTCCCGGTTGCTCCGTTCAACGCTTGGAGCACGGGAGGCGATGGAACTCCTGACCGAAGCCGGCTACGATGCCGCTTCGGACGTGGAAGACCTGCTGGAGACGTTGCGGGAAAAATGCGGCGGCCAGCGCTTTCCCCACGAGATCGGGGTGTTCCTGGGCTACCCTCCCTGCGATGTCCGGGCCTTTATGGCCCACGGCGGGCGGGCGGCGCGGTGTTCCGGTTGTTGGCGGAGCTATTCGGACGCCAAGGGCCTGCGCGAGCGGACCGAGGCATACCGCCGCGCCAAGCTGCGAGCCGCCGAACTGCTGATCGACGGCGAGAGCTGGGAAGGGGTGGTCGCCGGGCTGCGCCAAAAAGCGGCCTGACGATATGAACCATGATTCGCTTTGGGCGGTTTTTAGGGGACTCACGTTATTGAGGAGACAGCGTCAATGAGCAAGATCCTGGTTACCTACTGGTCCGGCACCGGCAACACGGAAAAAATGGCTGAGTACATAACCGAAGGCGCGAAGGCGAAGGGCGCCGAGGTCGACTGCAAGACCATCTCGCAGGTCGATGTCGAGACCGCCCTGTCCTATGATGTCATCGCCATCGGTTCGCCTTCGATGGGCGCGGAAGTGCTCGAGGAATCGGAAATCGAACCATTCGTGACCGACATTGAAGGCAAACTCAAAGACCGCCGCCTGGGCATTTTCGGTTCCTACGGCTGGGGCGACGGCGAATGGATGCGCAACTGGGCCGACCGCATGAAGGCCGCCGGCGCGCGCCTGGTCGACGACGGGCTGATGGTCAACGAAACGCCCGAAGGCGATGATATTGAAAAGTGCAAGGATTTCGGGGCCAGCCTGGCGTCGTTTTAGCCACTGGCCCGTGTATGTTTTTTGTGGTGAACGTGGTAAAGAGGTACCTTCTTGTGTGGTAGCAACTCCTTGTGGGGCAACGGTTGATTTCGCCGTGATCCAGTCTTGGGCGGCTGGATTGCGGCGGATCTTTTAGTACGCGCTTAATACAACCCGGCCGTCGGCCGGGTTTTTTATATTTGGCCTTTTTCCCTATCGCCAACGCAGTATTTTGACCAATACGCTTCTTTCTCCCCCAAACGTCACCCCGGCGGGAAAAACGTCCGCTGCATCCGGAACAGGAAGTTGTGCCGGGGTAGGCGGAAAGAGCCTGGACGGCAACGCATCCTGAATTGCATTGCAGCATAGGGTCATTCGTACCTGCCCCGGCACAACCCCACGTGTGCGCGCTGGTCGACGCTCCACCGCCGGGGTGACGTTTGGGGGTGGTTGCGGCGGATCACCTTGACACAAAAAAACCCGCCCCGGCATACCGGGGCGGGCGCTTGTTGCATTTCTCACGGAGACTTAGGCAGGAATCTCGCCCACCTTTTCCTCCGCATCCTTGTCCGCCTCTTTGCGGCGGCGCTTGGTGTTCTTGTGGGAGGCGGTGACCGCTTCCTCGGGAGTCAGGTAGCCGTGTTTCACGCCCCATTCCTCCCAGCCGCCTTCGATAAGTTCTTCATCGATGACGTACTTGTGCGGGCGCGGCAGGTCGGGCAGTTCGAACATCAGCCCGATCAGCGCGTCCTCGACAATGCCGCGGAGTGCGCGCGCGCCAGTACCCTTCCGGAGCGCCTTCTTGGCGATAGCCCGCATAGCGCCGTCGGTGAACTCGATCTCCGCGCCTTCCAGGCTGAACAGGTGCTCGTACTGCTTCAAGAGCGCGTTCCTGGGTTCGCGAAGGATACGGATAAGCGCATCCTCGTCCATCGGGCGGATGGGCGCAATCACCGGCAGACGGCCGAGGAGTTCGGGGATAAGCCCGTATTCCAGAAGGTCGTCCGAATCCACCTGTTCCAGCAAGTCGCCCAGCTCCTGGTCGGCCGACTTATTGACCTCGCGGTGGTAGCCGATGGACTTCTGGCCGACGCGGCGGCCGATGATTTCATCAAGACCGTCGAAAGTCCCGCCGCAGATGAACAGGATGCTAGAGGTGTTGATGGGAATGTAGCGCTGCTCCGGGTGCTTGCGGCCGCCCTGGGGCGGCACGTTGCACACCGTGCCTTCCAGCATCTTCAGGAGTGCCTGCTGCACGCCTTCACCCGAGACGTCACGGGTGATGGACACGCCCTGGGTCTTTTTGCCGATCTTGTCGATTTCGTCAATATAGACGATGCCCTTTTCCGCCTTGGCGACGTCGCCGTCGGCGGCCTGGATAAGACGGAGCAGGATGTTTTCGACATCCTCGCCGACATAGCCGGCTTCCGTCAGGGTGGTGGCGTCGGCGATGGCGAACGGCACATCGACCACGCCCGCCAGGATGCGGGCCATCAACGTCTTGCCGCAGCCGGAGGGACCGACGATGAGGACATTCGATTTCTCGACCTCGACATCTTCGCCCTTCCCTGCCAGGAGGCGTTTGTAATGGTTATGAACAGCCACCGACAGGACTTTTTTCGCGTTTTCCTGGCTGATGACATATTCGTCCATGGAGCGTTTGAACTCACGCGGCGTGGGGACGCGGTTGATTTTCACGCTTTCCTCGTCCCGACGACCGAACTCGTCCTCGTCCATCAGCGTCACGCACATCTTCATGCAATCGGAGCAGATGCACGCGTCGCCGTATCCTTGTATCACTTTTCGGCGGTTGTCCGGCGGACGGCCGCAGAAGGCGCAGCGCTGCCCGCCCCTGCGGGAGCTTCCTGTTTCGCCGCTGCCGGATTGGTTGTTTTTTGACATTATAGCCTTCCTACCGCCCGCGTCGGCCGCGTGTACGCGGTTCCGACACCTATATGGGCTTTCTTTCACCGGTGGACTTCTCGCCCGGCATAATCACTTCGTCGATGAGGCCGTAATCCTTGGCTTCGTCGGCAGACATGAAAAAGTCGCGGTCGGTGTCCTTCTCGATAATGGAGAGATCCTTATTACAATGCTTGGCCAGGATGCCGTTAAGGATGCCCTTCAGACGGTTGATCTCGGCCGCTTGAATGGTGATGTCGGCCGCGGTACCTTCCGCGCCGCCCCAAGGCTGGTGAATCATGATGCGGCTGTGCGGCAGGGAATAGCGCTTTCCCTTGGTTCCGGCGGCGAGCAGGACCGCGCCCATGCTGGCCGCCTGGCCTACGCAGTAGGTGGCGACGTTGCAGGACAGGTGCTGCATGGTGTCATAGATGGCCAGGCCGGCCGTGACCGAGCCGCCGGGCGAATTGATGTAGACCTGGATATCGGCGTCGCGGTTGACCAGGTCCAGGTAAAGCATCTGGGCAATGTAGAGGCTGGCGTTGTGATCGCGGATATCGGACCCGATGATGATGATACGGTCCGACAGCAGGCGCGAAAAGATATCATAGCTGCGTTCGCCCCGGCCGGTGCGTTCGATGACGAACGGCACCAAATCGGCCATGGGTTCGATCAGATTCCTGGGAATATTGGACATGGCTTCTTTCTAAATGTGAAAAGAGAGAGGTACACTCCCCGCCGCCCTGCCCGCCCACTCCCCGGGCGAACGCGGTTGGACTCGTGAAGGTGTACTATTCCTCGTTATCAACGGTAGACGCTTGTTCTTGTCCAGATTCGCCCGTTTCCCCTTCGCCCGTGACAGCGGTGGCCGACTCGGCCGCCGCCTGGTTGAACTCGGCGCTGTCCGACTTGGCGCCGCCGGCGCGGTTAAGCACGATAAAGTTCATCACCTTGATGGCAAGGATTTCCGCCACCATCGGCTCGACGCCGTCGAACTCGCGGATGCGCTGCATGATCTTGGCGGGCGTGGTCCGGTAGTTCTGGGCCAGGGCCTCGACCTGCTGGGCGAGGTCGTCGTTCGTGACCTGGATCCCTTCCTTTTCGGCAATCTTGTTGACGATAAAGGTCCAGCGAATCTTGCGTTCCGCCTCTTTTTCCGCTTCGGGACGGTACTTGGCGATCTGCTCGTCCATGGCCGCGCCGGGCTGCGCGCCGGCCCGGATGAGGCGCTGCCGCTGGCCGTCCATAAGGCTGAGGGTCTCGTTCCTGACCGCCGCTTCGGGGACGTCGAACGTCACCTTGGCGATAAGGCCGTCGATTATCTCGTTTTCCTCGCGCTGCCGCGTTTCGACATAGGCCTCGCGGATGAGGTTGTTCTTGATGCGTTCACGGAACTGTTCGAGGGTGCCCATGCCCAAACCTTCGGCAAAAGCGTCGTTAACTTCGGGCAGTTCGCCCCGGTTGACGGTCAGGACGGTGACGTTGATGGCCGCGTCCTTGCCGCGAAGTTCCGCGTTCGGGTGGTCTTCCGGCAGGGTGATGGTGAGGGTGATTTCATCGCCCTTCTTCGCGCCGGTGAATTTTTCTTCCAGGTCGGGACAGGGAAGGCCAAAGAGGATGTCGCCTTCGACCCGCAGACGCTGGTCGGACATGGACATGATCTCTTCATCGCCGTGCTTGGCGACGAAGTTGACCTCGAGGACGTCTTCCTTCTGCGCCGGTTCGTCCACCACCTTGTAGTCGGCGAACATGCGGCGATAGCGGTCCAGGGCGGCGTCGACCTTGTCGTCTTCGACCGTGACTTCCTCTTCCTTGATTTCGATGCCCTTGTATTCGGGCAGTTCGAACTCGGGGATTATATCGAACAGCATGTCGAGGGCGTATTCCTTGCCGTCCTCGGGCATGGCGCTCTGATTTTTCACTTCGTAGGCGCCGAAGGGCTGGATTTTGGTCTCTTCGATAATCTTTTTGACGTTATCCTGCAGGAGTTTTTCCTGAACGCCCGACGCCGCTTCCTTGGCAAAGCGGTTTTCCAGGACGCGGCGCGGAGCCTTACCCTGGCGGAAGCCCTTGATCCTGACGTAGCTGTTGATATCGTCGTAACTTTTGCCAAAAGCCTCTTTTACGTCTTCGGGGCTAAACTTGAGCAACAGTTCTTTGCGGCTAGGGCCGGCGTCTTTGAGCTCGTACTCCATTCTTGGTCACCTGACATATCTATCACAATAAATAAATGCAGACCATGTCGCCCGACACGGTTCTGGTGCGGTATACCGCCAAAGTACTTTGATCCATGCTATTTATCTCATTCCTCACTGTCAAGGATTTTACCTGAGCCCGGGGCGGATTCAGAACACCCGTTGTACCAAGACCATATAAAACACCGTCCCCCCCGCTATGGAGAGAAGGACATTGCCGCGCCATAAGTGCAGCGCCGCCGTCGCCACAAGGCCCAAGACCTCGGGGAGGCCGTGGGGGGCGATGGCGGGCCTGACCTCCTTCAGGCAGTAAACAAGGAGCATGGCCATCGCCGCATGGGGAAGCGCTCCCCCCAGGTAGCGTATGGTGGGCGGCAGTTTCGTGCCTTTACTGAACAGGATAAACGGCAAGAAACGGGTGGCGGCTATCCCCACCGCCAGCGCGATCATGGTGACGAATGTCTCCCAATTGCCCAAATGCGTCATCCGCAGCCCTCCCCACCCGCGAGCACCCTCGACTCGAGCCGCCTCCGGCTCAGCAGCAACCCGGCGACGATCAGCGCCATGGCGGGGATGAGGAAATTGGCAGGGCCGAACAGGATGATGCAGAGAACACTCGCCCCGACGCCGATGACGGCGGGCGAGTGGGTCCGGGCGCTCCGCCATTGGGTGACGACGATAACCGTGAACAGTGAGGTCATGACGAATTCGATACCGGTGGTATCGAACGCGAAGGCGGTGCCGGCGACGTTCCCGATGATGCCGCCGGCTATCCAATACAGATAATCAAGGCCGGAAATAAACAGCCGGTACCAGCCCGCGTCCACGCCCGGCGGAACGTCGTCGTTGCAGACAAGCGAAAAGGTCTCATCGGTGAGCCAGAATATGAGCAGCGGCTTTTTCCACCCAGTCCCCTGGTAGCGGCCCAGCATGGAGAATCCATAAAACAGGTGGCGGGCGTTCAGGATGAGCGAAATGACGAGGGCATGGACGGGAGCGTATTGCGCCGCCAGAATTTGCGTCGCCACATACTGGATGGTGCCGCCGAAGACGGTGATGCTGAAAGCCGCCGTCCAGCCGGGGCCATAGCCGAGGCTGTGCATAAGGACGCCGTAGCCGGCTCCCAAAAAGAGATAACCGGCCAGCACGGGCGTGCTGACCGGGAATGCCGCCCGCAGGGCGGCGAAAATATGATGTTTGCGTGGCACCGTCAACTCCGTGTCAACCCAAGCCTATCCACCGCAGCGCGTCGGGGGTGGCAGTCACCCGCTCGCGCGGCAATTGGGAAAAGTCGCATTTTTCCCGGATTTCCGCAAGAGTCCATTCCCGCAAATTTTCCGCCCAGCCGCAACTCCACGCCAGCCAGCCGAGGACGCGCTCCGGCCCCATCCCCTGGCTTCGGACAACGCTCAGGCGCGAGTCGCCGTGGCGCTTCGCCAGCCGCCTGCCGTCGGGACCGACCACCAGCGGCAGGTGATAAAACGACGGCGGCGTCCAGCCGAGCGCCTGGTAGAGGGCGAGTTGGCGCTGGGTGCTGGGGAGGAGGTCGTCGCCCCGCACCACCTCCGTCACCTTCATGAGGTGGTCGTCCACCACCACCGCCAACTGGTAGCCGGGCCGGTCGCCCCTGGCGACGGGAAAATCACCCGACCAGTCCGACAACACCCCCTCCCGCCACCCGTGGAATCCGTCCTGAAAACCGAATGACTCGCCGTCCGGCACGCGGAAGCGCCACGCCGGTTCGCGCCCCCCTTCCCTCGCCGCCTCGGCCGCGTCGGCGAAGCGGTCGCGGCAGCGGCCGGGGTAGCGGTTTTCGAGATCCTCGCCGGCGTTGGGGGCGGACTGGTAGGATTCGAGATCGCGGCGGGTGCAAATACAGGGGTAAACGAGCGAGGCATGGTGCAGCCGCTCCAAAGCGTCGCGGTACAGATCCATCCGGTCCGACTGGACAAATTCTTCGTCCCAATCCAACCCCAGCCATGCGAGATCGCGGTGTGCCTCTTCGGCGGCACCGGCTTTGACCTTGGGGTGGTCGAGATCTTCCAACCGATAAATGAGCCTGCCGCCCGCTGTCCTTGCTCGCAGCCAAGCGATGAGGAAGGTCCGCGCATTGCCGAGATGGAGCGCCCCGGTCGGCGCGGGCGCGAGGCGTCCTACGTATATATCAGCCATGGGATGGCCCGGACGGCGGAGAGAGATCAAACGGCTGGAGCGCGCGGTCCAACAGGCCGAGGCAATGGGCTATAGCCATGCCGTAGTTGGTCATGGCCACGCCAGCGGCTCGCGCCCGCGCTTGCCGTGAAAGGACGGCGCGGCGATTGGTCATGCATGCGCCGCAATGGAGGATGAGCGCGTAGCGGTCGAGATCGTCGGGGAAATCGTGGCCGGAGGCGAAGTCGAACGACACGTCGGCCCCGCTCTTTTTCCGCACCAGCGCGGGTAATTTGACCCTGCCGATATCGTCGTCCTCGCGGTGGTGGGTACAGGACTCGGCCACCAGCACCCGGTCGCCGTCCTGCAGGCGATCGATGGCGGCGGCTCCCTGTGCGAACAAACCGAGGTCGCCTTTTGCTCTCGCATACAGAACCGAGAACCCGGTCAACGGTATCCCGGCCGGGACGATGGAAGCCACTTCCTTAAAAGCCTGCGAATCGGTGACGACAAGCGCCGGCGGCGTGCGCAGATCGGCGAGCGCGTCCCGGAGGCCGTTTTCTTTGCAGACAACGGCGCGGCAGTCGCCGTCCAACGCGTCGCGGAGCGCCTGGACCTGGGGCAGGATAAGCCTGCCCTTCGGCGCTTCCTTGTCGATGGGGGTAACAAGCACCACGCACGATCCGGGCGGGACGAGGTCGCGGAGAATGACCGGCGCTTCGACATATTCGGCCGGTGCGGCCGCGAGGACCGCCTGCCGAAATTCCTCCAGCCCTTCGCCCAGAACGGCGTTCATGGCAATGGCGGCGACGCCGGGCGGCAGGGTGGCTTCATCGAGCGGCGCAATATCCGCCTTGTTGGCGACAGCCACGACCGGCACGCCCCGAGCGGCGAAGTCGGCGCGGAGCGTTTCCTCGAACTCGCCCCACCGGCCGACAAAGACGATGATCGCCACGTCAATCCGTTCCAGCGTTTTCCGCGCGGCAGCGGCGCGGAGGTCGCCGACCGCACCCTCGTCGTCCAGCCCGGCCGTATCCAGCCATACCACCGGCCCCATCGGGATGAACTCCATCGCTTTTTCGACCGTGTCGGTGGTGGTGCCTGGCGTGGCGGAAACGATGCTGACAGCCTGCCCGGCGACCAGGTTGAGGAGGGTGGATTTACCGGCGTTGCGTTTGCCGAATATGCCCAAGTGGAGGCGAAAGCCTTTTGGGGTGCTTGTCATACATACCCACCTTATCCCGGCAATGGCGGTGCTTGCGGCGTCGTAATCGGTGTCAGTCCCGGAACAGCGGGCGCTGCCGGGGCCGGAGCGGGCGTCGGCGTCGGTGCCGCCGGTGGAGTCGATAACGGCGCCGGAGCGGGTTCCACGCCGAGTGGCGGCGGCGCGGTCGGCGGCTGGGCAGCCGGCTGGTCCTGGCTAGTTTGCCCAGGTTGTGCGGAGCGGGTGGGTCCGTTGCGGCGGTGTTGTTCAAACAGTTCCAACAGGCCCCGGGCCGAAGGAGCGTCCGGGGAACTCTGATCGTTGGCCATGGCTTGCAGCGGCGCAAGGCTTCGGGTGCTGACAGAGTCGCGGAGGCGGCGGAGTAGTTCCTCGCGGGGCGATCCCTGCGGCGTCAAACAGAGGCCAAAGACCTTGTCGACATCACCCAGGCTGGCGGGAAAACCCCGCAGGCCCAGAGCATACACAGCCGGTTCGCGCACAAACAACGACCGCGCCCACAAGGACTGGCCGGTAAAGGCGAGGTCGCGGTCGGCGAAATTCCAGACCAAATCGCCGTTCAGTTCCCGCACTCCGTTCGTCTGGATTACCGTGCCGGGAACGCGCAGGCGGTACTGGTAGGTGGTGTTCGGGAGCATGTACAGAGGCATCGTCGTGCCGGTCATATACGCCCCGAAAGCGCGCGGCACCAGGGCGGCGATCTTTGCGATAAAATTATTGATCGACCCGTGGCGGGCGATAATCGCCTGTTGCAGCCCGGCCAGCAATTCGTCCATGGCGGTGCCGGCAAAAGTCTCGGCGCTGACGCCGCCGGTTCCGGCCCGGGGCGGGGCGAGCCGGGCGGCCAAGCGCATGCCGTATTCCTTTAGGCGGCGGACGTTTTCTTTTTCCAGATCGGGGTGGTTTGGCTCAGCCAGTTCCAGCCCTTCGCGGGCGGCCTCGGCCTTTAGGAACATGTAGAATTCAAAGTCCTCGCCAGGCGAGGTCACGCCGCTTCGTTTGGCGCTATGGATTGCCCACGCGCCGGCATAGAGTCGGCGCAGCTTGGCCGGGAAATCGTTGTACAGCCACGATTCGAGCTGACGGAGATCAAAGCGCTGCCCGTACTTGGCGTTCAGGACCGCCATCACCTCCGGCACCACTAGCCGCACCAGTTCCTGCAGGGCGGACTCGCCGTCCTCCTGGCTCTGAATGATGTCGGTGATGGTCTCGTCGAAGTCGGCCCACACGAACAGCACCATGTCCATAACCCGGAAGGAACGGAGGTTGCCCGCGAGGGCGGTCGTGCCGGGGGTGGGGCGGACGAGATCGGAGGGAATCTGCTCAAAGGAATCGAAGTTGCCGGCAAACAACGCCTTGTCCGACTGGACGGCGTAGCTGTCGTAAAGTTCGGCTGGCGGGAACTGGAAATACTCGGTCAGGCGGGTGCGTTGCCCCGGGTATTGCGGGTTCGGCCGTGCGTCCATGCGGGTAAGGCGGGTGCAGGTGTAATCGGGGTAAACCTCGGTCTCGATAACACACAACACGCTGGGAGAACAGCCCTGCATTAGCAGGGCCGCCGCCACCACGACAGCCGCCAGCCCCCCCATACCTCTCCGACCGCGCATACAATCTCCCCCAAATGAAAGAACGGTACAATTGTATGGAGGCGGCGGAATTACGCAAGGGGGCGGCGGCGAGACACGATTGAGAATCGGCGTCTATGCAAAATGGTAGACGCCACGATACCGGCGCAGGCAGAGAATGGACAACATCAGGGTAAAGACCTCAGCCACCGGCACCGCCAACCACACGCCGTTCACGCCAAGAAGATGCGGCAACGTCAGAATGCCCAGCGAGATAAAAACGAAAATGCGCATGAATGACAAAAACGCCGATACCTTACCGTTTGACAAGGCGGTGAACAGCGCCGACGTAAAGATGTTGAACCCCATAATCAGGTAGGCGAGCGAAAACAGCCTGAACCCATGCAGCGCGATGTCGTAGACGACACTGTCCCGCGACGCAAAAATAGCCACCAGGTTACCGGCCATAAACTGACCCACCAGGACGGCGGCAATGGAGCAAATACCCATAATGAACAGGCTGTTCCGGAACAACAGTTTGAGTTTTCCCGTATCACCCTTGCCGTACTGGTAACTGAACAAGGGCGCGACGCCGGATGAATAGCCGAAATACACAGCCGACAGCAAAAACTCGACATACAGGACAATGGTCATGGCGGCGACGCCGTCGACGCCGACCTGGCGCATCATCTGCCGGTTGAAGAGGAAGGTGACGACGGAGAAAGCGAGGTTTGTCACCATTTCCGACGAGCCGTTGACGCTGGCCTCAAGGAGGACCGCCCCCCGGAAACGCGGCCGGGCAAAGCGGAGCGTGCCGCCTCTTTTCCCAAGGAAATACCAGAACCCCACCAGCGCCGGGACGCAGTAGCCGATACCGGTGGCAAGTGCCGCGCCAACCATGCCCCCCCCCCCGCCG
>JAJPXZ010000055.1 GCA_021205245.1 Planctomycetaceae bacterium
TTCGTCACCCCGGCGTGCGGACCTCCACCAGCGCGAAAGCGGGCGGTTCGGCCGGGGTCCACGGGGATGAGCAATAACGGCACCAAGCTCAAGCGTTTACAAGAGCTATCGGCCTCTTTCAATGGAAAGGCGACCCCGCGTGTTTTCGCCCGAAGTTGACTTGTACATGCCAAAATACCGTGTATACTATAGGTATATCGTCAAAAGCTCCGTCCACGAGGGACGGTGCAGTTGGGCCGACAGGGATACGGTATGTCCGTAGGTGCGGTATCATCCATACCAAATTATGCCTATATTCCTCCCACGCCTCCCGTGGGCATGGAGCAGGAGTTTGGCGTCCAGGCGTCAGCCCTGCGGGACGATGCGGTCGCCGGAGCCGAAGCCGCTCAGGCGCAGGCCAGCACCTTTGTCGATCCGGCCGAAGCAGCCAAATTTTCCCGCGATTTCCCACAAATTCTCATGCAGGGCGCTTTCGCCGCCCCGGTCCTCGAGACCCAGGCCCCCACCGCCGCCGAAGAATCCGGCAATGTCAGCCTCAATTATCTCTGGCAGGGCGATTCAATTCGTCCCGGCGGCGAATCCGGCGAAGCGGTCGGCGGGGCCGCCGAGCTGGCCGCTCCGGGCGATGACAACGGCGAAGACACGCCGCCGATCATCGAAGACGAGGCAGAGGCGGGGATCGAAGAAGGCGAGGAAACGACCGAAACAACCGTCGAGACGGACGACCCCGCTGCCGAACGCAACGCCGCCGGCGAGCCGATGTCGGAGGAGGAGCAGGCCCAGGTGCAGGAGCTTCGCAACCGCGACCGCGAGGTCCGGGTGCATGAGCAGGCGCATCAGGCCGCGGGCGGCCAGTACGCCGGCGGCGCATCCTACGAATATCAACAAGGCCCTGACGGCAATCGCTACGCCATCGGCGGCGAAGTCTCCATCGACACCTCGTCCGAACGCACCCCCGAGGCAACCGTCTCCAAGATGCAGCAGGTGCGTGCCGCCGCCCTGGCCCCGTCCGAACCTTCGAGTCAGGACCGCGCCGTCGCCGCCGCCGCTCAGGTTGCCGAAATGGAGGCGCGCGGCCAAATCGCCGAGCAGCGCGTCGCCGCAACCACCGGAGCCGATTCCGAAAACAGGGATTCCGAAGAAGAGACCACCGAAGAAACATCAGGAACAGAGACATCCGCGACCGCGACCGAAGCCGCCGGCAACGAAGCCGCCACGGCTTCCGCGACCCGCTCCGATGCGACCAGTGTCATCGCCTCCGACGTGGATGCGGAAAATAACCAAACCACCGGCATCACTGAGACGACCGGACCAAACGCACCAAGCAGAACAAACGGAATGGACGTCGCCGCGAGCAGACGGTCCCGCTTCACCAATCACATCGACGACGCCTACCGCAACCAATACATCGGCGTCGAATCCCTCATCAATGCGCGGCAGGGTTCCACCTCCGACCCGATTATGGCGTCGGCCATGGCCTACCGGCCCATCGACATTGTTGCCTAGCATAGCTCACACACACGCAGTGGAGTAGTTGGATAACAGCCGCGCGACGAAGTCGGTCGCCGGTTGGTGCAAAACCCGCTCCGGCGTATCGAATTGTTCAATCAACCCTTCATTCATCACCATGACCCGGTTGCCAAGGCTCATCGCTTCGGCAATGTCGTGGGTGATGAAAAATACCGTAATCCCCAGTTCGGCGTGGATGCGCTTCATCTCGCCCTGCAGTTCGTGGCGGGTGATATCGTCCACCGCTCCGAACGGTTCGTCCATCAGGAGGAGCGGCGGCGCAGCCGCCAACGCCCGCGCCAGTCCCACCCGCTGCCCCTGTCCGCCCGACAGTTCGCGCGGATAGCGGTCGAGGATTTCGGGGCGGAGGCGGACGACCCCGACCAGCTCCTCGACCCGCGCCGTGATGCTGTGGTCGTCAGCGCCGTCGAGGCGGAGCACATAGGCGATATTGTCGCGGACGCGCAGGTGCGGGAACAACCCGGTTCCCTGGATGACATAGCCGATACGGCGGCGCAGCTTGTTCTGGTCCTGCCCGGCGATGTCCTCCCCCCGAAACAAAACCTGCCCGGCATCGGGGCTGAGCAGCCCGTTCATCAGCTTCAGGACGGTTGTCTTGCCGCAGCCGGAACTGCCCACAGCGGTCACGAATTCCCCAGGCATAACGCTCAGGTTGAAGTTCCGCAAGAGGTGTTTTTCGCCAAAGCTCTTATCAACGCCGCGCAGCTCGACCTCGAACGTCATGGCATCAATCCCTTGGCTTGGAGGAATTCCCGCGCCACGACCTTGTCCTCGCGGCCGTTCCCTTCCACCTCATGGTTGAGCCTGGCCATGTCGCGGTCGTTCAGGATGTTCTCCATCATCAGGAGGACCGGCCGGAGATCCGGGTGGGCGGCGAGGGTGTCGGCCCGTACGACCGTCCCGCAGTAATAGGTCTGGTAGAAATTACGGTCGTCCCGCAGCAGTTCCGCCTGCGACACGCCGAGTTGCCCGTCGGTGGTGGCGACATTCATCACATCGATTTTGCCCGAATCCATGGCCGGGTACTTGAGGTTGATATCCATATCCATGTGTTGCTTAAACTGGAGGCCATAGGCCGCACACAGGGCCTCGTAGCCGTCCTCGCGTTCGAAAAAGTCGTACTCCGCCCCGAACACCAAGTCCTTCGCCAGCGGCGCCAATTGGGATATGGCATCGACGTTGTGCCGTTCCGCCAGGTCGCGGCGCATGGCGACGCCGAAGGCGTTGTTGAAGCCGTACATGCCGACCCACTCGAGCCCGAACTGGTCGCGGTAGTCCTGCTGCAGTTGAGCGAAGAGGGCTTCTTCTTCCGGGATGGTGTCTTTCTTCAGGACATACAGCCAAGCGGTGCCGGTGTATTCGGGATAAAGGTCGAAATCGCCTTTGACCAGCGCCGGATGGATGTTGGCGGTGCCGCCGCCGATTCCCTTGGTGATGGTCACTTTGAGGGGCGTGTGCGTCTCGATCAGACCGGCCAGCATTTCCGCGAGGATAAACTGTTCCGACATCGGCTTTGTCGCGATGCGGATAGTGCCGGACGCAGCCCTGGCCGCCTGTGGGCTTTCGCCGCCCCGCCAGGCGACGAAGTAGAGGACGAGGGCGGCAGCCAGCACGCCCAGGAGTATCCAAACCTTATTCATGAGTCAGCCCTTTTTTCCAGGGGATGCGGTTTTCGACAAAATGGAACACCCGGTCAAACGCCACCGCCATCAGGGCGATAAGGACGCTGCCGACAACGGTCATGACCAGGTTGTTGGTGGCGATGCCTCGGTATATGGCGACGCCAAGCCCGCCAGCGCCGATGAATGAGGCGATGCCGGCAAGGGCGATTGTCATCACCACCATCGTCTTCATGCCGCCCAGGATGACCGGCAGGGCGAGGGGGAGCTTTATCTTCCACAGCAATTGCCAGTCGCTCGTCCCCATGCCCCGCGCCGCCTCGATAATGTCCGGGTCGATGTTGGTGAGGCCGGTGTGGGTGTTCCCGATAATAGGCAGGAGAGCGTAGATGGTCA
Organism: Planctomycetaceae bacterium; assembly: GCA_021205245.1. Lineage (GTDB taxonomy): Bacteria > Planctomycetota > SZUA-567 > SZUA-567 > SZUA-567 > JAJBSZ01. The sequence goes on from JAJPXZ010000055.1 coordinate 3,546, forward strand.
GGGCGATAATGGCGGTGGTGTTGCCGATACCGGTGACCGGGATGAGGAATCCCAGCAGCGCGATAGAGGGTATGGTGTAGAAGATGTTCGACACGCCAATCACCAAAGGTGAAAGCTTGCCGTATTCGCTTATCACTATACCGAGCGCCAGACCAATGATGGTGGCCAGGACAATAGCGGTCCCGGAAATACGCAGGTGCTCCAGGGCCAGCCGGAAAAAGAATTCATGCCGCTCCCTGAGAAGTTCGATAGCCGCTTGCAACATAAGTCCATCCATAATCAAAAGCAAAATATAAAGCACATGCGTTGATTATAGGGCTGAGATTCAAGGATTCAAGCGTTAATATAAACGGTTTGGGATGATGTGGGTATTTCCGGGAAAGGTTGTTGGTTCACATGCAAACAGGGGCGTCCAAAAGGACGCCCCTGTGGGGTGTTATCTGAATTCTGTCCACTCAACTCACTTGGGAACCTTGGGAATCATGAACGAGCGGATGACGCCCAGCAGGTCGGAGTAGCCACCCAAGAACTGTTCGAGAGTGCGCTTGGTCGCGCCGAAATCGGCAAATTCGCTTTCCTTCATGCCGTCGCCATCGAAAGCCCGGGTGAATTCGGGGAAGTACTTGTGCAGGGTCTCGAGGATTTTCGCGTCGACAGGCACGTCCATCCGCGGGGTGGCGTCCATACCCGACTTGTTGATCTTTTCCTGCCAGTCGGAGGTAATGGTCAGGACCACGTCGCCGCCGACGAATTCCGACCACTGCATGATGTTCCGGTAGGCGGCCGACAGCAGGCGGGTGCGGTACTTTTTCTGCTGGTAGATTTTATAGGCATTCTTGAAGCAGGCAACGCCGGCCCATTCGAGGACGCCCGGATCACAGGGCACGCCTTCGTTTTTCCACACCACCTTGAGGTAGTCGTCCAGGCGGCCGACCATCATGGTGCAGACGGGGGACATCTGCGAGGTATCCTTGCCTTCTGCTTCACGACGCTTCAGCCCGCGTTCGACAGCTTCGGCGACAGCCAACACCTGCGGCACCGAGAAGGAGACGGTCGCGTTGATGCTTATGCCGTGGTAGGTCGATTCCTCGACCGCCTTGACGCCGGCTTCGGTGACCGGCATCTTCACCATGATGTTGGGGGCGAGGGTGCCGAAGTGAACAGCCTGCTTCCACATAGCTTCGGAGTCGCGGTAGTACTTGGCGTTGGTTTGGATAGAGAGGCGGCCCTTCTTGCCATTCGACGCCTTGAATTGGTCGTCAAACAGCTTTGCGCCCTTGATTGCCATCTCTTCGTTCAGCTTCCAGGCGATATCGTCCTCGGTCGCGAAGGGCATTTCCTTGACCAGCTCGGTGATGCGGTCCTTCCACAGGTCCAGTTCCTTCTTGAGGACGCCAAGAACGATGACCGGGTTGGTGGTTGCGCCGGATGCCCCGTTTTCGATAGCTGGCTTCAGCTCGGAAATGGCGCAGGAATCGTTCCAGAATTCGGTGGGGGTCGTCATGACCGTTTTGTGCAGGGGCGATTTGTACTCCATGGAAAGCTCTCCTATACATGACCTTACCAAATTAAAGCGGCGTCGGACACCGTGCGCCAAATTTACCGCCTAAAATGTTTTTAAGAACCAGTGGGTTGCTTTTACTATACAGCATATTTTCGTGTTTACAACCCATTTTAGCGATTTTTATAATCTTTTTTGGAATGACGCTTTTTTAGTGGTGCTTTATAGTCGAAAATTTTCTTAAGTGCATTACATCATGGACAGGGGATCTGTGTCAAGGATGAAGCGGACGCCCCGTTCAACTCCGGGCTTGAGTTCCGACGCCCGCAGCCAATCCGCCATCACCCGGGTGTCGGGAGCGAACAGCAGCATATGGCGGCGGTACACCGACTCCAACCGCTCCACCTCGCACGGCACCGGGCCGAGCAGGCGGCAGCCGTCGGGAAGGGTTTTGCGGACCGCCCGCCCGGCGGCATCGGCTGCATCGCGGACCGCGTCCTCCCGTTCGCCCGTGATCAGCACCCGGGTCAAGCGGCCGAACGGCGGATAGCCGCGTTTACGCCGGTCCGGCATCTCGCCTTCGACAAAGGCATGATAATCCTGCGCCACCGCGCACGCAACAGCCGGGTGCTCGGGCTGGAACGCCTGGACCACCGCCAAGCCGGCCTTGCCAGCGCGGCCCGCCCGGCCGATGACCTGGGTGACGAGCTGGAAGGTGCGTTCGGCCGCGCGGAAATCCGACATCCCAAGCGCGCCGTCCGCCATCAGCACCCCCACCAGCGTGACGTTGGGGAAGTCCAGCCCTTTCGCCACCATTTGCGTGCCGAGGAGGATGTCGTACTCGCCCTTGCCGAAAGCGCTCAGGGAAGTGCGGTGGGCGTCGCGGTGGGTCATGCTGTCCGAGTCCATCCGGAGCAGCCGGGCGTTCGGGAACATCGCGCCCAGCACGTCCTCCACCCGTTCTACCCCGGTGCCGAGGAACTTCAGATTCTGCGCCCCGCAGGTGGGGCAGCGTTCCGGCACGCCCTGGTCGTAACCGCAGCAGCCGCAGCGGAGGATGCGGGCGGCACGGTGGTGGGTCATGGCGACGTCGCAGTTCGGGCACTCGAGCGCCTCGCCGCACGCGCCGCAACGGACCGAGGTGTGGAAACCGCGCCGGTTCAGGAAGAGGATAGCCTGCTCGCGGCGCTTCAAGCAGTCGGTCAGCGCCTGTTCGAGGCGGCGCGAAAACAGGGTCGGTTTTTTGACGTCAGCCCATTCCTGGCGGAGATCGACCACCTCCACCCGGGGCGGTTCGGCCCCGCCCGGGCGCGACGGCATAGGCAGAAGGGTGTGCTTGCCGAGATCGGCGTTGCGCCAGCTCTCGAGGCTGGGGGTGGCCGAGCCGAGGATGACCATCGCCCCCGTCATATGCGCCCGCATGATAGCCACGTCGCGCGCGTTGTAGCGCGGGTCGTTGTCCTGCTTGTAGGACCGTTCGTGCTCCTCGTCCACCACCACCAGGCCGAGGTTTTGCACCGGCGCGAACACGGCGGACCGCGCCCCGACAGCGAGTTTGACTTCGCCTGTACAGAGGCTGCGCCAATGGGTGGCACGTTCGCCTTCGCCCAGGTTCGAATGGAGCACGGCGATGCGGCCGAAGCGGCGGGTGAACCTGGACACTGTCTGCGGCGTCAGGCTAATTTCGGGAACCAGCACCAAGGCGCCACGTCCGGCACGCAGCATTTGGTCGATCATCCGCATATAGACTTCGGTCTTGCCGCTGCCGGTAATGCCGTGGAGGAGGTATGAGCAAAACCCGCCCGCCTCCAGCCCTGACGTCATAGCCTCGACCGCCGCCGTTTGATCGGACGACAGGACGATGTCCGGTGCCGCATCAGCGAACGATGCGTCTCCGGCAACAACCGTCTCTTCCATGCGGATAAGACCGCGCTCGGCCAGGGAGCGCAGGATGGCGGCGGGAGCGTCGTCCTTGATATTGGGGTGGTCGGCGGTTAACACCTCGTCCGGATGTTCGGCAAAAAACTTGGCGATGCGCCGCAGGGCGTTTGCCTGTTTTGGGGCGCGTTTGTCGAGGACAACCGCCTGCATGGCTGCCTCCTCGGGGGAGGGCACGAGTTCGACCCGTTTAACCCGCCGTTCGCGCCGCCCTTGTTTGACCGCGCCGGGAATGGCGGCTGCCAGCACCGTCCCCCAGCTCGAGCGGTAATAGTCGGCAACCCACTTGGTCAGGGAGAGCAGATCTTCCGGCACCCGTTCTTCGGGGGGCGATATGCCGTCGAGGTCGCGGATAAGTTCCGGCTTGATCGGTGGCAGACCGGTCAGGGACACGACGACGCCCCTGGTCCGGCGGCGGGCAAAGGTAATGTCCGCCCTGTCGCCGGGGCGGATAACGTCGGCGAGTGCGGGCGGCACCCGATAATGGAACACGGTTGTGAGCGGCGCTTCGACGACGATGCCGGCGTAGAGCGGGGCTGGGGACTGATCTGTGGTCATAGGGGATGTATTGTAGGCGGGCGGGAGCGGCTGTGCAAGCCCCTCCCTAATCGCGGGCCAACCCGACGGCATAGACGGCAAAGGCGAAGCACGCTACGGCAAAGGCCAAAAGTATCAGGAGCCCCACCGGGTCCGGCACGCCGCCCAAGGCCGCCGCCCGCACCGCCCGGGACGCGTGGGAAAGGGGCAGGAGCATCAGGGGGGTCCGCAGCCATTCCGGCAGCGCATCCATTGGGAAGAAGGTTCCGCCCAGAAATGCCATCGGCGTGATGACGAAGTTGCCAAGGAGCGCCTGGTCGGCGTGGGATTTGATAACCATGGCCAACCCCACCGCCAGCGAGGCGAAGGCGGCTGCATTGAGAAGAATCGCCAGCCAGAACCATCCGCCCGGATAAATCCGCACCCCGAAGAGAAGGCCAAGTAGGAGGATGAGCACCACCGCCATCACCGCGCGGGTCACACCGGCGGCGGTTTCGCCCAGGACGTAGGGGAGGGGTCCGGCTGGCGAGGCCTGTATTTCCTCGCATACGCCTGAGTAGAAGCGGGCGAGGTTTATCTCCGACGCCAGGGCGAACGACTGGGTCATGCTGGCCATGGCTGCCAGTCCGGGGAGGAGGAAGTGGAGATAGTCGACCCCGTCCACAGTCATGCCGCCCCCCAGCGCCAGCCCAAAGGTGAGGAGGTAGAGGAGGGGGGACACCGCCATAGCCGCCAGGACGCGCTTGAAGCGTCGGCGTAACAGGTGCATTTCACGAAGGTATATGGCGATAAACGCTTGCATCAGCCTACCCTCCTGCCGGTGAGGGCAAGGAAGGCGTCCTCGAGATTCACCCGCCGCAAGGTCGCTTCGCCCGGCTGGGCGGCAAGGAAGATGTTCGCTGCATCGCGGTCGGGAAAGTAGGACGTTTGGATGTCGTCGTCGTCAAGGCGGTCCACCGCCCACTGGCCCAGGCGCTCGATCAAATCACGGGGCGTCCCCTCGGTCGCCAATTTACCGGCGTTCAGGAATCCGACCCGGTCGGCCAGGAACTCCGCCTCTTCGATATAATGGGTGGTCAGGACCACGGTGACGCCGTCCCGGCGAATCTTTTTGATAAGGTGCCAGACGCGACGGCGGATCGCCGGGTCCAGCCCCACCGTCGGCTCATCCAGGAAAACCAGTCGCGGCTGGTGCAACAATGCGCGAGCCAGCATCAGGCGGCGCTTCATGCCGCCGGAGAGAGTTTTGACAGGATGGTCGGCGCGGTCGGCTAGTTCGACATAGTCGAGAAGTTCGGCAGCGCGACGGGTGCGGTCGGCCGCAGGCATACGGTAGAGCCGGCCGTGGAAATCGAGGTTCTGCCGCAAGGTCAGCTCGCCGTCCAGGTTGACGCTCTGCGGTGCGAGACCGCAGAGGCTTTTGGCCTCGACCGGGTGGCGGGTGACATCCATCCCCGCAATGGATGCGGTGCCGCCGGTCAGGCGGGTCAGGCCGGTGAGAATGCGGATGGCGGTGGTTTTGCCCGCACCGTTCGGACCGAGAAGGGCAAACAATTCGCCCTCCCGCACCGACAGATCAAGTCCGTCGAGGGCGCGCACCGCACCATATTGTTTGACCGCAGCCTGGAGCGAGACCATCATATCCATCGAGTCTCCACGAAAAATTAGCCAAGAGGCGGAGTCTACGGGATTTCCTCCCTCTTGACAATACAGCGCCCGAGCGCATATCCTCACTATTTTCCGGCAAAGGTTTGCCATGCCCTTATCCGACAACCCAGTTCCCCACCCAAACCGCCTGTCCCCGTGGCTGGTTGGCTTGGTCGGCGCGGCCTTGCTCGTCGTCCTCGCCGCCGTGTCATTGGGAAGCGGCGCGGTCGCATTTTCCCTGGGGGAAATCCTCGACATCATTTGGGCGGTGGTAACAGGCGGCGACGATAGCCTGCCCGCCAACCGGATGATGATCATCTGGGACGTCCGCCTGCCGCGCATCGCCACCGCCGCCATCGCCGGAGCCGCCCTCGGCGTGTCGGGAGCGGTGTTTCAGGGACTGCTCCTGAATCCGCTGGCCGATCCCTATACCCTCGGCGTATCGTCCGGGTCGGCCCTCGGCGCCGGGCTGGTCATCGTTTTGTCGCTGTTCCGGCCCGATCTCCCTTGGCTTGCAGGGCCGTATGCACTCACCGGCGGGGCCTTTGTCGCCGCGTGCCTGACCCTTGCCGTTGTCATCGCGCTGGCCCGTGACGCCGACTCGCACCTGTCGCCGACCAGCCTCATCCTTGCCGGGGTCGTCTTGTCGGCGATCCTCTCGGCTGCCTTGTCGTTTTTGAAATACCTCGCCGGGGATCAGGTCGGTTCGATAATCTTCTGGTTGCTTGGTAGTTTTCAAGCCCGAACCTGGACCGACGCCGCTGTCGTCCTCGTTTTCTTTTTGCCGGCGCTTGCGGCGGCCCTTTGGTCGGCAGTCGACCTGAACATTATGTCGATGGGGGTGCGCTCGGCCCAGACGCTTGGAGTGGATACCAAACGGGTTCGATACCTTTTGCTGGCCGCCGCTTCGCTGGCCGCCGCCGCCGCCGTGTCGGTGGCGGGGGTGATTGGCTTTGTCGGTCTTATCGTCCCGCACTTGGCGCGGCTTCTCACCGGGCCGGATCACCGTTCGCTTATCCCCCTCTCGGCAATCGGCGGAGCCTTGCTTCTTTCCGCCGCCGACGCGTTGGTGCGGGTCGTGTTGCCGGGGGAGATACCGGTGGGGGTGTTGACCGCGCTTCTTGCCGGACCGGCGTTTCTCCTTATTTTTCGGCGCAATATGCGGGGAGCGCCCCATGACTGACCATGCCGATGCTGCCCTGCGAGTCAAAAATGGTAATTTTTACCACGGACGCCAACAGGTGTTGCGGGATGTTACCCTCGACCTCCACCCGGGACGGCATTATATCCTCGCCGGTCCGAACGGCGCTGGCAAGAGCACCCTCCTCGACATTCTTGCCGGACTTCGCCGCCCAGCGTCTGGTGAAGTGATGCTAGAGGGGAGGGCGCTGTCGGACTATGGACCGCCCGAACTCTCCCGCCGCCTCGCACTCGCTCCTCAGGAGTACAACCTCAACTTCGCCTTCACCGTGCGGGAAATCGTCGCCATGGGGCGGCGTCCATATCTCGGCCGCTGGGGCGTACTGGGTGAGGACGACCAGCACGCGGTGGACGAGGCGTTGGCGGCACTGCACCTCGGCGACCTCGCCACAAAGTCGGTGACGGCGTTGTCGGGCGGCGAGCGCCGACGGGTGGTGGTGGCGCGGGCGCTCGCGCAGGCGACGCCGATTCTTCTCCTGGACGAGCCGGTGGCCGGCCTCGATATCGCTCAGGCAATGGCGGTGATGGCCCTGGCGAAACGATTGGCCGAGGCGGGGCGGCTGGTTCTCACTGTCAGCCACGACCTCAACCTCGCCGCCGCCTATGGCCACGAACTGGTATTTCTCAAAGAGGGCAGAGTCGTTGCGGCCGGGCCGGTGGAGGCGGTGTTTACCAACCGCGTTCTGGAGGAGGTCTATGAAACGCCGACGGCGGTACGTTACGACGAATTTTCCGCCAGTTTGTCGGCATCCTTTCGACTGGGGTGAATCTTCTTGACGGCATGGAGTTTTTGGCTAGTGTGGAGAGCGGTTCGAACGGCGCAATAAAACGCTTAATAGGGAAGGCGGTGCAAATCCGCCACGGAGCCGCCGCTGTAACCGGGGAGCGCGTTTTCTAGGCGAAAAGCCAGTCACTGCCTGCGGTACGTGGGGTGGGAAGGCGAAAACGACCGCGACGATCCGGAAGTCAGAAGACCTGCCACGAACCGGAAACATCGCTGTTCCCTCACGCAGGCAAGCGTGTCGGAAAATGCCGCCCAAGGCGGCCGGCTGATGACAATCTATTCGAGACGCATCAAAACGGCAATGCGGCTCCATCCATGACGACATGGATGGAGCCGTTTCATTTTATCGGTTCACCTAGAGGAGGGGAAATATGAACAGAATGCTTTTGTGCGCCGCGGTGGTCGCGGTCCTGGTATGCGCCATGCAGGTTGCGCCCGCCTATGATCGTCCCGAACGGAAACCGGCCATCGTCCTCGCCGCTTTCGGCACCACCGAGGTTGGCGCGGTCAAGTCCATCCTCAACATCAAGAATCGGGTCGAGGCAGCCTTCCCCGGCTATGACGTGCGCCTCGCCTTTACCTCCAACATCATCCGGGGCATCTGGCACGAGCGCGCCCAGGACGCCGCCTTCCAGGCGGAAAACCCCGGGATCCCTGCTGAAGTGTATTGCGTCGGCAATGTCTTCTCCACCCTCGCCCGGTTGCAGGAAGACGGCGGCCGGTTGATTCTCGTCCAGTCGCTGCATGTCACCGACGGCGAAGAATACAACGACCTCGCCACCCTCGTCGCCACCGTCGGCGGTTACAAGACGGCGAAATTCGCTCGCCAGCCCTTCCCGTGGATTGGCGTGGGCGAGCCCGCCCTCGGCGTCGGCGACGGCCAGGACGCGTACCTGAACCGCGTCGTCCAGGCCCTAACGCCCCTGATGGACCGCGCCAAGGCGGACAACGCCGCTCTGGTTCTCATGGCCCACGGCAACGAGCACCTCAACCAGTCGGTGTTCGGCAAGCTGGAAACGACTCTCCGCAAGCACTACCCCGCCACCTATATCGGCACAGTCGAAGCCGCCCCGCTAGGCGAAGACGTGGTCGCGGCCATGAAAGCCGACGCCGCCGCGCCCCGCAAGGTGCTGCTCGCCCCGATGATGATTGTCGCGGGCGATCATACCCTCAACGACATGGCGAGTGACGAAGAAGACAGCTGGGCCAGCATGTTCACGGCTGCCGGGTTCGAGGTCGATTGCCATCTCGAAGGCCTCGGCTCCAACGACAACTGGGCCGACATCTACATCGAACACCTCAAGACCCTGGAAGCAAAGGTCCAGGCCCAGAAAACGGCGGACGAGGCGGAATAACCATGCGCGCATTGCTCGCGGCCACCGTTGTTTTTGTGCTGTGTTTCACGGCCGGGGCGGAAGAATCATCTTCCGCCCCGCGCATCATCAGCCTCTATGCGGCCCACACCGAAATCCTGCTCCGCCTCGGCGCGCGGGACGCCATAATCGGCGTGTCGCGGCAGGAAAGTTATGCAGGGCCGGAAACAGAGGGATGGAACCCGCCCGTCTTTTCCGCTCGGGACGATATCGAACGCTTTATCGCCGCCGCTCCGGACATCGTCCTGGTCAGGCCGCAGCATGTCGCTGACGGCCGCCTTCGCCGCGTCCTGGAGACGGCTGGCATCACCGTCATTTCCATGCAGGTCACCCACGCCGACGAACTCTACGACTATTGGCGCGAACTGGGACGACTGGTCGGGCGCGAGGCAGAGGCGGAGGCGATGATTGCGTCGTTTGCCGCCGAGGCCAATCGTTACCGCCAGGCTGCGCTCAAACGGAACGACCCGCCCGGCGTGTTCCTCGAATCAATCCACCGCGAGGTCAAAACCTTTACCCCCGATTCCTTGCCGGCCTGGGTCATCGAGACCGGCGGCGGGCGCAATATCGCCGGCGACGCCGAGGCAGCGTCGCCAGGGGTGATCATCGCAGAATACGGGTTGGAACGGTTGCTGGCGAAAGCGGACGAGGTTGAAATTTTCATCTCGCAGAGTGGGGCGATGAACAGGACGCCTTTGGAGACGGTGCTGGCGCGAGGTGTCTATTCGCCCCTCGCCGCGTTCCAGTCTGGCAGAGTCTACAAAATACCCGAAGCCTGTATCGCCAGGCCCACCCCAAGCCTTCTCGAAGGACTGCGCCTCATGGCGGAGTGGACCGGCCTGACGGTGGACGACGACGCTACTCGAGAGTGAGCTGGGCCAAATCTTCCTGCAACAACCGCGTGCCTGAACTAAAGAACTGGACCATGATTTTCCGCTTGTCGACAGTCAGCACCTTGCCCGAACCGAACTGCGGATGCCGCACCAGATCGCCCGGCTTGTACTTTGACGGCCGCGCCGCCGGCTTCGGTTTGGCTGTGGGCCAGGTGCGTTTCGGCCACGTCTTCTTCTCCACCGCCGCCGGGGCGGGGGCAACCTCGCCGGGAAAACCGAAATCCGGATCCGGATCGAAATCGGGGTTGGGGTCGAAATCGCTTCCGATATCGAGAAAATCCGACACCTCGACATCGCCGAAATCGGGATCGGCAAAATCGTCTTCGGTCGCCGCCCCGCGTCCCCAGCCTCCTCCCGCGCTGCGGCGGCTGGTATAGCCGGAACCGGTCTGCGGCGACAACATATCGCCGTAATCCATCTCGACCATTTCGTCTTTCGGCAACTCGCCCAGGAACTGGCTCGGCTGGGAAAAGTCGACGCTGCCGTGGATAAAACGGCTGGCCGCGTGGGTTATCCAGGCGCGCTCCTTGGCCCGGGTGATACCGACATAGAAGAGCCGCCGTTCCTCCTGCAGTGCGCTGTCGTCGCGGCAATTGCGGTGCGGCAGCAATCCCTCCTCCAGACCGGTCACAAACACATCGTCGAACTCCAGCCCCTTGGCGCTGTGCAGGGTCATGAGGGTTATCTTGTCCGAGTCGCCGACCCATCCGTCGACATCGGCGACCAAGGCGACGTCTTCCAGAAACGCCGCCAGGTCGATTGCCGTTCCAGCCCGCACCTCTTCCTCGTTCGCTTCCGGATCCGGCTCTGGCGCGTTTTCCAGCCGCAGGCGCACAAACTCGGCGGCGCGGCCGCTGAGGGCATGGAGGTTTTCAATGCGGTCGTCGGCCAGCTCGTCCTTGTCGGCGTTGGCGAGGGTAGTCTCGATCAGGTTCGACAGGTGCAGAACGTCCTTGACGGCGACGTCGGCCCGTTCGACATCCACCTCGGCCAGGCGTTGGCACCAGTTGGCGAAGTCCTGAATCTTTTTTGTCGGTTTGTAGCGGGCGGCGAAGTCGGGGCTGGCCAGAAAAGAGAACACCGGCTCGCCCGCTTCGGCAGCGGCTTGGGCGATCTTGTCGAGGGTGCGTTCGCCAATCCCCGGCCGGCAGCCGACCACGCGCCGCAGACTGCCGAGATCGCGCGGATTGACGCGCACTTTGAGATGGGCGAGGAGATCCTTGATTTCTTTCCGTTCGTAAAATCGAACGCCGCCGATGAGTTGATACGGCAAACTCTCGCGGAGCAATGCTTCTTCCAACGCCCGCGATTGCGCGTTCGTCCTGTAAAACACCGCCATTTCGCCCAGCTTCTTGCCTTCGTTCCTCATCTCGACAATTCGTTCCGCCACCCACATCGCCTCCATTCTATCGGACTGGAGACGGACCATGGTCACCTTATCGCCGCCGGGGCGGTTGGTATAAAGATCCTTGTCGATGCGTTCCGGATTGTGCTTGATGAGGTAGTTGGCGGCCGCGAGGATGTGCTTGGACGACCGATAGTTTTCCTCCAGCCGCACGATCTTCGCACCGGGAAAATCCCGCTGGAAATGCATGATGTTGCGGTAATCCGCGCCGCGCCAGGAGTAAATCGACTGGTCGGGGTCGCCGGTGGCGTGGATGTTCGCGAGCGTTCCCGCGAGGGCTCGCAGCAGCGTATACTGCGCCTGGTTAGTGTCCTGGTATTCGTCCACCAGGATGTACGGGAATCGGCCGCGATATTTGGCCAGAACCTCGGGGTCCTTTTTCAGTAGCCGCGCAGCCAGCACCAGCAGATCGTCGAAGTCGAGGGCGTTGTTGTCCCGGAGCGCCGCCTCGTAGGCGGCGTAGACCTCTTTCACCACCCGGTCGCGGGGCGTGATGTCGTCGTATTCCTCCGGCTTGACGAAGTCCGATTTCGCCTTGGAGACGGCGGCGAGGACGGAGGACGGCTTGTTTGTCTTGTCGTCCACGTCGAGGCGCTTCATCGCCTGTTTGATAAGGCTTTCCTGATCGCCCTGGTCCATGATGGTGAAGCGGCCGGTTCTGCCGTCGCCGAGGCGCTCAAGATCGGTCCGGAGCATGCGGGCGCAAATGGAATGGAAGGTGCCCATCCACGTCGGTGCCTCGCCCACCAGCGTTTCGACGCGTTCGCGCATTTCGCGGGCGGCTTTGTTAGTGAAGGTCAAGGCGAGGATACGCCAGGGCCGCACGCCTTGCCCTATCAGGTAGGCGATGCGGCGGGTGACGACCCGGGTCTTGCCCGATCCGGCACCGGCGACGACCAGCATGGGGCCGTTGATATGGGTCACCGCCTCACGCTGGGCAGGTGTGAGGTCGGCGAGGAGATCGCTCATGGTATAAGGTCCTTGCGGGAGCTGCCGATATCGCCTGTTGCTTCCAACAGGCGGGTGCGGATGGTTTCATAACATTCTTCCTGCGACCCGGAGAATTCGATAAAGCCTCCGGCCGAGAGGGTGTGGCCGCCGCCTTTGCCTTCCGGCTCGACCACGTGGAGAAGGACGCGGGTCGCGTCCGAATGCGGCGCTTTGGTGCGGAGCGAAAGATACGCCCGCCCGTCGTGGAAGCCGACGGCGAGGGCGTAACTCATCCCTTTCAGAAAGATCAGCATGTCGGACGCGGTGGAGAGCATGTCCGGCGTCGTGATGTCGCCGCAGTTCGAGATAATGGTCTCGCCGAAAAGGAACGCCTTTTCCACCGCTTTATGGAGAAAGCGGTAATACTCGACGTCGAGCGGCGGGTGGCTGGCCCGCGCGGCAATGGTCAGGTCGGCGAGCGGCAGGAGCGTCGTGTAGGCACGGATGTCGGCCGGGCCGGCATCCCGGAGCAGGCCGTCCGTGTCTGTCTTAATCCCCAGGAACAGGGCGGTGGCGAGGCGCGCGTCCGGAACGATGCCCGCCGCCTCGAGGTACCCGAGGAGCAGGGTGGAACTCGCGCCGACGCTTAAGCGCACGTCGGAATAGATCACCTTGGTGGTGCCTGTGGCGCTCTTGCTGGTGTGGCGGATGGATTCGTCGCCAAGGCTATGGTGGTCGATGACGCCCAGGACGGGAATGCCCATTGGCAAGGATTGGTTTTTTGCCATCGGCTGGGTGTCGAGGAAAATCGCACCGCGGAATTCATCCAGGTCGGGGATGCTCGCGAAGGTATTCAGCTCAATTTTCAGGAGCCTGACCATCTCGGTGTTTTCTTCGCGCCCGATGATACCGCCGTGGGCGATGACGGATGGCACGCCCCACGAGCCGGCCAGGGTCTGCATAGCCAAGGCCGCGCCGATGGCGTCGGGATCGGGATAATCGTGGATAGCGACCAGGAGCGGCCTCTCGCCGGAACCGATACTGGAGCGGAGGGCGCGGAGGCGGGTGGTGGAGACAAGCGGTTCGATGGTTGCGGTCATTGGCCGTACTCTCGTATTCCCTCAGGACTGTAATGACCCATCATACCGGTGGAACCGGTCCGGAGCAAGAGATGAGCCGTTCCTCCGCCCTTGCCCCGACACGCGCCATCCGTATACTTGACAGGATACCTATGGGCCGCCCGGCCGGACGCCGTGCGGCTTTTTCACACAGATGGAACACGATATGTACACAATTGACCCAGTCGGCGCCGTTGTAGGCGGCGAATGTTACCTCCTCACGACAAAACGCTCCACCGTCCTCTTGGACACCGGCTTCAACTTCTGCGCCGACACGATGGTGGACAACCTCCGCGCCGCCCTTGGCGGCCGCAACCTCGACCTGGTGCTGCTTTCGCACAGTCATTACGATCACGCCGCCGGCAGCGTCGCGGTCCGGGATGCGTTCCCGCAGACGCGCGTCGTCGCGGCAAAGCACGCCCAGGCGGTTTTCACCAAGCCAAACGCCATCAGCCTGATGCAGAGCCTTGATGCGGGCGTTGCCGAGGAAAAAGGCTGGACGCCGCAGGACAAGCGTATCCGCCGCCTGGCCGTCGATGTGGCGGTGGAGGACGGCGACGTCGTCCGCCTGGACGACCTGACCATCCGCACCGTCGCCACCCCGGGTCATACCCGTTGTTGCACCAGCTACCTGTTTGAAGAACTGGACCTGGTGTCCTGCAGCGAGACACTCGGCGTTATCACCGAGTACCCCAATGTCGCGCCGTGCCTTATCATCGGCGCCCGTCCCACTCTTGATTCGATTCAGCGTTCGCGCGCGCTTCGGCCCAGGCGGGTGTTTGTCAGCCACCACGGCGTGCTGCCGGATGCGGATACCGAACAGTTCTTCGATATTGCCGAGCGCGTCACCCGCGAGGCGGTCGAATTGGTCGCTTCGGCCCACGAGCGCGGCTGCAGCCACGACGAAATCGTCGTAGCCTTTATGGACCGCTTTTTCGAAGCCTTCAAGGGCGTCCAGCCGATGCGCGCCTTCCTCATCAACACCCAGGCGCTTATTCCCCGCATTCTGGATGAATTGGGCCTCGCGCCACGGCGGTCGGCGTAGTTCAAGTATGTTCGTTTCAGTTCCCCATTTGTCACCCCGGCGTGCGGACATCCACCAGCGCGATAAGTGGGCTGTTCGGCCGGGGTCCATGCCAGAGTCGATCATTGCGCCTAACTCAAGCGGTTGATGCCCGCAGCGGGCGTTCGGGGCGTGGACCCCGGCCGAACAGCCCGTTTTTTCCGCTGGTCAACGTACAGACGCCGGGGTGACGAGTGGGGGGAGGCGTACCGGACTAACCTGACAAAGCAAAGATTCGATGACCGGTTCGGAAACACACATAAAAAAGCGCCCCCAACCGGGGCGCTTTACTGTTTGCTTCGACTCGCGTGGGCGATCGGTTACTCTACCGGCGCGTTGTCCTTCAGGCCGACGACCCAGACCTTCAGTTCGGTCTCGACCTCGGGGTGCATGCGCACCTTGACGCGGTGAACGCCGATGGTCTTGATCGGCTCGTCAAGCTTGATCATTTCCGGCTCGAGGACGATGCCCTCGGCGGTGAGCGCTTCGATCAACTGCTTGGCGGTGACGGAACCATAGAGCGAATCCGAATCCGACACGCGTTCCTTGATGGTGATGTCCACTGCGGCGACGCGTTCCGCCAGGGTGCGGAAATCCTTAACCCGCTCCAGCTCGCGCGCGACACGCAGCTTCTTCATGCTTTCGATCTGCTTCAGGTTGCCCGGGGTGACTTCGACCGCCAGCCTGCGGGGCAGGAGATAGTTGCGGCCGTAGCCGTTGGCGACGGTGACAATATCGCCGGCCAGGCCCAGATCCTTGACGTCCTCACTCAACAACAATTTCATGGCCATAATGGAAAGCCTCCAACGTACGAGATTAAATAGTAGTCTACTGCCTGCCGCTGTAGCGCAAGAGACCAAGGAAACGGGCGCGCTTGACCGCTTGCGCGACGGCGCGCTGGTGCTTGGCGCAATTGCCGAGGCGTTTCCTGTCGAAGAGCTTGCCCTGCGGGCTCATGAACTTCTGAAGCGTGTTGATGTCCTTGTAATCGACCACTTCCGGCGCGTTCTTGGCGCAGTAACGGCACCGTCCGCCGCCGACATGGAAATCGTTCTTGTCCTTGCCGTAATCGGAACTCACTGTTTTCTCCTAACGAATATGCTGTAATGGAAATTTGTCGTAAATCGCCCGGCATCCCGCACCAGAAATTTAGAAGGGGATGTCGTCGCCGGCGGGCGCGCTCGAACGGCCGGCAGACGCGTCGTCTTCAAAGACGTCGGCGGCACTGCCGCGTGCCGGCGGCTTATCCGTGCGTCCGGTCGCCTTGCTGCGGGACGAATCGTAGCGCCCGCTCTGGCCGGTCGATTCGTACCGGCCGCTCGCACCCGATTCGAAGCGGCCGCTCACGCCGGCGCCGTCACGGCCGCCCAGGAACTGCACGTTCTGGACATACACCTTGATGCGGCTGCGGCGCTCGCCCGTTTCCTTGTCCTGCCACTGATCCTCGATGAGTCGACCTTCCACCAGCACCGGACGGCCTTTGGTGAGATACTCGCTGCAGGTCTCGGCCTGGCGGTCCCAAACGGTGCAGTCGATGAAAAGGGTCTCTTCCTTGCGTTCGCTGCCGCTGCGGCCGCGCACGGTGGTCACGGCCAGGCGCAGGTCGGCCACGGCCGTGCCCTGCGGGGTGTAGCGAAGTTCGGGATCGCGGGTGAGGTTGCCGATAAGTATTACCCGGTTAAATCCAGCCACCTTGATCTCCTCTGAAAGATGGTCGCTCCAGGCCGTGAATCATGCCGGAGCAACCGCGTTGCCTCTAATGCCTGGCGAATTACTCGGCGGCCGTTTCGGCGGCTTCGGTCTTCACCTCTTCACGGGCCGATTCCACCTCGATGCCGTCCTCGTCCACGAGAATGAGGACGCGCAGGACGTTTTCGTTCAGGTGGCACTGGCGTTCCATCTTGCCGATGTTGGCCGGGTCGGAGTTGAAGTGCACCAGGATAAAGGTGCCGCGGCGGATCTTCTTCATCTCGTAGGTGAGACGGCGATCGTCCCACTTCACCGCCTTGACGATTTCGGCCCCGTGCCGGGTGAGACAGCCCAGGCACTCCGCCTCCATCTTGGCGTAGTCTTCCTTGGCCTTGGCGCTGTCCACGATAAACATTGCTTCATAAAGCTTGCTCACGACCCTGTCCTCCAAACTATGAAAATAGAAAATTGCCTATTTGATTCAGTCTCTATCTACTCCGCGCCGCCGAGGCGCAGGCCGTTGTACCGATTGCGGACGGTGGTGAAATCCTCGCGGAGCCAGTCGCGGACCGCGTCCGACGCCACCTCCGCCACCTTCCGCACCACCGGCGCTTCGTCCGGAGCAAAGCGGGACAGCACGTAATCCGCCCTGTCCATTCGCTCCGGCGGCGCTCCCACGCCCAGGCGGAGCCGGGGATACCCCCTTCCGCCCAGAGCCTTCTCGATGTCGGTCAGGCCGTTGTGGCCGCCCGCCGACCCGCTGGGACGAAGACGCATCCGCCCAAGCGGGAGATTGACGTCGTCTGTCAGGACCAGGATTCCCGGCCAGCGGCACTCGGCGTCGTCCACCTTGTCCTGCTTCGACGGGGGCGGCCCTTCCGGTGCGGGGGGCGTTTCCTCGCGGCGCTTGAGAGCGTCCCGGACCTCCGTCATCCAGCCGAGCCACGACGCCAGAGCCTGGCCGGAAAGGTTCATGAAGGTCTGGGGCTTGAGGAGATAAACCTTCTCCCCATCGACCGTCGCCTCCGCCGCCTCGACCGAACGCTCGCGCCGGAACCGCGTCGCCGACAGCCGTTCGGCCAGGACATCCAGGGTCATCCAGCCGATATTGTGCCGGGTGCGTTCGTATTCCCGGCCGGGATTACCCAGACCAACCACAACCTTCATACTAATCCTTCGCCTCGCGTTCCTTTTCGCCAATCACTTCGGGCGTGGTGGCGGCTTCGCCTTCGGCAAGAGCTTCCTCGCCACGCGGCGCGTGGCAGCTCACCACGGCGGGGTTGCCGTGCGCCATGTATTTGACGCCGTCCAGTTTGGGCAGATCGGCAATATAGAGGATGTCGCCCATGTTCATATTGGACACGTCGAGCATAATCTTTTCCGGCATGTTCTTCGGCAGGCAGCGGGCGGTGACCTGGTGCAGATTCTGTTCAAGCATGCCGCCGATTTTGACGCCGGGCGCTTCGCCGTGGAGTTCGATTTCCAGAACAATTTCCAATTCATCGTTGTCGGAGATGGCGCGGAAGTCGGCGTGGAGAATTTCGTGATCGTAGGTGCCGTGCTGGACAGCCTTGAGGAGCACGTGCATCGGCTTGCCATCGACGTCGAGGTCGATAATGCGTTCGTTTGCCTTGAGGAGCTGCATGAATTCCTTCAGGACGACCGAGACGTTGACGTTTTCCTTCAAGCTCTTGCCGTAGATGACGCCGGGGAGGCGGCCCTCTTTACGAAGGTTGAACGAAACATATTTGCCCGTGCCTTCGCGCTTTTCCGCTTTCAAAGTTGCCACGATAATTCTCCTTGACTCATTGTGGTGACGCCCCGGCGAGCTAATGCGCACCCGTGCTCCGGTTCGCCTGACTGTGACGCGACCATCGCGCCTTTGATTATTTTATAAATGCGGCACGCCCAAAATTGGCCGTGCCGCTGCATACGTTACACAAACAAGAGGGAAATGCTCTTGTTGCGATGGATGTAAGAAATCGCCTCGGCGATAAGGGACGCCGTCGAAATGACGTGGAGCTTGAGTTCCGGCGGGACGTCCGACTGCGGCGGCACGGTATCGGTGACGATAACCTCGGTCGGCGCTGCCTCGAGCAGCCTTTCGAAGGCGTTGCCGACGAACAAGCCGTGGGTGGCCATGGCGCGGACGGTGCGGGCGCCGTGTTCGCGCGCGGTCTTGATGGCGGCGGCCATGGAGCCGGCGGAGGTAATCATGTCGTCCGTAATAATGACGTCCTTGTCGGCGACATCGCCAATGACGTGGCCGGTCTCGACCGTGTCGTCGGAGATGCGGCGCTTCTGCACGACGGCGACGCCGCAGCCGAGGTGTTTGGCGTAGCGGTCCGCCATCTTCATCGAGCCGACATCGGGGGCCATGACGATGGGTTTTTCCAGATCAAGTTTACGCAGGTAGCCCATGAGGGCGGGCAGGGCGAACAGGTGATCCATCATAATGTCGAAAAAGCCCTGAATCTGCGCCGCGTGCAGGTCGATACACAACACCCGGTCGACGCCCGAGGCGGCGATGAGGTTGGCGACCAGCTTGGCGGTGATGGGGACGCGGCCTTCGTGCTTGCGGTCCTGGCGGGCATAGCCGAAGTAGGGGATGACCGCGGTGATGGACTTGGCGCTGGCGCGACGGAGCGCGTCGACCATGATCAGGAGTTCCATCAGGTTTTCGTTCACCGGCGGGCAGGTGGGTTGGATGATGTAGGCGTTGATGCCGCGCACGTCGTCGATGATGCGCACCTTGGTCTCTGAGTCGGGAAAACGCACCACGTCGATGCGCCCGGGTTCGACCTTCAGGTGTTGGCAGATGCTGCGACCGAGTTCTCGGTGGGCGTTGCCGATAAAGATACGCACAAATTCCCCTTCTTATACTGAAATTCGCTGAAAATTCGGTCAATGTGAAAAACGAAGTAGCTTATAACTCATATGCTGCAAGGAACGAATGACGCGAATTACAGTGAGGTAAAAACCGAAATTCAAAGTGTCTTCGGTATAAAACCCTTGTGAAATGCGTGACCGCTATTTTCCCGCGGTACGCGCGGCCAGCGCCTCGCCGGCCAGGCGCAGGTCTTCCGGCGTGTTGACGCCGAGTTCCTCGCCCTTGATGCCGGAAACGACGGACGCGACCTTGCCGCCGCCGGCGCGAATAATGTCAACCACGTCGGTCAGGTAATACTCCGACTGGGCGTTGTTGTTTCGGAGCTTCTCCAGAGCCGGCCACAAGGCGGCGGGCGTGAAGCAGAACACGCCGGCGTTGCCTTCGTCGATGGCTTGTTCCTCGGGCGTGGCGTCTTTGTACTCGACGATACGCAGGACTTCGCCATTCGGCCCTCGCACAACGCGTCCGAAACGGCTCTCAGCCGGGATACGGACGGTAAGGACGACGGCGTCGGCACCGAGGCGTTCCCGCTCGCTTATGAGCGTGCGGTAGGTCTCGGGCGCGACCAGCGGCATGTCGCCGCAGGTAACGATAATGTTGTCACACAGGTCCGGAAACGAGTCACGGGCACACCTAACGGCATGCCCGGTTCCGAGTTGAGGCGACTGCTCAACCCAGCGAACTCCAGTCGGCAGCTTGGGCGCGACTTCGTCTTTCTTGAAACCAAGAACTACGACGATGTCGTCGACGCCAGCGTCCGAAAGTGCGCTGAGAACCCATTCGATCAACGGTTTTCCGTTGGCTTCGAACAGGACTTTTGGGCGGTCGCCCCCCATCCGGGTGCCTTTGCCGGCGGCAAGGACACAGGCTTGGAGAGACGGCATAAAACCCTCGCACTGTATGGAACCGGTTCGCAAAAAAAATAATATCCCCCGACGAGCGGGGGACTCTGTCTACCTGTCCAACTTTACTCCATCTCCCGCCGAAGTCAACCGGTTTCTTCCATAATTTCGCGCCATAGAAGTGTGGTCGATTCGCGCGGGGCTTTTAATCTTTTAGTAAGTCCGTACCGCCTCTCCCACACGTCACCCCGGCGTGCGGGCCTCCACCAACGAGGCAAGCGGGCTGTTCGGCCGGGGTCCACGCCAGAGGCGGTCATTGCGCCGAACTTATGCGGTTATTGTCCATAGCGACTATTCGGGGCGTGGCCCCCAGCCTAACAGCCCGTTTTTTTCCGCTGACGGGCGTTTTTGACGTCGGGGTGACGGTGGGGGGGGTACGCTTGTCATCCGTGAAGCAGACGGCCGGAAAGGGCCCATCAAACATACGAGCGGGGCGCTCCCCGAGGATGACGCCCCGCTTAATAGAAGGTATTGTACTGATTTATCCCGTTACCGGCCGGGCACGCCCAAAAGCTGCAGCACATTCGACGCATTCATCTGGGTAGCCTGCAGCGCCCGCAGACTGGAATTTTCGAGAAGCTGGTTTTTGACATAGCTTGTCATCATATCGGCCATGTCGGCGTCGCGAATGCCCGACTCGGTGGCGGTGGTGTTTTCGATAGCCACCATCAGGTTGTTGGCATTGGTGTCGAGGGCGTTGGCCTGGTACGCGCCGATGTTGGCCCTGCCGCTGGAGACGTCGGAAATGGCCTGGTCGATAATGCGCAGGGCCAGTTCAGGGTTGTGCTGGAGCGATGCCGCGCCGCCGCCGTAGAGGTCGTTCAGGCTGTAGGTCTCACCATTGTATTCGACCTGGCCAAGCTGGTTGGGGCTGAAGTTACCGAGGCCGACTGTCTCGCGGTTCTGGCCGCCCGAGCCTTCGCCCAACTGGAGCTGCATCCCGCCCCGGACATTGGTAAGGGACGCCTCGCGGTTGGCGGTGGCGTCGGTCAATTCGTCCTGGTCGTAACCGGTCTGGGCGATGGTGGTGGAGGTGGTCGAACCTTCGTTGAAGCTGACGCGGCCACTGACGTCGCCGGACATGCTGGCGGTGAGGCCGTCGGTCGTGACCTCCTGGCCGTTGATATTCAGGGTGGCGTCCTGGCCACGATCAGAGACCGATGCGCCTTGGGCGGCAAAGCCGGTGCCGGTGATTTGGTCGACACGAATGGCTTCGGAGGAACCGTATTCGGTCGAGGCCAGCCGCAGCGAGGTTGCACCGGTGCCGTCGTCACGGATAGCGTAGGCGTTGACGCCGGTGGAACTGGTATTTGAATTGATCTGCGCCGCCATGTCTTCGATGCTGGTGCCTGCGGCAAAGGAGTAGCTACGGCTGCCGTCCATGCCGGTGACGGTGAATTCCTGGGTCGCGTCGAGGGTGCTTGCGCCAAAGTCGGCTTCGACATAGGCCCTTTCCGCCTGCACTTCCTGACCGCCGGCGAAGGAGATGGGTACGTCGCCTGTCGAGGTGCCATTGACGCTGGTGATGCGGCTGGCGGACGCGTCTAGGATGGCGTCGCTGTCCGAGGCGTCAAAGGAGAAATCGCGGGAGCCGTCCAGCAGGTTGTTGCCGGCGTAATTGGTGGTACCGACGACTCGCTGAATGGTCTGGAGGGCGGAGTTCAGTTCCATCTGGTTGGCATTCACCTGCGACTTGCCGGTAACGCCGGTGTTGAGGGAATGAACAGCCAACCCCTTCATCTTGGTGAGCATCGACGAGACGCTGGACAAGCCGCCTTCGGCGATGGACATGGCGTTGTTGGTTTCCTGGGTGTTGCGGAGGGCGCGGCCGAGGCCGCTCATTTGCGCCCGCAGCATTTCGGAAATCATCAAGCCGGCCGGGTCGTCCTTACCCGTGTTGATACGCAAGCCCGAGGACAGGCTCTGCATGGCTTTTGATTTGTTTTTGGATGCCTGCCACAAATTCCTGGAGGCATTCATCGAGGTGATGTTACTGTTGCCTAAGCCGTTGATTGCCATTGCTCTACCCTCCATGGATATACCGCTCGTTCCCGAAGCCCGGGATCCGTTACTCAACTACGTTACTCTATAATTTATACTACCCCACCATAATCATGGTGTCAAGCAATAAACCAAACGCATTCGCAGGCCAATCGCGTCAACTTTAACCGGTAATGAAAACCGCCTTATTCCAACGAGTTGTGGAATAAGGCGGGATTTGGTGTATTGAACTGTTTGCGTCTTTTTTTACTGCATGGCGTTATTGACCGACGCCTTCACGTTGAATATAGCCGGCCGTTTCGTCCTTGTCCGTGGGTGGAGTCGCCTTGGTCTCGGCAGGATCGGCCGCTTCCGCAGACGCTGCTGCGACCTGTTGCTTGCCTGCCTCGGTCGAGGCGGCGGCGGCATCCTTGACCTTCTTCAACGCTTCCATCGAGTTCTCGGCCAAGAGGACGTCGACCTCTTCGCGGCTCAGGACTTCGTACTCGAGCAGGGCAGCGACCAGAAGTTCCATCTCTTCGCGGTGCTCGGAGAGGAGCTTAATCGCCTGGGTGTACGACGTGTCCAGAATTTTCCGAATCTCTTCATCAATAAGCCTGGCGGTATCTTCGGAGAAGTTTTTGGTGGCGATAAGCATCTCGCCGCCATCGTTCCCTGCCAGATAGGGGAGGCCGAGAGCTTCGGTCATGCCCCATTCACATACCATCGCTTTCGCCAAACCGGTCGCCTGCTGCAGGTCCATGGCGGCGCCGTTGGAAATGTCGTCGAGGAAAATCTGCTCGGCGGCACGGCCGCCCAGACGGACGACGATTTCACCAAGGATACGCCGCCGACCCATATTGTACTCGTCCTTTTCGGGGAGCTGCATGGTTGCGCCAAGGGCGCGGCCGCGCGGGACGATGGTGATCTTGTGGAGCGGCGTCACCTCCGGCACCAGTCGCATCAGGAGGGCGTGGCCGGCTTCATGATAGGAGGTAACGCGGCGTTCCTCGTCATCACGAACGCGGGAACGTTTTTCCCGGCCGAAGCGGACCTTGTCCTTCGCCTCTTCCATGCATTCCATATTCACCGCCGGCAGACCCTGCATGGCGGCGATGAGGGCGGCTTCGTTGACCAGGTTTTCCAGATCCGCACCCGAGAAGGTGGGGGTGCCCCTGGCGATGATGGAGAGGTCGACATCTTCGGCCAGCTTGACGCCTTTGGCGTGGACGCCCAGGATTTGTTCGCGGCCCCGAACGTCCGGAGCGTCGACATAAATGCGCCTGTCGAAGCGGCCGGGACGGAGCAGGGCCGGGTCGAGCACGTCGGGACGGTTGGTCGCGGCGATAACGATGACGTTGTCGTCGGACTGGAAGCCGTCCATTTCGACCAGGATGGCGTTAAGAGTCTGCGCCGTTTCGATGCCGGAACCGGGCAGGTCGTTGGCGCGTTTACGCCCGACCGCGTCGATTTCGTCAAGGAAGATGATGCACGGTGAGCTGGCCTTGGCCTGTTCGAACAGGTCGCGGACCCGGCTCGCACCAACGCCCACGAACATCTCGACAAAGTCGGAACCGGAAATCGTGAAGAACGGCACGTCGGCCTCGCCGGCGATGGCTTTTGCCAGCAGGGTCTTGCCGGTACCGGGCGAACCAATCAGCAGGACGCCACGGGGCAGACGGCCGCCCAGGCGCTGGAAGCGGGACGGGTTTTTGAGGAACTCGACGATTTCCTCGACCTCGGCCTTGGCTTCATCGACGCCGGCGACGTCGTCGAAAGTTTTTCTGTTCTTATCCCTGGTGACGCGGACGGCGCGGCTTTTACCGAAGGACAGCATGCCGCCGCCACCGCGCATCTGGCGATAAACAAAGAAGTAGAAAAGGAGCGCCAGGAGGCCGGCCCATGCCAGGAGCGGCAGGATGTCTTTCCAGATGCCTGGTCCTTCGTAGGAAAAGGCGACATGGGAATTGCGGAGCACAGCTTCGAGTTCGGGCAGCGAGCGCGGGTGGGCGGAGGTGGAGAAGTTGCGGCCGCCTTCGGATGCGGGCTGGCCCGAGATCTGGTAATCGCCCCGGATGTTGCCGGTGTCTTTTTCAATAACGACGGAGCGGACGCGGCGCTTGTCGACATCGTCCAGGAAATTGGAGTAGGGGATTTCGCGGCCACGGCGGGCCTGTTCGCCCGGACCCTGCATGACGAGGAAGCCGAGGACGAAAAGTACGATGAGGCCCCACATCCACGCCGAACGGCCCATGCGCGGAGGGCGGGGGGAGCGGTCATTGTCAAACGATTTGGCCATGTGCTTTTCCTATATGGTAACGTTGCTAGCGATGAGAATTTACGGTACGGCCGCCGCGCGCTGCGGAGCCGTCTACAATGCTTGTCCCCCTCAGTGTATCAGCATTCGGGCAAAACCGGGCGCCCCGCGAGTCGCGGGACGCCCGGGTAAAATGGGCCGGAATGCCGGACTACCACATGCCGATGGTGCGTCGGACAATTTCGGCGGCGAGCTGATCGGCTGCGCCGCGTTCGCCTTCGTCGCGCGTCCCTCCCCGCGATGCCTCGTAGATGCCGGGGGAGATGCCTGTCTCGGAACTGCGGATAGGCACGTTTTCGAATATATAGCGGCGCTGAATGTTGTCGTAGAACGAGTATTCCGCCAGGACGGTAATTTGCACCGTGCCGGGCTGGTTGCTGGTCGTTTCGCGGAGCGTGGTCCTGTCGACGGCAAGGATTTCGCCGGTGATGAGGGCGTCGCCGTTCCGGGACGAGACGCGGATGGAAGGGTCGGCGTTGATGCGGTCGATAATGCCCCGCGTGATCCACGTTTCGATATCCTTGTACATCGTCTTTTTTTTGAATATATGCACTTCGACCGTGTTTATGTGGTTGGGCAGGCCGGATTGGGTCGAGGTGCGGCAGCCGGAAGCGGCAAAAAGAACAGCCCCCGCCGCCGCCACGCCAATCGCCAACAAGCCCATATAGGTTCGCCGCATACCATTCCCCCAGGAGTAGAGTTACATAAAGTTAACGCGGCTGGTCATTATCGCAGATCTTCGCCAAATGTCCAGCCCCCATTGCCGGAACCGGTGTAGCCGCCGCCATACGCGGGGGCTACACCGGTTCCGGCAATGG
>JAJPXZ010000190.1:0-2924 GCA_021205245.1 Planctomycetaceae bacterium
CCATCGGACTGATACACGCTCTTGCGAAGAATAGCCCGGAGGCGTTCGTAATCGAGATCGCGGATAAACTCGCCGTTGAGGGTCACCGATATCTGTCCCGTTTCTTCCGAAATCACCACCGTCACGGCGTCCGACTCTTCGGCCAAACCGAGGGCGGCGCGGTGGCGGGTGCCCATGCCTCGGGTCATCTCGATGTTTTCCGACAAGGGCAGGAGGCAGTTGGCGGCGACGATGCGGCCCTGCCTGACGATGGCGGCACCATCGTGGAGCGGCGTGTTTTTGGTAAATATGGTCCGGAGAAGCGGCGCGTTGCAGACAGCGTCGATGGTGATGCCGGATTCGATATAGGCGTTAATCTGCATGTCCCGTTCGACAACGATAAGCCCTCCGACGCCGCCCTTTTTGGCAATCCACATCGCCGCGTCGGCGATCTCCTTGTCGAGGACGATTTCCCGGCTGTTCCACAGTTTGACCGATTCACCCAGGCGGACAAGCACGTGGCGGATTTCAGGCTGGAAGATAACGATAATGCCGATAAGGGAGATGTTGACCAGGTTTTCAATCATCCACGAGACATTGCCGAGATGCAGCCACTGCGCGGTGAGGAAAAGGACGAGGAAGAGCGATCCGCCGACCAGGGCCAGGCCCCGGAGCACCCCGGCGCCACGGGTGCCATACATAAAATTGATCAGCATATACACGAGGACGGAGAAGATCAGGATTTCAAGCAGTGGCGACAACGCTCCCAAGGGGAGTGAAGCGTAACGCTCGATCCATTGGCTAAATTGGGACATATTTGATCCAGTTCGTCTGGGAGTTCGTAGAAACGGCTCCCTTTAATTAAACGGTAAATACCCCCGCTATGCAAGAGTATGGGTTACGGCACCACCACATCGTACTGCACCATAACCTCAAGCGGAGACAGAACCTGGGCGATAACCGCATACTTGGCACCCTTCATTGGCGGTTCCTTCACCACCCGGACGGTGACAAGAGCCTGTTCTCCCGGGGCGAACTCGCGTTTTTCCATCGAGGCGACGATACAGGTACAGGACGTAATCAACCGCCCGATTCGAAGCGGCTGGCCGTCGGGCCGGCGCAACTCCAGCACTTGCGGCGGCGCGTAGCCTTCTGTATAAAGAGGAGGTGGTGCCGCCGCCGGCATGGGTGCCAGATACACCCCTTCCCGGCTCTCGACCGCGTCGAACACCATGTCGTTCGTTGAGGTCAAGCCCTCGGCGGCCGCGGCCGCGAGCGTAAGGGTCAGGAACAACACGGCGGCAAACAATGCAAATTTATGGGACATATGACGTTCCTTGATTATTTCGAAGGGGTAGGATTCAGCACCCGCTTGCGGCTGAATCTGGAATAACCGGAAAGCAAGCCAGGGAAAGATCACTTATGTATCGATTCGCCGCCGTTGTCAAGCCGTTTGCGGCAGCCCTCCTGCTGCTGCTCGTCAGTCTCCCCGTCATGGCGGGTGAGGACTACCCGTCGCCTCACATGATGTATTTCTACAACCCGAGCTGCCGCCTCTGCACCAAGACGAACGAAGTCGTCGGCGCGGCCGAGGAAAAGTTCAAGGACCAGATGTCCTATCAGCGTTTCAATATTTCCGACCCCGAACACGGCACCGACAACGTCCTGTACATGTTCGACCTCATGGACGAAATGCAGGTTCCCGAAGAGGACAATACCACCCTGGTCGTTTTTCTGGGCATCCTCGAAAAGGAGGGGGACGAAGTCCTTTTCACCCCCAAGCGGGTGCTGGTGGAAGGGGAGGAGATCATTCCCAAGCTGGAGTCCGAGATTACCTCTTTCCTCGCTGGTGAGGAGAAAGGAGTCGCGCTTGGCAATATTCGCCCGGCGGGATTTTTTCTCGCACAGCGCCCTCGCCTCGCCGATTCTTTCTGACTGGGTAAACCCTTCCGACCTGCCGGAACTGGACGCGGCGGCGGCGGGCGAATCGTCCGCGCCGGTCAGGCCCGCCATCCGCCGCCGTCCCCGGACAGACGAAGACGGCGCGGCTGTGACGGTGGACGCCGAGTCGCGGGCCGACGCCAAGCTCCGCTTTGGCGCTATCAGCCTGGCCGCCCTTGCCGATTCGGTCAATCCCTGCGCGTTCGCGACCATCATCATTCTGGTGGCGATGATGTCGTCGGCCAAGCGAACCAAGCGGGAGATTATCGCCGTCTGCCTGGCGTTCACCGTCTCGGTGTTCGTGACCTATTTCGCCATCGGCCTGTTCTTGTACAAGTTGATCGCCATGGTCAACCAGAGCGGCGGTTGGTTTCTGGTCATTGCCGACGTCATTTACTATTTCGCCTTCCTGCTGTGCATCGTCTGCGGCATTCTCAGCCTCAGAGACGCGTATCACCTCTTTACCGGCCGGTCGGCCGAAGAGATGGTGCTCAAGCTGCCGAAGGCGTTTAAAAAGCGCATCAATCTGGCGATGGCCAAGGGCGTCAGGGCGCAGTGGCTCATGGTCGGCGTCTTTATCGCCGGCGTGACGGTCTCGTTTTTCGAAGCCGCCTGTACGGGCCAGGTCTATCTGCCGACCATCATTGCCTTGGCGAAAATCAGCTTTTGGCAGTCGATGTGGCTGCTGGCCTGGTACAATCTGCTGTTTATCCTGCCGCTCCTGATCATCTTCGGTTTGGTCTTGGTCGGAGTGACGAGCACGCAGTTGGCGGATTTTTTCAAAAAGAACGTGGCCTGGACCAAGCTCGCCCTCGGGCTGGTGTTTGTGATTATGGCCTTGGTCATCTGGCATGAGATGTACTGGCCGCCCGGGTATCGTGGGTAGAGTCTCAGTATAACCGACCCGTTTCCCCCATCCGGCACCCCCGCGGGCGGCCCACCCCCAGCGCAGGAAGCGCGCCGTACGGCCGGGGGTCGGGCGCCGCGCGGGGCGGGCACGGGCG
>JAJPXZ010000190.1:2934-28402 GCA_021205245.1 Planctomycetaceae bacterium
CCTTTGCGGGTCACCCCCCGCCCGGGCGGGGGGGGCGCGGGCCCCCGGGCCTACCCCGCGGTCGTTCGCCCGGGGTGTTTGATCCCCCGCGGGGGTGACGGATGGGGGAGGTTGGGGCGTTTGTAACGGAGTGTACGGGTTTGCATAACACCGGAGCAGGACGCCCCCTCGCGTCCTGCTCCATCGTTTATCCAGGGTGAAGGTCGCGCGCACAAATCTAAACTCGCTTGAAAGGATGGGGCCGGTTTGGGGCAAATCTCCTGTACAGCCGGGGCAGGGCGATTGGAAAAACCAACCCCCTCCCTATAATATCTGAAGGTAGAGGCTGTTTGGACCGATAATTATTGATGGCCCCTGTCAAATGGTAGGATGGAACGCGACTATGGATGACGATTCTCCGTCCTGGCTCTACTCCGCACCCCTGGCGACTCTGCTCTTGTGCGGCGCTGTAGCCATATTTCTCCTGGGCTATTTGCCCGAGGCTGAAAAGGCGGCGCAATGCGAGGCGCGCGTGGCTGCGGCCAGATCCAGGATTATGGAACTGACCCGGCAGGAAGCCATGACCAAACGGCGCATTATGGAATTGCAGGAAGGCGTGCCGGAGGCGGTTGAGGAAGCGGTGCGCGAGGTGCTCCGCTTCGGCGCCATCAACGATTTCCTGCCTCAGGAATAATTGGGAGGCGGCATACGGGTGCCGCGCTTGACGGAGACGTTTTCGTATTATGCCCGACGTTCTTTCACAAAGCGAAGTCGATGCCCTTCTGAACGCCGTTGATTCCGGCGTCGATATCGCCGGCACCATGGAGATGGCTGCCAACTCCACCGCCGAGGCGGAGTTGCCGGAAGACGTCCAGATCTACGATTTCAAGCGGCCGGAACGCGTCTCCACCGACCAAATCCGCTCTATCGAAATGATGCACGAAGTGCTGGCCCGAAAACTCGGCGCCAGCCTTTCCGCATATCTTCGAACCATCGTCGAAGTCAAGATGGCCTCGGTCGAACAGCTCACCTATCAGGAATTCCTGATGAGCCTGCCGAACCCGACCTGTTTCAACCTGCTGAAATGCGACCCCCTGGACGGCTCGATGGTGCTGGAGATCAACCCCTCCATTGTTTTTCCCATCCTCGACAAGCTTCTCGGCGGCGGCCACGGCGAACCGCATATCCCCGACCGGGAGATGTCGGACATCGAGTGGCGTCTCATCAGCCACGTCACGACCGAAACGCTCACCTTCCTGCGCGACTGCTGGAAGCCGATCATGGACATTGACTTCATGGTCAGCGGCCGCGAGTCCAACCCCATGCTGATGCAGATCGTGCCGCCAAACGAAGTGGTCATTCTCGTCTGCTTCGAGATCCGTATGGGCGATTCGTCCGGAATGCTCAATCTCTGCATTCCGTTCCCGGTCATCGAACCCAAAATAAGCGATTTCTCCACCATCCAGACCTGGTTCCAGACCCGCCGCACCTCCGACGCGGCTCTGGAAAACGCCAAGCTGAACGAAGGCGTCAAGACCGCGCCGTTGGAATCGGTCGTTTATATCGCGAAGACCCACATCAAGATGCGGGATCTGTTGAGGATGCGTCCGGGAGATTTGATCCTGACGAAAAAGGACGTGTCCGAGCCACTCATGATGACTATTGCCAACCGGCCAAAGTTCTGGGTGTATCCGGGGCAGCACCGCCACTATAAGGCGGTGCGCGTCCATACCGAGACGGCCATTGATGACGAATTGTAGAGACTCTCATGGCCGCCGATCGTAAACCGTTTTTCCTGTTCAGGCCGCGCTTCCTGCTGCTGTGCCTGTATGTCGCGGCGTACTGGATTTTGCGTAATTACGGCGAGGTTGCGATTCAGTCGGTATTTCTGCCGTCGCCCGCCGGGACGCAGGTCTACCGCATCGTTGGGCCGAATCCCGATCTGCCGCATTACCGGCAGCAGTTGTGGCGGGCGCTGTTTTCCTTGCCCATGGTGGCTGAGGAAGAGGGCCGCAAGCTCACGGACCGTGGCCGCGAGATTTACGATAACGCCGAGGGGACGGTCCGCGAAGGCCAGCGCATGATCGATCAATACCTGCCTTCCGGGCAGGGCGGACGGTAACGAATACCGGGACCGCACGGGGAGCTGTATGTCAGTCGGACTCATGAATCCCGAAGTCGCCGAAAAGGGCGGCCGCCTTGCCAAGGCGGTGATGGAAGGCGGCGCGGCCGGATGGGCGACGCTGATCGGGAAGGATGTAGCCTATACCATCACCTCCACCGACTACGGCATTCCCGCCGAAGTGGTGAAGCCGGGCGAAATCGGCGAGGCGGTGATGACTCCCGTCGACTGGTCCGGCGACAACCCGGGCAAGGTCTATCTGCTGGTGCCGACGTCGGGGGCGAAGGAAGTTGTCGCCTACATGATGGCGTTGATGCTGGGCGGCGACCCGAACCCCGAGACGACCCAACTCGACGCCGACGGGATGGACGCGTACGGCGAAGCGGTAAACAGCTTTTTCGGCCAGGGCGCGCAACAGGCCCGTGGCGAAATGGGCGGCACCATCAAGACGGCGCTCGGGCCATCCAAGGTGGTCGACTTCACCAAGACCGCTCCCGCCGATGAATTGGGCGGCGGCGATTACGTCTGCGCCAAAGTGAAGACAACCATCAAGGGCAGGCCGCCGTTTGTCCTGAACCTCCTTCTATCCCGGTCGGTCACCGGCGTCCCGCCCGACGTCGACGCGGGGAAGGAAGACGAGGAGCGCGCGGCGGCGGCGGAACGTCTGGGCGTCGACCCGACCAACCTCGCCATCGCCATGAAGATCAAACTCCCGGTCGTGGTCACCATCGCGAATAAAAAGATGCGCATGGAGCTTATCCAGGAGATGACTCCAGGCACGATTATCGAGTTCCGCAAGATGTCGGGCGAAAACCTCGACGTCCTGGCAGGCCGCGTCCGCATCGCCACGGCGGAGGCGGTTATCATTAACCAATGTTTCGGCGTGCAGGTGCGTTCCATCGTGGACCCCAAGGCAGCCGTGAAGGATTAGAGATAGATGTATTATTTGCAAGTTGAAGGCGATTTCGCCTCGGCGCACCAGTTGCGCGAATATAAAGGCAAGTGCGAGAATCTGCACGGCCACAATTGGCTTGTCCGGGTCCGGGTCCGGGGCCAGCGGTTGAACCGCCTCGGGATGTTGATGGATTTTGGCGACCTGAAAAAACTGCTCCGCGACACCCTGGAAGAACTCGACCACAAGTTCCTGAACGAAACGCCCCCTTTCGACCGTATCAACCCGACGTCGGAGAACCTGGCCATGCACCTGTGCGAGCGCCTCGACGTCAAGATGCCTGAAGGCGTGCGTATCCACGAAGTCACGGTATGGGAGTCGGAGAAGTGCGCCGCCACCTACCGGCCGGATCAATAAATGTGATTAACAATATGGACTGCTTGTCTTCGATACCCTAAAACGCTTTCCCTAACGGCTCGTGGCCGGGGCTACCTCCTTCGTCCCGGGACAGGCGTCACCCCCTTCGGGGTCAAGCGGTCCATATTATTTGCACCACGCAACAAAGCCGCCCGGACCTGGTCCGGGCGGCTGATTTTATGCGATGTCCAGTCTAGTAAAAAACGCCCCTACCACCCCCAAACGTCACCCAGGCGTCTCGACCTCCAACCGCCCGCTCGTCCCGCTGATGGATGTCCGCACGCCGGGATGACGGTGTGGTGCGCGCGGCGTCTACCGTGAGGAATTGGTTCCTCCGTTCTCGTTCGCCGCGGTCGGACCATTACTCGAACGGCAACACATCGGCGGGCGACACCGTCATCGCGCCACGGCTGGACGGCTGGTCAAAGGCGAAATGCGACACAGGGTCGCTGGACCGGACAAAGCCCTGGCTACGGCTGTACTCGCCCGCGCCATCCTCGTCGCCGTCCCCGCCGTCGACCAACGCCACCAGGCGCGCCACGGCGCTGTGGAGGTTGGCTGTTTCGTCGGTCAGGCCGCCAGCCGATCCGGCGGAATGCATGGACATGCGGGAGATCTCCTGGGTTGCGACATCCAGCTTGGTCATGGCCGAACTGATTTGGTTGACGCCGTCGGCCTGCTCTCGGGTCGCCTCGGTGATACGGTCCACCAATTCGCCAATCGACTCCGAGCCTTCCCGGATGACGCCGAACCCGGCCTCCAACTTTTTCGTCACCTCCGCGCCGTTCCTGACACTGTCGACAGTGGCGCGAATCAGTTCGCCCGTGTCCTTTGCCGCCGCCGCCGACCGTCCCGCCAGATTCCTGACTTCATCCGCCACGACGGCAAAGCCCTTTCCGGCCTCGCCGGCCCTGGCTGCCTCCACGGCGGCGTTCAAGGCCAAGAGATTGGTCTGGAAGGCGATGCCCTCAATCGTCTTGATGATGGACGAAATCCGGTCCGCCTGCTCGTTGATGGCGTCCATCGCCTCGGCCATACTGCGCATCGATTCGCTTTCCTTTTGGATGCGCGTTATCGTTTCGGTGGTGATGTCGCGGGTATCCTGCGCGTCTTCGGCGTTGCGGCTTGTCACCGACGCCATTTCCTCAAGGGCTGCCGTCGTTTCCTCCAGGGTCGCGGCCTGGCTGGCGGTGTTTTCCGCCAGGGACGACGCGGTCGCGGTAAACAGGGCGCTCGTCTTTTCGACCTTGCCGGACGACTCCCGCAGTTCGCCGATGATGCGCTTGACCGGACGGGTGATGGACGAGGTCAGGGCCAACGCCATCACCAGTCCGGCCGCGAGGGCGATGACGGTCAGGAGAAGCGACATGTATTGGTTGTTCCGGATCAGCCGGGCGGTGCGGGCGGCGCTGGCCTCGATAGATGCCATGCCGTCGGCCGACAGGCGATGCGACGCAGCCACCATTAGCTCATACACCGCGCAGCGCGCCGCCACGACGTTGTTCCGCGCCTCCGTCGCGGCGTGGATGGCGTCGACATAATGGTTCCAGCTGGTGATGGCGTCGAGGAGAGCATTGCAACGCGCAATCCAGATGTCCAATTTGGTGCCGGCGCGCATGTCTTCGATACTCTTCTGGATATCCCCCATCATCTGCCTCGCCTCGCGATAGAGCAGTGCCTGCTGCTCGCCGTTGCGGGAGGCCTGGAGTTCGAACATCTTGCGCCGTGCATCGCCGACAGCGACCAGAATCCCCAGGCCGGTATCGTAGCGGTCGAAGCGACGGGTCAGCGCCGGTTTGTCCAGCCGCTCTGTCTCGTTGGCGGCAAGGGCGCGGTAGTGGCGGAAATAGTCGAGGATCAATTCCCCCACCTTTTCGCCCGCCCGGGTCATGCCGTCGTAGAGGCCGGGCAGTTTGGATGCATGGCTGTGGACATCGGCGCAAACGATGCGGTATTGACTGATGAGTTTGGACAATGGTTCGAGCCGTTGTTGCAACATCGGGAGATGCTTTTCGTAGGCTCTCAGGTCGGCCCGAAGGTTTGTATGGGCGTTGGTCATAGTTCCGACGCGGCGCAATGCGGCGCTGAAGTCGCCCTCCTCGAAGCTATTCAGGAAGGTGGCGAACTCTTCGCCCGAGGCAAAGACGGCGGTGCTCAATTGTTCCGCCGCTTTGATCTGCGGCACAAACGCCTCTGATTGCAGTTCCGCCTGTAATCGGGTCGAGACGTTGTTGTACATGTTCGCCACCGCCAGCAGCACGGCGATGAGGATCATAATGATAAAACCACCTAACAGCTTTGTTCTCAAACTCATATCCGTAATCCTCCCTAGCTTGGCCTCATGGAACAGCGCATTGAACCAACCAGAAGGGACAAAGTCAAAGAGAAATGCGGATATGTAAAAATATGCATTTAAAGTTGATATACATTGTGTTTACACACAATTACACCAAACAAACACGGCCGCCATATAAGGCGGCCGCGATGGGGTGACATGCTTTTTTACGCGCTGCGTGGGGTACTGACGCATGGTGCGGTGGGTCGCGTTATTTTTCTTTACCCCAGAAAAGGTTACGGAGTGTGCGGATCGGGGCAAAGCCGCCTGAATCCTCGTTGTCGGATTTGTCCATTTTCTCCGACTGGACCGACTCCGCCGCGACTTCCGATGTCCTCGCCTTGGATTTGAATTGGGTCGGGGCGAGGGCGGGAACGCCGCTGATCACCGCCGGCTTGTTGACGAATTTCCTCTTCGCCCGGGGCGGCGCATCGTCATGGCTGCGGATAGACAGGAGCGGACCGGACAAATCCGGCATTTCGCCTCTGCTCGCCGTCTCCTCGCGTTGAGCCGGAGCCGCAGGAGCCGCCGACGGTGACGGCGTCGTCAGCAATGAGGTCGGGAACAACCGAGTCGGCAAAACTTCCGGCTGGGCGTTGTTCATTCCGGAGGCGTAATCCGACGGCGGCGGACGGAGCGACATACCGCTGCTCGACTCGGCCGGCGGCCTGACAGGCATGCGCGTCGCGTTGGACGGAATGCGGATCAGCGCCTGGGTCTTGGAGCCGAAGTCCTTCTGAACAACGGCAGGTCCGCCCGTCCCCGGTTGCGACAGCGGATCGAGGTACGGCAGGGGCGGCATGGCGTCGGCGATGGGCGGCGGCACCATGACTTCGCTCGGCCTCGGCAACGACAGCGACGCCACCGGCGGCGGCTCGGGGATGAATTCCACCGGCGCGGGCGCGACATAGGTCGGCGACGAGATCGGCATCGTATAGGCGGCACTCTCGAAGCTCTCGAACGCATGCGTGGACGGCTGGCCGTCGAAAGACACCAGGTCGTTCAGGTCTTTGCGGAAATCCCGGGACGGCAGGCTGGCCAACGTCTCCGGCGTCATCAATCCGGGTATCGCCGGTATGGCGGTGGTAGTGGCTGCGGCAGGCGACGGGATTGTCACCTTGGTCACGCTAGCGGCGGGCGCGGCGGTTTCTTCTTCGAACATAAACGGCGCGAGCTCTTCATTGAGCGCCGCCGCCGACTGGCTCGCTGGCAGGGTCAGGCGGATGACGTTTTTGTGCAGCGTCGGCCGGGCGGCCGGGGCCGGGTCGTCTTTGGGCTGGCGGCCGAGAAGCGGGCCGATATCGAGGCCGGCGCCACGGCTGGGCGGCTCGGCTTGGCGGTCGACGACGGCATACGGCCCGGCGACCATGGGCATGATGTCCTCGGCCGCGAGGACGCCCGTCGCGGTGGCGAGGAAGAGAGCAGGAGCAAGCAGGTATTTGGTACAGTTCATGATGAATCCCCAGAGGCAGACATTTTCTACCGGATCCATCGACATGGCTATGGGCGATAATCCAGCCGAATACGGGCAGTGGCACGAGATTTCCGGCAAGGATTGAAAATCGCCGCCCCGCAGCGCCGCCCGGACCGGTTTACCGGCTTTTTTTCGTATTTATGGGAGATGTGCTTGCTGTGGGCGGTGAAAAACATATTATGTATCCTTTGCCTCGTTGCGGCGATTGTATCATTCGGGAGCGGTTTTTATGCGAGCGGCACGTCGGTATCGATTCTCCGGCATGGTTCAGGGCGTCGGGTTTCGGTGGACCGCCAAGCGTATTGCCGACGGCCTGGGCCTGGACGGCTGGGTCAGGAACGACGATGACGGCGGCGTGACCCTGGTCTCGGAAGGTGACCCGCGCGCGTTGGACGATTTTCATTCCCGTCTGCGTGACGCCATGGGTGCCTATATCGCCCACACCGAGGTCGCCGAGGCGGCGCCGGGGAATTATCGGGACGGTTTTGACGTCGCCAGGTAACGGGTTTTACCATACGACTAGCGTGTTTCGTTTGAAGGCGATGTTTGTTGCGTCTTGGGAGTGTCTGGTGCGATTTGCCATTTTTGGTGACATTCACGGCAATCTTGAGGCTTTGGAAGCGGTGTTGGCTGAGTGCTCGGCCAACAGTGTCGACCAATACCTGTGCCTGGGCGACATCGTCGGCTATGGCGCCAACCCGAACGAGTGTGTCGAGCGGATTCGCGAGATTGGCGCATTGGCGGTATCGGGCAATCACGATCACGCGGTCATCGGCGCGCAAAACCTCAATTATTTCAACGCCCACGCCCGCGACGCCGTTATTTGGACTGCCAAACACCTGAGCCAGGAGTCAAAACAGTGGCTGAAAGGGTTGAGTTTGGTGGAGCATTTGCCCGATTTTAGCATCGTCCACGGCAGCCTCCACTCGCCCGAGTTATTTAACTATGTCCAGACCATCAAGGACGCCGACTACAATTTCCGCCAAATGGATCGCCCGCTCCTGTTCCTCGGTCACTCGCACTACCCTCTCCCCTTTTTCGACACAGCCCCGATGACCTACACTCTGGACCCGGTAATTCCGCTGGACCTCTCGGTCAAGACAGTGGTTAACGCCGGTTCGGTCGGTCAGCCGCGCGATGAGGATCCCCGTTCCTGCTTTGTCATCTACGACGATGATTCTTCCCTGGTCGAGCTGATGCGGGTCGAGTACGACATCGAATCCGCAGCCCGCAAAATTCTTGAAGCCGGCCTGCCGCAAACCCTCGCCCTGCGGTTGACGCTGGGTAAATAGCCACTCACTCTTCACCACCACAATATTAAAAAAAGGCGGAGCGATAATCGCTCCACCTCGTTATGCGTTAGTTTTTCATGCCAATCCGACGATACAGAGAATAGCCTTATTCAGGCCAGGCTTGATTCTGGAGGAAAATGCATGACCGCAAGAGCACCCATTATACGAAATAATGAGTACGACGAC
The DNA here is from genome assembly GCA_021205245.1 of Planctomycetaceae bacterium. GTDB lineage: Bacteria > Planctomycetota > SZUA-567 > SZUA-567 > SZUA-567 > JAJBSZ01. Next base: position 11,632 of record JAJPXZ010000190.1, read on the forward strand.
CTATATAGCCTTATGCGGAACGAACCCAGTAATTGCTATGATATCACGTTCAGAGACCGCGGGGGAAATGTTTGCATAATAGCTCCCCATGGCGGCACTATTGAACCAAGGACCGAAAGAATAGCACGAAAAGTTGCCGGATCAGAGCATTCCTTTTTTATTTTCAGATCCATGAACAACCAGTGTTTGAGGGGTTTCTCGCGACACGTTACGTCCACAAAATTTCGGCATCATGATCTTACCCGTATTCTTTCCCATTGCGGAATCGTCGTTACCATTCACGGCAAAGCGGATGGAATCAACGGTACCGGCCCAATTCTTATAGGAGGGCTTAACACAAAGTTTAAGGAAATTATGTTGGCGGATCTAACAAATGGCGGGTTCGCCGCGCAAATCGCTGTACAAGGCGAGTTGGCCGGTACTGATCCAAGAAATATCTGTAATCAGGGAAGGCACGGGTCGAAGCCGGGTGTTCAACTGGAAATACCCGCAAGCCTCCGGCCCAGAGGCATGAGCGCTGGAAACCTAAATACTATCGCCAATGCGATAAGAAACGCGATCCGGCATTATCAAAAGTATCTGGGCATCCAGTATGAAAATCGAGACCTTCTCCGCAGCATCGAGGAGAGGTCGGATCAAATCAACCGGCACGTAAACCGATCACGGGCACTGCCGCCGTTTTCCTCGACAATAAATGTGGGCCGTTATATATCCTCGAGTTTCGGATTACGGGCCTTTCGACAGTTCCGGTGATATTAGTTATTAATCTATTTGATTAGATTCTTTCCTAAAGTTACGCACAGTAAACCCCACCCTAAGCAATCGAACTCTCCGCCCGCAGCTTGTTCAACTCCGTCTGCGTGCGGACGAGGTTGGCGTATATCCCACCTTCGGCCATCAACTCGTCATGCGATCCGATTTCCGCAATCCTGCCCTCGTCCACGACGACGAGGCGGCTGGCGTTGCGGAGCGTCGCCAGGCGGTGGGCGATGGCGATGACGGTCCTGTCGCGGATGAGATCCGCAATCGCCGTCTGGATGGCCTTTTCCGTCTCCGAATCGACGCTGGACGTCGCCTCGTCGAGGATGAGGATTGGCGGATCGTGCAGAATTGCCCGGGCGATAGCGATGCGCTGGCGCTCGCCGCCGGACAAAGTCACCCCGCCCTCGCCGACGATGGTGTCGTAGCCGAGTTCTTTATCGACAATGAAGTCGTGGGCATGGGCCGCCTTTGCCGCGCGTACGACGTCCGCGAACGAGGCGTCGGGGTGGCCATAGCGGATGTTATCCAGCAGGGACGACCGGAACAGGAACGGTTCCTGCATAACAATGCCGATTTGCCGCCGCAGATCGAGCAGTTTCATATCCTTGATCGGCACGCCGTCGATGCGGATTTCGCCCGAATCGACGTCGAAGAACCGGCAGAGCAGGTTGATGATGGTCGATTTGCCCGCGCCGGACTTGCCGACCAGGCCGATCATTTCGCCCGGATTGATCGTCAGATCAATGCCTTTAATCACCTCTTTGCCGCGCTCATAGCTGAAGCGCACGTCCTCGAATTCCACCTTCCCCTTGAAACGGGCGACATGCCTGGCAGTCGGCGGTGCGTAGATCTCGGGGTTGGCGTCCAGCACGGTAAAGATACGCTCGGCCGAGGCAAAGGCATGGTTCATCCAGTTGGCAATGACGGTGAACCACTGCAACGGGGTATAAAACTGCCACATCAGGGCGATATAGGCGGTAATCGAACCGATTGTCAGGGTCTCGCCCGGCACATGCCCGGCCACCCGCGCCGCGGCCAAAAACCACACCACAGCCACAGCCATCGACATAACCCAATAGGTGCCTTCGGCAAACCCCGCATAGGCGCGGTCGATCTGGACAATAAGGCCGAAGACGTCGCGGTTCAGTTCGGCGAAGCGGCTCGAGCGCGCGTCTTCCTGCCCGGCGGCCTTGACCGCCTTAAGGCCGCGCATGGATTCGCCGAGGACGGTATGCAGGGTCGCCCAGCGCGCGCCTTCCTTCTGGAACAAGCCATGCAGGCTTTTCCAAATCCAGCGGACGCCCAGAATAAGGATCGGGACGGGAACAAACACGACCAGCGCCAGTTTCCAGTCCAGGCGCAACAGTACATAGGCAATGGCGAAAAACGACAGCGTGTTGACGAACAGGTACGGCAGCCCGTCGATAAGGAAATGCTGCAACTCCTGCGTGTCGTGCATGACCCGGCTCACCAATTCGCCTGCCTCGCGCTTGGAAAAGTAACCCATACGCAACTTTTGCAGATGCGCGTGCAAGCGGGTACGCAGGTCGGCGATCAACCGCGACGCCAGCCACGATGCGAGGTAGGTCGAAATATATCGGGTAATGAAGAAAACAAATCCGCACACCAGCATGGCGGCGATCAGCCCGCCCAGCCGATCCCGCTGACCGCCCAGGATGACGCCGTCGGTAATCTCTTTCGTCAGGATGGGCGGGATGACGCCGGCGATAACGCCGATCACCGTCGCGGTTATCAACACAGCCAGCCGCAGGCGATATGCCCGCAGCAAGCTGAGCAGCCGCCGGAAGACGGCGAAGAAATTGATGCAGGCAGGGCAGTTCGCCCCCCGTTCCGGCAGCGGACTGCCGCAGCGGGCGCACATTGCCGGACCTTCAGGCTCGGGCAGGGGGGCGGGTAATCCGTCAATAATGTTGTTGAGGATGCGGCAATAGACGCCAAATTCGGGCACCAGCGTTCGCGTGTAGCGGACCAGCCGCCTTTCGCCGCCGTCATGGAGCGCCGCGACCAGGGACGAGCCGCCCAGGAGTTCCACAATACGTATTTCCTTGATCTCTTCGAGGGCGAGATCTAAGATTACATCGTTGGAATCGAGGACGACCAGCCGGTCGCCTTTCAACACCACGTAGGTTGTGCCAAAGCGGCCTGCCGGGTCGAGATCCGAGACCTGGACAAAGCGCAGCGCGCCATCGGGGTGGCGGGCGTCTAGAATGTGCCGTACCGTTGGCGGCAGGGGGTCGTCGAGCATTGTTTGTTCCTTGCCGGGTTTTTCGCGAATGATTCGCAGCCACGCGGCGTTCTTGCATTTATACTATAAACCGTTCCCCAATCTCTTGATTTACGGTATACTGTCCCTTAAGATTGCGTTTTCATGTTCAATCGTTCATACGCGAGTATGCCGCTGAAACATTGTTGAAGAAACCACGAAACGCTACAAACGAATCGGGGAGCGCCGTCGACGCGGTTAGCCGGAGGGGGATTTCATGTCGAACGAAATTACCATGAAAAAGCTGCGCCAACTCTCCTCCGACCTTGTCCTGGTCGACGCGACCTCACCATTGGACGAATGGGCAGGCATCGGCGCGGCGGCGGATGATCTGGCAGCGCTTTTCCTCCAGGACGGCGACGGCGAGGCCCAGGATGTGGCGACTCATATCGCCAAAGTCGCCAAGTCCATGTCCAAAGGAATCATAGCCAACCCGGAAGCGGGAGTAAAGGCGATTCAAAGCCTTATCGGAGTCTTGCAGGATCTCGACGGCGGCCCGGGCATAATCGAATCCCACCGCAAACAAGCCATCGCCGAAGCCAACCTGTTTTTCCGTGACGCAAAAAAAGAGGAGACCCGGGTCAGCGCCGCCACCGACTTTGAGGACGACGACGAAAAACGCGAAATGATCATGGCGATCGAGCAGCGAATCGACGAGCTGGAAAACGATCTCCTCGCCCTCAACCCGCCTGTCACCGATTCCGACGAAGTTCGCGCCATTTTCCGTCAATTCCATACCCTGAAAGGCGAAGGCGCTATCTGCGGCATCAAGTCGGTCGCCGAATTTTGCCACGGTATCGAGACAGAGATAGAGGACGCGCGCTCCGGCGGCCTTATCCTCACCAATGAGATAGTGTCTGTTTTGCAGGAATTGACCGCGATAATCCGCCCCATTCTCGCCGGCGACAGCCGCGAGGAGATCGGCGAAGACCTTATCAAGGCCCTTATGGACGAGCTGCGCCTCGCCGTGGCCGAGTCGAAGGAGTCGGGCGCGCCCGAGCCGGTTGCCGAGGATGAAGGCGAGGACAAATTCGCCGATTTCTTCTCCGGCTTCGCCCCGCCCCCGGACGACCCCGAAGATGCGGAGGAGTCGGAAACGGACGCTGATGCGGCCGTTCCCGAAACTCCGATCGAAACCGGCGCGCCGGAAGGTGAGCCGCCAGTTGAGGTGGCGGAAGCCGCTCCGTCCCTGGACGAAACGGAACAGGCTCTCCTGAGCCTGCTGGACGAGCCATCGACGGAATCGTCCGGCGACCCGGCGGACAAGCAGGAAGACGGCGAAAAGAAATCCGAACTGGCCGACACCGCCACCATCCGCGCCGAAGAGGCGCGGGAACTGGCCGAAAACCTGAGCGCTGCCGATTTCCTCGACACGCTGGCGTGTGACGTCAAAGCGGACAAGCCGTCCACAGCCGAAACAACGCAAAAATCGCCGACGCCGACACCGCCGCCTACGCCCGCCGCGTCCGCGCCTCCGGCAAAGCATAGCGAGGCGAATAAGCCGTTCCAGCCCGCTTTCCCACCCCCGCCGAAGCCGTCCGCAGCCTCCCGCACCGGCGAGGACACGGTTATTGAGTCGCGCGATTTGGCAAGCGTCCAGGCAGCCAATAGTGCCACCGCCATCGCCAGGGGCGAAATCCTCGAGAAAAAGGTCGAAGACACCAAGGTCAAGGCGATTTCGGTCGATGTGAACCGCCTCGATGATCTCCTTGAGATCGTCGGCGAAGTATCCCTGATCGGCTCCTATGTCACCACCCAGTTGCAGGGCCAGGAAAACCTCTCGCTCCAGACCACCAATCTGCTCCGCGCTTGCGCGCGCCTGCAAGAGGTGGCCAATTCCATGCGCATGACCTCCATCCGGCCGCTGTTCATGACGATTCGCCGCGCCGCCGCCGACGCCGCCCGCGCCAGCCGCAAAATGATCGACATCAATATGCAGGGCATCGACACCCAGGTCGACCGTTCCATTGTCGAGAGCCTGTCCGCCGCTCTTATTCACATTATCCGCAATGCCGTCGATCACGGCATCGAGGTGGCCGAAGTGCGCCGCCGCGCCGGCAAGCCCCAGCGCGGCGTCATAACCATCTCCGCCAGCCGCACCAACTCTGATATTGTCATCGAGCTTGGCGACGACGGGCAGGGCTTCGATTTGGACGCAATCCACGAAAAGGCGGTGGCTATGGGCAAGATTGCGCCCGACGCCACCCTCACGAATGAGGAACTCGCCGACCTCGTCTTCCTGCCCGGCTTGTCGACAGCCAAACGCATCACCGGCCTGTCCGGCCGTGGCGTCGGCATGGAGATCGTCCGAGAATCCATCGACTCGCTCCGGGGCAAGGTCGAGATTCGCACCGTCCACGGCAAAGGCTCCACCGTCCGGATGCGGTTCCCCCTCATGGTCGCCGCCATGGACGCGATGATGGTGAAGGTCGGGGCCAACATCCTGGCTCTGCCGGTCTCGCAGGTACGGGAATGCTTCCGCCCGACCAAGGACGACATCGGCACGATTGAAGGACGCGGCACCATCGTCACCATCCGTGGCGTCATCCTGCCGGTGCTGTTCCTGGGTCAGGAATTCGGCATCGCCGGCGAGGCCCAGCGGCCCGAGGACGGCGTGCTGGTCGTTGTCGAAACAGGCGAAATGCTGGCGGCGGTGCTGGTCGACGAGACGCTTGGCTCGAGCCAGGTGGTTATCCGTTCGCTCGAAGGGCCGCTGGCGCAGAGTCAGCTTGTCGCCGGTGCGGCCGTGCTGCCGGACGGCAGTATCGGCCTTGTAATCGAGACGACGAAATTGACCGAGCGCGTCGCCACCACCGCGTCGAAAGCGTTCAACGACGCCGGTAAGCGCCAGGCCGAAAGCTCGCGGCAGATCGACACCGTCTCCATTGGCTCGAACCAGGTGGGGATGATCGATTTCAACATCATGGCTCCCGGCCCGAACGATACGGTGCGGACCCATGTGTTTGCCATCAACGCCTTCAAGACGCGTGAATTCGTGCCGCTGACAAAGCTCCGGTCCATTCCCGGCAGCCCCACCGGCTTTGCCGGCATGATGATGCTCCGCGACACCACCGTGCCGGTTGTGCATATGGGCGTGGTGTTGGGACTCCTGAACGATTACGAGCGGCGCGAGGAATGGGAGCAGATCGTCCTCGTCTGCGAGTTTTCCGGCAAGACGGTCGGCTTCCTCGTCAGTTCGGTCGAGCGGGTGTCGTATATTTCGTGGGAAGACATCATGCCGCCGCCGTCCACCGGCGGGCTTATCCAGATCGAATACGTGGTCGGCACCATCCTCATGTCAAAGCTGAAGGGCACGCTCGCGAACAAGCGGGCAGTCGAAGGAAACGGCAATTTGGCCGACGGCACGCCTTCGCGGCCGGACCCCACCGACGAAGAGGCGCAGGTGGCGTTTGTTCTCGATTTCGAACGGATTGTCGGCAACGTGCTCGAGCTCTACGGCGACATGGGGTCGGAGCTCGGCAACATGGGCGGCGAGCGCCGCGAGGGCGTGCGCGTCCTGCTGGTGGAGGACTCGCCCCTTATCCGCAAACAGACGAACAAGGCGCTGTCCGCCGCCGGTATCACCGTTATCGAGGCGGGGGACGGCCAGGAGGCATGGGAAAAGATCGAGGAACTGCGGCAGGAGGCCGACGCCCAGAATGAGTCCATCTTTACCCGCGTCGACCTTATCCTCTCCGATATCGAGATGCCACGGATGGACGGCTACACCCTTACCTATAATATCAAGCATGATCCGGGCCTGCGGGTGCTTCCGGTGCTGCTCCACAGTTCCATCACCAACGACAGCATGATCAGCCGCGCCACCGAGGTCGAGGCCGACGGGTTCATCCCCAAGTGTGATCCCAAGGAACTGGCGGATCAGTTGAAGAAGTATTTATAGGAGTACCCAGTAGTGGCGTCGCCACACGAGCGCCATGCCGCCCGGGAAGAACCGGCCGGCGTGGCGGTTACGGCTGGTCATCAATCCCCGCATGACACCCCTTTCAACCCCAACTGGAAATACAGTCCTAGGCATTGCACATCCCCAATCTTTCCTCTATAATCCACCGGATCGCCCAACAACGCCCTAACGGTTCAGCGATGCGGACCCGGTCGCGGAAATGGGCGTGGCCTGAATCCTAGCGGGATCCGGGGGTTCCGGCCGAAGTTGTGGATAACCGACCATGTTACGCCCGATAAACAACTGTGACGGCCGCTTAGAGGGTGTGCCGTCGCAACTCGGGCGCAACAGTGGTTCCGACACTTTCGACTACGCGTTTTACCTCGTACTCGTGTACAAAGCGCTGATCATGTCGTATGCTGCCTGCGATGCTTTTTCATGAGAGTAAATAAAGTGGCTACAAAGTGTTACGGGCGTAGTTGAGCGGAGCATCGCAAAATGTGCGGATTTGGTGAGGGGTGTGCCCGTGAAAGAGACAGATGTCTTTTTTCCGTGCCTAAATCCCGACCCGGCCGCTTTTACGGCATGAGGGGAATGGTAATGCCCATGAAAACAGGTTCGTCCCTGATCTGCGTCATCCTTGCCTTTGTCGCGCTTATGGCGACAGCGGCAAATGCTCAGGACGACTATTACGGCGGCTCACCGGATGGAATGTATCCTGGTTCCGGCGCGGTCGCGGGTGACGGCGGCGCATCCGGTTTTTCCGCCGATCCATTTCTCGATCCGTTTGCCGACGACGTCGCGGCTCCCGCTTCCGGCGGCTATTCGCCCTTCGACAGCGGCGACGCCATCCCCGGTTCGGTTCCGTCCTTTGGCGGCGGCGCTCCTTCCTTCAATGACGGCTACGATGACAGCGCCTACGGCGATGATCAGTACGACGACTACGACGATGACGAGTATGGCTACGACGACAGAGCCGGTCCCGGCCTCGACGACGATGCCGATTATGACGACGACGATACCAGTTACCTGGACGAATTCCGCACCGAACCCCGCCTCGCCGACATCGACGGTCCCGATGCCGAAGGCAATATGGTTACCGCCATCGAAGTCTTGAACACCGTCACGACCACGCCGGATCAGATCATCTACCGCATGTCCACCCGCGTCGGCTACCCGCTCCGCGAACGGACCCTCGACGGCGATTTCCAGCGTCTTACCGCCATGGGCGTGTTCGACGATATCCAGATCCGCAAGGAAATGGTGCAGGGCGGCGTCAAGATTATCATTGTCGTGCGCGAAAAAGACATTATCCGCCGTATCGAATTCACCGGCAACCAGCAGGTCAAGACCCGCAAACTCAACACCCTGATCGAGTCCAAAGTGGGCGAACGCTTTGATGCCGGCCGCGCCAACCGCGACCGCCGCGCCATCGAGGACTTCCTCCATAAAGAATATTATTACTTTGGCGAAGTCGAGGTCGATGTCCAGCCCTTCGAGGACGGCGTCCGCCTGGTCTACGACTTATCCGAAGGCGGCCGCCTCTATGTCGGCGACATCACCTTCCGTGGTAACTCTGTTTTCACCGATAAAGAGCTGTTCGCCAAGATGGAGACAAAACGCTCCGGCCTGATTTCCCGGGGCAAATATCTGCGCCGCGCCTTTGAACGCGATCTCGAGCGAATCCGCATGTCGTACCTGGACAAAGGCTACCTTGACGTACGTGTTATCGAGCGCCCGATGCAGATCACCGCGAATGTGTCGAAGTCCCGCTGGCAGCGCCGCGACGTCTTCCTCCACGTCGACATCGACGAAGGCGACCAGTACCATGTCGGCTCGGTGAATATCGAATTCGCCAGCACCGGCCTGGTTTCCGAGCCGTCCATCCGCGCCGCCATCCGCACCATGCCCGGCACGGTCTACAGTCCCATCACGATCCAGGAAGACGCGATGAAAATCCGCGACGTCTACGGCATGGCGCCGAACTCGCGCTACTTCACCCGTGTTATTCCCGAGCCGGAGGTGACCGAGGACGGCTTGGTCATGGACGTCACCTTCCACATTTCCGAGAGCCCCGAGGTCATTATCGAGGGCGTGCGCGTCACCGGCCTGACCCACACCAAGGAAGTGGTGGTGCTGCGGGAATTCGAACTGTTCCCGGGTGAAAAGATTGATTCCCGGAAATTCCAGCGCACCCGCGAGAATGTCGAAAACCTCGCTTACTTCAAAGACCGCCCGAATATCGAAATCCGCGAGGGTTCGGCTCCCGACCGCGCCATCCTTGTCGCCGAGTTGGAGGAAACCTCCACGGGTAAAATTACCGCCGGCGTCGGCGTGTCGTCCCAGGACTCCATTGTCGGTTCGTTCGGCATTTCACAGCGGAACTTCGATTACCGGGACAAACCCAAGTCCCTTCGCGATCTGTATACCGGCAAGTCGTTCCGTGGCGCTGGCCAGAGCTTCTCGTTAAACGCGTCGGTTGGTTCCGAATCCCAGTCCTATTCGGCGAATTTCACCAACCCGTGGATCTTCGGCAAGCCGATCAGCATGACCATGTCGGCCTACTATAACAACTACGAGTACGACGACGAATACCACGAACGCCGTATCGGCCTGTCGCTTCTTTACGGCAAACGGCTCTTCGATATCAAGGAACTGACGGTCAACGCCGGCTACCGCTTCGAGATGGTCAACCTTTCGAAGTTCGATAATTCCTATTCGTACGAATATAAGCGTCAGGAAGGCAACCACAACGTCAGCCGCTGGCTTGCAGGTCTCAACTACGACTCGCGCGACAGCTCCTGGGAGCCGACCAAAGGCGCACAACTCAGCGCCAACGTGGAATTGGCTGGTAAATACGCTCTCTCCAGCAAGGACTTCTGGCGTGCCTTTTTATCGACCCAGTACTTTATTCCGTTCTTTGTCGACAGTCAGGAGCGGAACTGGTCCCTCGGCTTCCGCGGCGATGCCGCCTATGCAAACTCTTATGGCGACGGCGACGGCAAGAGTACGCATCCCGATACCGGAGAAGTACTGGATTTCACAAACCAGGTTCCCTATTACGAGCGCTTCCACCTGGGTGGCGTTGGCTCGGTACGAGGCTTTGATTATCGTGGCATTACGCCGCGCGACGATTACGACAACGCCATCGGCGGCGAAGCGATGTTGAGCGCCTCGGTAGAACTTTTCTTCCCGATTTGGGAACGGATTGTGCGCGGTTCGATGTTCTATGATATCGGTACTGTGTGGCGGTATGGCGATGATCCAAAGTACAACAAGGGCGTTGACAAGGTTATGCAGAACGAGAATTTGTCAAGTACCGAACGCAAGTTCCGTTCCAGCGCCGGCTTTGGCCTGCACATTAAGACCCCGCTCGGCCCGATGCCGGTCCGCCTCTACTACGCGATACCGATGAACAAGCAAAAGGAAGACGAGGTCCAGCGCTTCCAGTTCACCATGGGCGCTTTGTTCTAGGCTTTAGGTCTCAGTAACGGTGGCGTGGTCTTGTAGCGCCTTAAATGTGCGAATTTAAAATTAATAATTAACAATGAAAAATTACACCACGGCGCTACCGTATCAGTGAGCGGAAGCGCGCGGGGTATGAATGTAATTTTTCCCGCAATTTTTAATTATTCATTTTTCATTTTTAATTTTTTACGGCTCTGGATAGGATATCCGGTTTGTCGCCAAAAGTTGAGGAGATGTGCAATGCGGAAGTTCATCACTTGTCTGGTCCTTGCCGTCGTCGCGGCATCAGGCTTCGCCATGGCCGGCGAAGCGCCCCAGGCGCCCGAAACCAAGCGGATTGGCATAGTCTATATCCAGCAGGTTTTTAAGAATTACAAGTATGCGACAGATACGGAAGAGCGCATCAAGGCCACCTTTACCCCCGAGCAGCAGCGTATTGAAGGCGAGATCGGCCGCGTCCAGCAGATGGAACGGGATCTCCAGAACAATCCCCTGAAGGCCCCCGGTTCCGCCGCCTGGCGCAAGTCGATGATGGAAATCGAAGGCGTCAAGGTCGAGGTCCAGGCCATGCAGGAAGAATTCGGCAAACGCGTCCGCGAGGAAGAAGCCGCTTTCTGGATGAACATGTATAACGCCTTCCAGCGCGCCTGCCGGATTCTCGCCGAATATTACAACTACGACATCATCATCGCCGCCCCGGATCCGGCCCTGTCCGAAGAAGCCATCAAGGCCATGGACCCGATGGCGATTCAGCAGGAAATCCTCATGCGCCGCGTCCAGTACGTCCACGACCGCGCCAACCTGACTGTATCGATCACCGAACTCCTGAACCACCGGTATGCCGAACACCTGCGCGACCCGGGCAAAAACCCGACGCTGTAGGCGTAAATCTTTGCATGAAGTGGTCGGGGCGCTCCTGAGGAGCGCCCCATCATCTATGGCAGGAAAGTCATGACTGAGTAAACTGTCCGCTTCTACCACCCCACTCGTCACCCCGGCGGTGCAGCGTGGAACCGGGCGAGGGTCGTGTGGTTGTGCCGGGGCAATCGTGGACGCGATTCGCTACAGTTAAGCGAGAAATTCGCTGTAAAACTGCAGCGATTGTTTACCCGGCGGCCCCGGCACAACCTCACGTCTTCTGCACGGCGATCGCAAGCACGCCGGGGTGACGATTGAGGTGGCAGTGATCTTTTACCGAATGATGCAACGTACCCGATATGAGAGGATTTTCCCATGGCCGAAATCACCCTCGGCATGCTCGCCGAAGCGCTCGAAGCCACACTCGTGAACGGCAGCCCGGAGACGACTGTCGGACGCCTGGCCGCGTTGGATGAAGCCGGTCCCGGCGATCTCTCCTTTCTCGCGAACAAGTCATACGCCGCCGCCCTCGCCGCCACCAAGGCCACCGCCGTCGTCGTCTCGATGGACACGGAGCAGGACGGGGTCGCGCTCCTTAAAGTGAAGAATCCGGACCTCGCCTTCGCCAAAGCCTCCCTCCTGATCTCGCCGCCCCCGGCGCGGCCCGCGCCCGGCATTCATCCGTCGGCCGTCATCAGCCCGAATGCGACTCTCGGCAAGGATGTCCACATCGGCGCCTGCGCCGTGGTCGAGGACGGGGCGACGATTGGCGACCGCACCGTGCTGATGCCCCAGACCTATGTCGGCAACGGGACGACGCTCGGGCAGGACTGCCTCGTCTACCCGGGCGTGAAAATTTACCACCAGGTCACCATCGGCAATCGCTGCATCTTCCATGCCGGGACGGTTATCGGTTCCGACGGGTTTGGCTATGCCTGGACCGGGCAGGGGTATTTCAAAGTGCCGCAGGTGGGAACGGTGGTTATCGAGGACGATGTGGAACTCGGCGCGAACGTCTGTGTCGACCGCGCCCGCTTTGGCGAAACGCGTATCGGCACCGGAACGAAGCTGGACAATTTGGTGCAGATCGCCCACAATGTCAAACTCGGTCCTCTCTGCGCCTTTGCGGCACAAGTCGGTGTCGCCGGTTCGGCGACGATCGGCACTGGCGTCCAGATAGGCGGGCAGGCCGCTGTCGTCGGCCACATCACGGTCGGCAGCGGGATAACCATTGTCGGCAAGTCGGGGATCAGCAAATCCATCCCCGGACGCGAGGCCGGCGTGGCGGAGGAAAAACTGGTCTGGATCGATTCTCCGGCCAAGCCCATGCGCGATCAGCTTGAAGAATGGCGCAATATCAAACATCTCGGCCGGATGCGCGCCACCATCAAGGAACTGGAAAACAAAGTCAAGAAATTGGAGGAGGAAAAGTAGCATGGCGAAACAATGCACGCTCGCCCAGGCGGCGACCTTCAAAGGGACAGGTCTGCACAGTGGCGGCGAAGCCACCATCACCGTCCGTCCCGCCCCGGCCAACTCCGGCCTTGCCGTCGCGGCCAAGGGCCTGACCGCCGTCATCGCCCCCGACATGTGCGAAGGCTCGCGCGCCTGCAACGCCATCCGTCTCAGCCCCGACGTCGAGGTCATGACCCTGGAACACCTGCTTTCCGCCCTGTGGGGCATGGGCATCGACAACGCCGTCATCGAGGTCGACGGACCCGAAGCTCCCGGCCTCGACGGTTCCGCCCTCGAGTTCGCCCAGGCGCTGAAGGCAGTCGGCATTGTGGAGCAGGACGACGACCGCCAAGTGTTTATCCCCAAGGAGGCGATTTCCGTCGGTTCCGACGACGCCGGCGTCACCGCCTATCCGTCCAAGGACGGCAAATTCCGCGTCACCTATATTCTCGACTACCCGCAGTCGGCCCGCGCGCGCGGCACCGTCAGCATGGAGGTGAATCCGGAGAGCTTTTTCCAGGATGTCGCCCCGGCCCGCACCTTCGTCATGAAGGAACTGGTCGAGCCGATGCAGAAGGCCGGCCTCGGCCGTGGCGCGACGCCGCAGAATACCCTTGTCGTCGACGGCGACGCAATTGTCGATAACGAATTCCGCGTGAGCGACGAATGCGTCCGCCACAAGATTCTCGACCTCGTCGGCGACTTGTCGATTCTCAACCGCCGCCTCGGCGTCCACATCGTCGCCAACAAGAGCGGCCACGCCCTCAATATCGAACTGGCGAAGGCACTCAAAACCCACATCACCAAAGTGGAAAATCCGAACGGCGTCATTGATTTCACCGAGATCACCCGCATTCTGCCGCACCGCTATCCGTTCCTGCTGGTCGACCGGGTGCTGGAACTCGAACAAAAGAAACGCATCGTCGCGGTCAAGAATCTGACCTTCAACGAGGAATTTTTCCAGGGCCATTTCCCCGGCCAGCCGCTGATGCCGGGAGTCTTGCAGGTCGAGGCTTTGGCCCAGGCTGGTGCTATCATGATGCTGGGCGAACTCGCCGGCAAAGGCAAGCTTGCCGTCCTTATGACCGCCGACGGCGTCAAATGGCGGCGGCAGGTTGTTCCAGGCGATTGCCTGTATCTCCACGCCGAATTTATCAAGATGAAACGGAACATCGGCATCGTCAGGGCATGGGCCACTGTCGACGGCGAAATTACCACTGAAGGAACGATTAAATTCGCGATTATTGACTCCAACCCGGCTTTTTAGATAATCGGGTCGACCGTTATATCCGGACGTAACCGGTGCGCACAAGCGCGCCCGCCGGCGCAGTCCGTGTCGTCTCCGAGAAAAATAGGATACTAATGAGCACCATACATTCCACCGCCGTCATCCACCCCAGCGCCGTGATCGGCGCGGATGTGGAAATCGGGCCGTTCGCCGTCGTCGGCCCCGATGTCACCATCGGCGACCGCACCAAGCTCATGCCCCACTGCAATATCGTCACCCGTACCACCATCGGCACCGACTGCTATATATGCACGTCGGCCGTCGTCGGCGGCGATCCGCAGGACTTGAAGTTCAAGGGCGAGCCGACCGACCTCATCATCGGCAACCGCACCCGCATCGGCGAGTTCGCCACCATCAACCGGGGCACCGGCATCGGTGGCGGCAAGACCGTCATCGGCGACAACTGCATGATCATGGCTTATGTCCACATCGCCCACGACTGCATCATCGGGAATAATGTGGTCATCACCAACTCCAGCCAGTTGGCGGGCCATATTCATATCGAAGACCAGGCCTGGTTGTCTGGCCTGACCCTTATCCACCATTTTGTCACCATCGGCACCATGTCGTTTGTCGCGCCCAGCTCCGGCATCGGCTACGATATCCCGCCGTATATGATTGTTGAAGGCTTCCGCACCAACAGCCGCATCCGCTCATTGAACATCGAGGGTCTGCGTCGCCGCCAGGTGCCGGACGCTTCCATCGCCGCCCTGAAGAAAGCCTTCAAAATCATCTATCGCCAGGACAACACCCAGGAGGAGGCGATCAAAATTCTGTCCGAGTCGGAACTCAAGGCCGACTCCTATGTCGCCAACCTCCTCAAGCATATCAAGGCCGCCCACGAAGGGGTGCAGAACCGCGCTCTGGAGCGCTTCCGTGAGGACAAGTCAAAAGGCATGTACTCCGGCGGGACGTCGGTTATCGAGAAGGAAACCGACGCCGCGAGCTAAACGAATCAACCGACAAACCGCCGTCCCAGGGATGGCGGTTTTTTTGTCGACCGGTGAGGGGAAAACTTTTCAGGGGGCAGGAGAAAAGAATGCATCGATTATTCTTGCTGGGTATGGTCGCCGTCGCCGCTATGGCTGGCACGCTGGGAGCTGTGGAAATGAAGAGCTTCGACTGGGACGGAATGGACTTCTACGCGCTCGCCGACGTAGACCGCAATCCGAACGCCGCCAATAAGCCCGATCTCCTCATCGGCATGACCGACGACGAAAAAGCCGCCCTGCCGGCCGGGATTATGGCGAATTCGGTGAATTGCTTTATCGTCAAGCTGGGGGACGATGTCCTCCTGTTCGACACCGGCTACGGCGGCGAGCGCGGCCACCTGATTCGTTCCATGGCCGAGGCCGGGTTCAAGCCGGAGGACGTCACCGCCGTCATAATCACGCATTTTCATCCCGACCATATCGGCGGGCTGTTGAACAGCGAGGGCGGAGCGGCGTTCCCGAGGGCGCGGCTGGTCGTGTCCCGGGTGGAGGTCGAGGCATTCCCTCAGAAGGCTATGGAGTTCGCCGGTGCGTATAGTGGCGGCCTGGTGACGTTTGAGTGGGATCAGGCTGTTTCGGACGGGGTGACGGCCAGGAACGCCGCCGGTCACACGCCCGGCCACACTGTCTTTGAAGTCGACAGCGGCTCGAAGAAGCTAATCATTCTCGCCGACCTCATCCACTTCGCCGGGATTCAGTTGGCGCGGCCCGAAATTGCCGTGACCTATGATTCCGATCCCGCCATGGCGATCACATCCCGGATGCGGATTTTCGACTACGCAGCCGAAAGCGGCACAACGGTGGCGGGGATGCATTTGCCGTTCCCAGGCGTCGGCACGCTGTCGAAGGCCGGGACGGGGTTTGGCTTTGTCCAGGCCGACTAGGGCGGGGTGGAGCAAGGGGTTAGTGGCGTGGACCCCGGCCGAACAGTCCGTTTCACCCCGGTTGGAGGTTTAGACGCCGGGGTGACGATGGGGGAGGCTGGGTTGTCTTGACCGTTCGTGTATGTGGATAAAATCCCATTCGATCCACCGTCCTAGTACGTCACCCCGGCGTGCGGACCTCCACCAGCGCGAAAAGCGGGCGGTTCGGCCGGGGTCCACGCCACCGGCCTCCGCTCCGGAAAAATCAGACAAAAACTGTCAGGAAAAGCAAAAGCGACAAAAATTTTCCAGAGGACCGAAATTTCCATTGACATACAAGGGTGAAACCTGTTAAATCTACCTCTCCCCACCGCCTGAGGCTGGTGTGGAATTTTTTTTGCTGCTGTAGCTCAGTCGGTAGAGCACTTCCTTGGTAAGGAAGAGGTCTCGAGTTCGAATCTCGACAGCAGCTCCAAATTAATACCACCAAAGCCGCACCGAATGGGCGGCTTTTTTATGCCAAAACGGGTGACGGTTTTAGCTAATCCATTGCGTCATAAGGATTTGCAAGATGCGCCCCGACAAAATCGCGTTCGTTCGCGCAGGGTGAGGAATCACGGAAGCGACGGGCTGGTAGTTATGGGGATGAAAACTCCTCGTAGCCGGCTGCGTTTCCGCCCCAACCCAAAGCCGACGAAAGCGATTTTTTTGTAGCTATATACGGCTTTTTTCGTGTTTTTTTAGGTATTTTGACGCCAAGTTTCCGGTTTGAGTTGGCATTGTGGCTGAAATCGGGTGTTTGTCAAGATGCTTTGGTGATTTTTTTATGGAGATCCAACATGGCCAAAGAAAATTTCGTACGTAAGAAACCCCACATCAACGTCGGCACCATCGGCCACG
>JAJPXZ010000149.1 GCA_021205245.1 Planctomycetaceae bacterium
GATGGCAGCTTACTTGCATATCGTGGGTATGGATTGTCGTGTGGTTTATCGGCCGCCCTGCCGATATAGACAGAAATACGACTCCCGAAAGGTGCGTTCTGATTATGAACTCCACAACCACAAGATTTGCCGCTCTCGGCACCACTCTCGCCTTTCTCGTCCTCCTGGCCGTCCTGGCTCCAGGCCGGGCCGGTGCAGCCGAATACTGGGTCGCCGCCACCGACGTGGCTGTCGTCACCAATAACGATTGCGGCGCTGTCTCCTTCATTCAGGGACAACCAGCCATACGCCGCTCCTTCCACGCGGAAGACGATCCGGGTCTGGCCGCCAATATCGCCGACCGGGTCAACTCCGGCGACGAAATCATCGTCCCGTTCGGCTCGCGGCTGGAAATGACCAGCGGCACCAATATCGTCCTGGTCTTTGGAGCCGGAACCCGCGTGCGGATGGGAGGTCTGAGGAGCTTCACCGATACCGAGGATAACCAGGTCGCGCGGCTTGATTTGGAAGTGCTGGAAGGCGAGATGCGCCTCCAGGTACGATTGCACGAAGACAAACCTATGGCCGCACTCATCGCCCTCGACGGGGCCGAGGTGCTGGTCCGGCGGGGTGATGTCGAACTCGCCATGCAGGGAGGGTACCAGGTGTCTGTCCTCTCCGGGACGGCAACGGCCCGGTTGCGGCGCGGCGGCGTGGCCGGTGCGCCGTTCGTCATCGGCGAAGGTCGGCTGGTCGGCACCAGGGGCGACGAACCGCTGGCGGAAAACGAATTGCTTGCCATCAGGGGAAGGGTTCCCTTTTCATTTGAAACGCGCAGCGCGGCACTGCCGCCGCTGCCGCATATGAGCACCATTCTCGAGGCGCCGTAATGTCGTGCCTGACGGATTCATTACGGGCGCAAGGGGAGATTTGTGATGTCTGATAACCTGGATGCAACATCGTTGGTCAAGCTCGTCACCCTGAAGGGCGCGGGCCGCGACGCCAAGGCTGACGCGCGCCTTCGGCAGGTGGCTGTCCAGACGGTGAGCCGAGGCTTTGACGGATTCCTTCAGACCTTCCTCGGGAAGGGCGGCGCGACCCGGAGGTCGTCCGGATTCGGCAGCCGCGACCGTGGCAGCGACGCACTTTCAGGCAAACGCTCCCAGAATTTCGGCCGCTACGGCAACATCGGTTCCATGGAGTCGAAAGACAAACAAGCCCTGGCGAAAAGCATCGAAAAGACGGTCGAGTCCAGCGACCGGCCGGACGAGGAAGTGGCGGCTGCGGCCGAGGAGGCGGCCCGGCTTATCCACGGTATGCTGGCCACCCCTTCCAATACGCTTACCTCCGGAATGCCTGGTGCGACCGGCGGCGGCGCAACCGGCGGCGATGCGTCCGGCCAGGATGCATGGCAGCAGGCCATGGCTTCCGCCAATGCCAACGCTGAAATCAACAACGACGCCACTCTCGCCGCCCTGGACGATCTCCTGAGCGGCCTTCCCCGTGATGCCCTTGAAGCCGCCCTCGGCCGCGCCTTTGGCGTGGACGGCACCGGCATGATCAATCAGTTGGCTTCGTCCCTCAATGCCCAGGTGGTGTACGTGGGCGGCGGCGAAGCCGCCATGCTGGCGTATCTGGGTGGTCAGGGCCTCGCTCCCGGCGGGTATCAGGATATCGACGCACCGCAACTTTTCGCGGAATTCCTTAAAGATTTCGACGCGAATGGTCCGATAAACACTACGGATTCCCTCGATGCGCTGGACGGCGACGAACTGGCCGCAGCCTTCGAGAAATGGCTGAAAGACGGCGGCAAACTGCCCGAGTCGGGGGCGCTGCCGGGCGACGTCAATGCCTTCATCAAAAGCCTTGCCGGTCATCTTCGCGGCGAGACGACGGCGATGTCCGAGGAGATGTCCGAGTTCTTCGCCTGGATGAAGGCGGGACTCGACGGCCAGAATCCGGGCGGTGGCGGCGGCACGCCGGGCGGCATGTTCATGAACGCGGCCGCGTCGGCCGAGACCTTCAAGAACCTGCTCCAGGCAATGGCCGACAGGGCCGCGCAAGGCGATGCGGACGGCAATCCCGCCGACAAAAATCCCGGCGCGCAGCCGGTTCAGGCGGGCAGCCAAACCGCCGATGCGGCAAAGGGCGCGCAACAGCCGACGCCGGCGTCGTCCATGAGCACCATGATGGAACAGATTGAAAACATCGAGCGTCTCGCCGACGCAATGCGTATCGCCGCCCGGGGCGGCATCAAGAACCTGACCATGCAGTTGACCCCGGACGAACTCGGCAAGGTGATGCTGCGGGTGGAGGCGAAGGACGGCGTGGTGTCGGCGTACCTTCGGGTGGAAAAGCCCGAGGCGGCGGCGCAACTCGCGAACAACTTGCAGCAACTTCGCGAAAATTTGAAAGCGCAGGGCATTGAACTCGCCACCCTGGATATCCAGATGCGCGGCGAAAACGAGGCCCTGGGCGATTTCGGCGGCGGCAGGCAGCGCCGCGAGGCAGACTTTAACGGTTCGGGCGAGCGCGGGAGTCATCGCGACACCGAATCGATTCCAGGCAGCGCACCCCCGACGCCGGCGGCAGAGCCGGCAGGAGCCGGCGGTCCGGGCGAACTTAATCTGTTCGCCTAGTCCACGGGAGGGGCCCGCGCTGGCGGGCCCCTCCCGGCTTTTTGCCGGGGCAACAGGAGACTCACCATGTCGGCAACCGACAATATCAAATTCGGTATCGACCAGTCCACCGCCTACCAGCGGGCCCAGGCCGAGAAGGACAAAGCCAAGGACGGCGGCGTCAGCCACAACGAGTTCATCAAACTCCTGACCACCCAGCTCAGTCACCAGGACCCGCTGAATCCGATGCAGGACATCGACTTCACCGGCCAGTTGGCGCAGTTGAACGCGCTCGAAGAACAGATCGCCATGACCAAGACCATGAAGGCGATGCGCGTCGACAGCCAGCTCCAGGCCGGTACCGGGATGATCGGCAAATTCGTATCCGGCGTCGACGTCAACAAGGCCGTCGCCACCGGCATGGTGGTGCGGGTGACGCAGGATTCCGACGGCGTCTATGTCGAACTCGCCAACAAGCAGAAGGTCGATGTGTCGAACATCGCCAACGTCTGGAACGACGCCACCGGCATGTACAACGACATCGCCTCGTCCGGCAATGTCATCGGCATGTGGGTCGAAGCCGGTCTGGACGAAGCGGCGCAGCCCGTCCGGGGTATTGTCGAAAAGATTCAGGTCGAGAACGGCCAGGTGGTGCTCAAGCTTTACGGCGGCCAGACGGTGACGTGGGACAAGGTTACCGAACTGCGCGTGCCGACCGATGACGAACTCTGGTACACCCTCCCGGACGCAATCCGCACCAAGGTGGAATCGGCCCGCAAAATGGTCAACAAGGGCGTCACCGGCACGGACGACAGCGGCAACGAAATAAAGGGCATTGTCGGCGGCGCCGAACTGGACGGGTCCAAGGTCTACCTCATCCTTTATTCCGGCGAACGCCTGAACGTCGATAATGTGAAGGAAACCCGCAAACCAACCGGCGAAGACGCCGCCTCGAGCCTGAACCGGTATTGGGTCGCGGGTCTGGACGAGGAAGGAAACGGCCTTGCCGGCATTGTCGTCGGCGCGGGCGAGGACGAGGCCGGCATGTACGTGCTTCTCGACAGCGGGAAAAAACTCTTCTTCGACACCATCAAGGAAATCCGCGAACCGGCCGGCGACGAACTGGCGCGCCTGATCGGATTGAAGGCGACCGGCACCGATACGACGGGAGCCGAAGTCTCCGGCATTATTGCCAAGCGTCTGGATGTGGACGGCAAACTCGCGGTCGAACTCGACAACGGCAAAACCATGCTGCTCGAGAATATCGCGAAATTGAGCAAACCGGAGTAATACCGTGGCGGAACACAATGCACAATCGCGCTCAAAGGAGCTTACATGGCACTGATGCAGGCCCTCTCGACCGGTATCAACGGTCTTAATCCGCACCAGAAGGCGATGGATAACATCGGTAACAACCTGGCCAACGTCAATACGGTCGGGTTCAAGAAGGGGGCGTTCCAGTTCTCGACTCTGCTGGAGCAATCGCTCCGGGGCGGCATCGGGCCGGACGCCGGGACGGGCAGGGGATCGATTAACCCGATTTCGATGGGTTCGGGCGCGCAGACCGCCTCCATCAACAAGGTCTTTACCCAGGGTCCAATCGAAAATACCGGCAATCCGAACGATATGGCCATCGACGGCAACGGCTTCTTCGTGCTCCGCACCTGCAACGGCTTTGCCTATACCCGCGCCGGATCGTTCTATCGGGGCGAGGACGGCAGCCTGATGGCGGGGGACGGCCTGTACGTGCAGGGGACGATGGCGCGGAAAAACGGCGACGGGTCCATCAGCATTCCGCAGGACGCGCAGATGGAGAACATCGTTATTCCCATCGGCTCGACCGGCGGCCATACCCAAACGACCCAGGTGAAATTTACCGGCAACCTCGACTCGCGGCAGGAACTGTCGAACGGCACCGGTCTGTTCGGCGGCACCGCCTATCCGTCGGTGTCGAGCCTGCAGGCGTGGATGAACAAGGATTTCAACGGCGGCAATCCCATCACCGACAAGACGGTGGACACGAGCTGGGAAGCGCTGGAAAAATCCACCTACGCGGTCTCGCGGGATTCGTGGGATAAATGGCAAACCGCCTACGGCGTGACCACCTCCGCCCCGAACGATCTGACTGTCTACGCGCCGGGGATGATCACCGAGTCGGCCCTTGGCGACAACTTCTCGCTCGCGGTCGGCGAAGGCGACGAGACCACGGCGGTGTATTATGCCTACCGCTTTTACAACACCGACGCAAACGATCCCAACGCGGGGTATTGGGGTATTGAAAAACTGGCGGATCCGACAAGTACCGATCCGGCGCAACGCACGCCGATGACCATCGCCGAACTGAAGACGCAAGCCGATCCGAACGGCCTCGGCATCAAGCGCATCCCCATCGTTCAAGAAATCAAGACCGTCAACGGCGGCAATGTCCAGACTTCGGCCGCGTATGGCATCAAGGTGCCGGGGTTCCTGCCCGCAACGGCGTTGACCTCGACCAACGAAGCGATCGGGAACGATTGCACCTATCCGGCGTGGTTTTATGAATCGACGGGGTCGTCGCTCGGGTTTGACGATATCGTCGCCCGGAACCGCATCATTGCCGATCCGAACAGCGATCCCGCCGACGTCAACCAGGCGATCCGGGAAATTTGGCCCAACGGCGTCGACGGCAGCGGCTGGCCCGAAGGGCGGGTTCTCACCCGCGCGTCGCTCCCGTACGTCAACGACACCTACCCGGCATCCCTCGACACGCCGCTGGAAAACATCTGGTATCTGAAGGGGAATGTCTGGGTACAGCCGTTCAATAATATCAAAAACGGCGACGCTGTCTCTTTGTCGTTCCGCAAGGGCGACAGCAAGGTTGAGGCCGAGTTTGTTTACAACCGTCCCGTTGGCCCGGAACCAACCAACGGGCAAACGGCGGTCGGGCGCGAGCAGTCGTACACGCTCGAACATTTCCTCAAGTTCATGGCCGGCGATGTGGACGAGCCGACCGTGGCCTGCCAGAACATCACCCCCGCGATGTTCGGCGCCGTGGTCGATGACGATTACCCCTACGGCAATCCGTCGAGTCCGTCGTTCGACAAACTCGCCTACGACGAAGCGCTGAAGAATGTCTCGCTGGCGACCTCGGATACGAACATGGATTCGGTCGGCGGCGCGATGGGACTGCTGTCGATTCCGCCCCACGTCAGCGACAAGAACTACGGTTCGGACTCGTACGATACGCCGGCCGAATCGGCTGGCGCGTACTCCCGTTCGGGCGTGCAGACGGTCCGTTACGACCGCTGGGATCCGGAAAAACAGCAGTACGTCAAGGACGACCGACCCAGCTTTAACGTGTCCATTGTCTCGAACCTGGGCGATCAGAACGCGATTTCGGACATTTCCATCAGCTACAAGAACGTGTCGCACGAGGCGATGTTCAACGCCGAGTCCGATTACAGCGAGCCGCAGGGCGGTTCGGCGGTGGTGACGATGGATTTCTACGACTCGCTCGGCAATCCGAAGACAGCGACGCTGCGTCTCGCGAAGGTGTCGCAGGATAGCGACTTCACCACCTGGCGCTGGTACGCCGATTGTCCGGACGACTCCGATGCCGGCTGGCAGACCGATCCGAACACAAACGAAATTATCTCGAACCTGAACGTCGGCACCGGCCTGATCCGCTTCGACAAAAACGGCAACTACGTCAAGGGCGCGGACTATTCGGAGACGGACGGCATCACCATCAACCAGTCGGGCCAGGGCGTCAACGAGCCGATCATCATCAGCCTGATCAATAGCCTGTCGAGCCGGTCGACGCAGGAACTGGATTTCTCCACCCTGACCTGCTCGGCTACGTCGAATTCGTTCAAGCTCTATTCCCAGAACGGCCGCCCGCCTGGAACGCTCAACGACTTTACCGTCAGCCTGGACGGGGTCATCCGGGGCGTGTATTCAAACGGCAACACGGTGGAGATCGCGCGGATCGGCCTCGCGATGATCCCGAACGAAAACGGCCTGATCGCCGCCGGTACCAATCTGTTCTATACCGGCCCCGCCTCGGGCGACGCCCGATACGGCCACGCCAATTCCGGCGGCAACGGCCAGATCCGCCATATGCAACTGGAGTCGTCCAACGTGGATTTGTCCGAGGAATTCACCAAGATGATCTCTATCGAACGTGGCTTCCAGGCCAACTCGCGCATCATCACGACCGCGGACGAGATGATTCAGGAGCTACTCAGCCTGAAGCGATAACCACCGAGTCCAGCCACACTAAAACAGCCCCTTTCCATTCCGGAGAGGGGCTGCTTTGCATAGAGATAAACAGATGCCTATTGGCGGGCCGAGGCTCGCGCCGAGGTGCGGGACGACACCGTAGCCGGAGCCGGTACGGCACGGGTCAGGAGCAGGACCGGAATAAGGCAAAGGCCCATGATGGTCATCACCGAACCGATGGAGCCGAATAGACCGAGATTGAGGTGGGCGGCTGGGATGTTCTTGATCAGCAGGAGCAGGAACGGCGACGCGAACTGCCCGGCGAAGGTGCCGGCAACAAGAACCGACACGGCCTTAACGGTGGCTTCCTTGTCCACGGCGCGGTTGACCAGGACGTAGTGGAGCGGGGTCAGGCCGCCCAAACCGACACCGACCAGACAACAGCCAAACCACACCAGGGCGGCTGAACCGCCGAAGGCGACGATGAGATAGCCTCCACCCATGCACAACAGCAGGACCATCAGGAGCCGCCTGCCGAAGAAGGCCATAAACTTCGGGAAGACCATGCCGATGGCGAAGGCGATGACGGAAATCAGCGCGAACAGGTAACCGGCTGTGCGCGAGTCGCCGATGCCCGCCGTTTCCAGATGCATGGACAAGCCAAGCGGGAATGCATAAAACGCAGCCATATAGACAAGCATGGTCAGACCGAGCAGGTATACTTTTCGCGGTAAACGCACCGGTGCCGACGCCAGCGACGGCGTTTCCATCCGCCTTGGTGACGGCAGGAAGAGGATGACCATAAGCAGGACCAGCAGGCTGACGGCATAGATGCCGAAGCTGGCCCGCCACGACAGCACTGCCAGCCAGCCCGCGCCGACCGAACACACGGCAGCGCCGATGGTGATGAACGCGGACATCCTGCCGATGACCGTTACCTTGCGCTCGCCCTGGAAGAAATCGGCGGGGAGAGAATGGCAGACCGGGGTAATGGTACCCATGCCGATACCCAATAGCGCCCGCATGGCCAGAAGCGTCCAGATATTGTCGGTCAGGCCGCCGCCGCAGCCGCCCACGAAATAAAAGAGCAACCCCGCCACCAACACCGGCTTCTTACCAAAGCGGTGGCAAACCTTGTTTGAGAGCATGGTGCAGGGGATGACCATGATGGACGGCAGGGTGATAAGCATTTGGATAAGAATCGGGTCGACGCCGGGGAAGTTTTGTGCAATCGAGCCGAGGGCGGGCGCGATGGCGGCGCCGGCGAGGACGGTGATGGCTGAAATAGCGTAGAGGGTTGCTGCAGTGGTGTTCATTGGGGTGGTGCCTCCTGGGACAGGGTGATGAGCTGTATTTCGTTACGGATGGAGTCGCGAATCAGGTTGACGAGATTTCTTTTCATTGAAAAGAGCGCTGCGCCGGAACCGCCAATCTCACCCGTCAGAGTCATGGCGGAATCGCCGATGACCCGCAGGCTCGGCGTGGGTTTGCTCGAACGGTAAACCGTCGCACCGTCGATGACGAGGTCGCCGTCGGTGATTGCCACCACCTTGATGCCACGGGCGGTGAGGCCTTCCAGCGCCGGAATGTATGGGGCGAGCAGGTGGGCGGGCATGGCCAGGTAGATGCGCGCCGTCGTCGAGGCGATGATGTCGGCGACCTTGTCGGCGATGTTGTCGTCGCCGCGAATCGTCAGGTAGGGGCAATCCGCCTCATCGACCAGCACTAGTTCGGCTTCGAGAGCGTTGCGGTAGGACTCGAGGCGGCGGATTCGGTTGGCGCAGAATTCACCCGCCGGCACGGCGACGAACCGCTGCGGTTTTCCTTCCACCACGCGTGCCGCGCCCTTGTCGACCAGGCCGTCGAGGCTGCCATAGGCGTTTGAACGGGAGATCGAGGTCAGGCGGGCCGCCTCGTAGCCGGTGGCCGCGCCGTGTCCCGACAAGGCAATATAAAGCTTGGCCTCCTGATTGGTAAGGCCGAATTCGATTAACATGCTGGTTGCGTCCATGGGCTCTCGTTAAAAATAGTAGTACCAATGAGGAATACTATAGCACTCCAGCCGCCCTGCGTCAAGCACCTCTTGCGGAGAATTATCGGGTATAAGGATTTTCTGGGCAATCTAACTAGTGTTTAAGTAAGCATCCAGGCAGGAACAATAGTTGCCACGAAAAATCCCCCGCCCATTCGGACGGGGGATTATTTCTTTGACGGTTTTTTTTGACCTAGAAATCACTGAAATCATCGCCTTCCAGCGGAATGACGCTGTCCGGTCGCATGATACGGGCGTTGTCGGCGCTGGTGGCGGGGGAGGGCTGACGCGCTCCCGGACCGGGAAGCTGCGGCCGGGCCGGACGCACCGTCATGCGTGGGCGCGGCACCCGCGCGGGACCGGACACGGTGGGCCTGGGCCGGGGCGAATCGGTGCTGCTCAGAGGGTGGCCGTAGACCAGGTGAGTCAGGGTGGCGATGGTCCCATGCAGTTCGCTGATCTGCGAGGTGAGGCCGGTTGAGGCGGCGGCGGTTTCTTCTGAACTCGACGCGTTCTGCTGGGTCACCTGATCCATCTGCGCCACAGCGTGGTTGACCTGGTCGACTCCCTGGGCCTGCTCCAACGCCGCCGCCGCGATCTGGTCGATGAGGTCGGTGATGCCGCTCGTGCCGCTTTCTATGCCCTTGAAGCTTTCCATCAACCGCTCGGTGATGCGGGTGCCATTCTCGACGCTCGCCACCGTATCCTCGATAAGCGCTGTCGTCTCGCGGGCCGATTGAGCCGAGCGGCCCGCCAGGTTCCGGACTTCGTCTGCGACGACGGCAAAACCCTTACCGGCTTCGCCGGCGCGGGCGGCCTCGACAGCGGCATTGAGGGCGAGGAGGTTGGTTTGGAAGGCAATTTCCTCGATAGCCTTGATAATGTGGGAAATTTTCTCCGCCTTGCCGTTGATGTCGGCCATGGCCGCTTCCATGTCCTGCATGGCCTGAGCACCCTCACTGACGATGGCCGAGGTCGAACGGGTGCGTTTGTTGGTCGCGGCGGCATTGTCCGCCGCCAACTTCGACATGGACGCCATCTCCTCGAGGGCGGACGACGTCTCCTCAAGGGACGACGCCTGCTCGCTGGACGTGTCGGCCAGGCTCTGGGCGGCTTCGGCGATATTTTCGGCCGCGTTGGCGATGACGTCCTCGCCGTGGGTCAGCCTTTCGATAACGGTGACGATGGGGCGAACAATGTTCCGGGTCGCGGTGAGTGCCATCACCAGGCCGAACAGGATAATGACGACCAGGAGGATAAGCTGGACCCGTTCCGCCGAGGCGACCCGGTCATCGATGTTGTTCGTGGAGGAACGGATGACGTTCGCGCCGTCGTTAACCTGCGCACCGATGTTCGCGGCCGACGCCATGGCGCTGGCCAGGGTGGAATTGGTGAGAGCCTCGAGTTGCGCGGTACCGGCGTCGATGGCGGCAAAGCTGTCCTTGACCCCGGTGGCGGTCCGCAGGAGGTTGGTGACGACGGTGCGCATGCTGTTGTATTGTTGGCGGCGCTCGGGCGCGAGGTCGGCCGGGCTGCTTTGTTCGTCAATCAGCGCGATGAGGCCACGGAGCTGGTTTTCGGCACCGGTGAACTCCTCCGCCGCCTTTTGGCCCCGACTGTTCTGCGCTTTCCAATACGCCATGATGGACCGCACCACATAATCGAACAGGTCGGAGGTAAAGCTGACCATGTCCGACCGGATGCGGGCTTCGCCCGCGTCGTACTCTTCGGCGTCGACGTCGATGATGGTTTCCAGGTTTGCCCAGGCGTCGTCGTATATGGTATCCGATATGGCTTCCATCTCGTCCGCCAAGCGAGTGAAGTCCTGGTTCAGGGTTGTTATTTGTTCGATGGATGCGTGGATGGACGCGCCAAGGCGGCGGAGCTCGGCAGCGTTTTTGCGCGTCTCCGGCAGTCCCGCCGAGAGATTGGTCGTGGTGGTCAGTTTTTCCAGCCTGGCAAAGGTGGCGTCCAGCGCGTCTAAATTCTTCATCGCCTCGGCGTAATCATCGGCCCGATAATTATAGCCATAGGCATAGAGTCCGCGCCCGGCGGCGGGAAGGCGAGACACGATGTCGACCCAGCAGTCGTTGACCGGAATGAGGGTGGATGCGACATGCTCGACCTGTTCCCTCGTTTCGTCAAGATTCCGGTCGATGGACTGGAACGCCGTGAAGGAAATGACAGAGGTCGCGACTGCAAGCGCGATCATGGCGAAATACGAGAGATACAACTTGCTTTTGAGTGCCACCGATCTACTCCTTTTCGTTGTTTATGGAAATGTGTTCCGCTACAGAGCGTGCATAGCGATTGTTATAAGAACCACCACAAAACTCGAATGACGGGGTAATGGAGAGAACGATCAAAAATACCCGGACATTGTCCGGGTATTTCAGTTTAACGATTGCCGTGGCTATTGCGCGAAAAGAACAGCCGTCACCACAGTAAAGCCCATGCCGCGAACAGCCTCGCCCGGCTTGTAGGCGCCGACTTCGCCCGGGCCATAGAAGCCGAAGAAAGGCGCGTCGCCCATGCGCTCTTTGATAACCGACAACTCCTCGGCCAACTGGTTGCGTTCCATCATGCCGGTGCGGCGGCGGCGGCAATTGAAGATAAAGGCGAAAAACGGTTCCTTGTCGCCCTGGCCGATTGCCTCGGCCAATGCCTGATCGGCGATGGCGGGGGTGTGGCTGCCTTCACCAACCGACTGGCCGATGGTGAAGTCGCCGGCGAGGAGAATGCCCAAATTGATGCCGGTCTGGATTTCACCCTGGTAAATAACCTTGGCGGTGACGTTGCCGCTGGCGCCGCCGATGATGGGCCAGACCTCTTCAAAGCCGTCGTTCATGCCAGAGGCGAAATCCTGGTTCGACCCGGTGTATTGGTCGCCAAAGGTGACGACGAGACGCCCGGGGCGCTCGCTGGATTCGATAGCGTCTTTCAATTGTTCAGCCAAGGCCACGCCGGCGTTGTAATAGACGTCGTCGTCCTCCACGTCGGTGCGGACCAGGGCGGTGGAGACGTCGGTATCGCCGCCGAGGGCGAAGACCGACACGCCGACGGCGACATCGATTGTCGCCGCGTCCGGGTGGTTGCCGTATGGGCTCAGAGGGCTGGTGACCTGGCTACCGAATATAATGTCGGCGGGGAAATGCTTTTTTACCCCCTCCACCAGTGCGGGGGTGAGCTGCGGCTGGGCAGCGGTGACGATGACCAGCTTTGCCGGCGAGGAACCGAGTCCGGCCTTGGCCTGGGCTGCGGCTTCATCGGCTGCGGCCATGGGATCGTCGAGGGAGGACGCGCCGATGCCGGCTATCCATCCCGCCGGAGTATCGACCGCCTGGGAATGCATGGCGAGGAAAAGCAGCACGGTGGCCAAGAGCGCGAGGCGACGTATGCCTGGCATGGTTTTCTCCTCAATGGAAAGTTCGGGAATTTGCCCACGTAGATTATCATCTTTCCTACACCGCCGCAATATATTTCCGGTAAAACGGCCCGGTGAATCGTATGAACCGTGTCACTACCAGTTATGGGTATTTTTGGAATGGACCTTCAAGCATTTACGGATCGATTCTGACCGCGAAGACGGGGAGGAGGCGGTTGTTCCGCCGTTCGACAATGCGGATGATTACCGGTTTGTGGACATTGCCGTTGGGGCCCATCGTCACCCTGCCGGTGGCGAGGGGGAGGCGGCGGATGGCCAGGAGGCCTTCGCGGATTTGCGCCGAGGTCTCGCCCTTCTCGAGGGCGACAACGAGGAGCGACACCGCGTCATAGGCGCTGGCGGCCTGGGCGTCGGGGAAATCCATGCCCGCTTGTTCCATGGCGTTGTAGAAGGTTTGGAACGGGCGGTAATTAAAGGCTGTTTCGAACAGGGCGGAGACGACGGCGGTGCCGACCAGACGGGTGCCGGAAGCGTCGTAGACGAGTTCGTTGTCCCAGGTATCGGGACCGCAGAGCCGGATGTCGATCCCGAGGTCACCCGCTGTCCGGACAATTTCGGTCGCCTCGAGTGCGTAGGAGGCGGCGAAAATGAGGTCCGGCTTTTCCTCGGCGAGGGCGCGCAGAGGAGTGACGTAATCCTTTTCGCCGTTCTCGTCAATGATGCTGTGGATGCCCACGACCCGTCCGCCGTGTTCTGTAAAGGTATCGGCGAACACCTGGGAGAGTTCGATGGAGAATGTGTGACGCGAGTCGTAAAGGATACCGCAGGACTTGACCCCGAAGGAGCGCATCTGGAAATCGATCATACCGCTGGCTATCTGGGTATTGGAAAAGCCGACCCGGAAGACCCAGGGGTTATCCTGGGAGGCGGCGTCGACGCTGGCGAGCGGACTGAGAATGACGACCTCAAGCTCGTCGGCGACGTCGCGGGCAGCCATGGTGGCGTCGGACAAAAGGGGGCCGAGGACGGCGGGGACGTTGTGCTTTTCCACAAGTTCGCGGATATCGGCGACCGCCTGCTCGGGGTTGGATCCGTTGTCCCGCCATTCGAGGACCAGACGTTTGCCGTTGACGCCTCCGGCGGCGTTGACCATACGCACCCGGGTGTTGGCCCCGTAGTAGGCGGACTGTCCGTAGTTCTCGAGTTCGCCGGAGAGGGGGAAGGTCGCGCCTATAACGATGTCACCGGTGAAAGTCGGCGCAGGCGCGTCTTCCGCCACGGCGGAGGCGGCGACGAACTGGACCAGCAAACCGGCTAGTGCGAAAAGCCAAACGGCGGCGCGGTGCATCGTTCCTCCCTATGGTATGGACAGTGGTGGTTGGCGTCAGGTAAGTATACCTGCCGTCCCTCCTCCCGCCATCAAAAAAAACCGTCCCTTCGGCTTCCACCAACCGCTACGCCATGGCTCTTGCAATAGGCGGGGACAACCTTTACAATTATCCCCCTCTTGTAATTTCCCTCTTCCGTCTCATCCAGGGGATGCTCATGAAGAGCCTTACCTATAAGCTGGCGGCCATATTTCTGGCCATGTCGTTGGTACCGCTTATCATCGGCATCAGCGCCGCCGTGTCCATGAGCACGGCAGGAGCGGCACTCGACGCCAACGACCGCGCCCTGCAACGCTTGTCCGCTCTTCTCGGCACAGCCGGCGACACCATCGCCGAAAGCTCCCGCCTACAGAACAGCGCGAGTGAGGTCTCCACCATGGTCTCGAGCGCGCAGGAGGATACCTCGGCGGCGCTCCGCGACATGGGCGACGAAATGTTGCCTAAAACCTTCGCTATTGCGCAAATCCGCTTCGCCCTGTCGGATGTCACGGCGGCGGAACGCGCCCTTCTCCTCGCACTCAATATGCGCCACCTCGAGCTGGAGGAACTGCGCCAGACCCGAGACGCCCATATCCGCAATATGGATGTCGCCCTGGCCGGTCTCGACGAGGCCAAACGCCGCTACCAGGAACTCACCCGCACCCGCGAAGAGACCGAGGCGTGGGCTTCGTTGGAGGAAGCTTTGGCGGCATGGCAGACCAACCACGATGATTTTATGGTTGAAATCGCCAATCTCGACCGCCTGGTCGCCGACCTTATTCGGGGCGGTCCGGTATTCGCTTCAGTGTCCCGTAATGCTTACGATACCATTTTCCTGAGCGGCCGCGAGGCACGGGAAGAGATAGAAGAACGTATCGAATTTCTGAACGCCGCCCTGGTGCGGACGGCTGAACACAATGTCCAGAACGCCATGCGCTCGCACTCCCGTTCCCTCGCCCTTTTGCAGGATTTAAGCCGCGAGACCCAGGCGGCCGGCCAGCGGGCGTCGGGGCTGCAGGAACAGATCGACCGCGCCAAGGCCGCGGCCGAGGACGCGGCGGTCGAGGCTGCCGGCGCGCTGGAGGCGACATCGCGGCGCTTCCGCTGGCTGGTCGGGTTTTCCCTTCTGCTGGTGGCGGGCGCGGTGGTGACCGGTGTCGTTATGGCCTACCGCATCGCCCAGCCGGTCCGTGAAATGGCCAGGCACCTCAGCCTGGTCGCCAAGGGCGATTTGACCAACGACGTTGCGACAAAGGCGCTCCGCCGCAATGATGAAATCGGCCAGCTCGCCCGGTCGCTGCAGGAGGTGGTGGCGTCGAACCGTAACGAAATCAATATGGCCAACGCCATGGCGATGGGCGATTACACCAGCCCCATCGGACTTCGGTCCGAATCGGACCAGCTCGGTTGGGCGCTCCGCACCATGCTGGCGAACTCCAATTCCACCCTTATCCAAGTGAGCCGGACGGTGGACCGGGTCTCGAACGGCTCGCAGGCGGTGTCGGAGGCGTCGCGGTCGCTGTCGCAGGGGGCGCAGACGTCGGCGCAGGCGCTGGAGGAAATTTCCCAAACGGCGCTGCACGTCGACTCGCAGGCCAAGGACAACGCCGCCAACGCCCGCGATGCGAAAAAATTGGCGACCGACAGCCTCGATTCGGCCAAGCGCGGCTATAACGCCGTCCGCGAACTCGTCGCCTCCATGGCGGAAATCCGCGACGCGGGCAAGAACATCGCCAAGGTGGCGAAATTGATCGACGACATCGCCTTCCAGACCAATCTGCTCGCCCTCAACGCCGCTGTCGAAGCGGCGCGCGCCGGCAGGCAGGGGAAGGGCTTTTCCGTCGTCGCCGACGAGGTCAGGAACCTGTCGGGCCGGTCCGCCAAGGCGGCGCGCGAAACTGGAGCGATGGTTGCGGCCATGACCCAGCGGATGGACGAAGGCGCGTCGCTGGCCGAACGCTCCGACGCCGAGTTCCAGGAGATCGTCGAAGCGACCGGACGGGTGGCCGAGGTTTTTGAAAATATCACCGCCGCCTCGAACGCCCAGTCGGACGCGATGGCGCAGATATCGCAGGGGTTGTCGCAGATTGACATGGTCATTCAGGAGACGACCCAAAACGCGCAGCAGACAGCGTCGTCGGCCCAGGCGCTGGAGCGTCAGGCGGACGAATTGCGGCAGATGGTTTCTCGGTTCCATCTTATCGCCGACGCGGGCGCGGCGCAGTCATTGCTGCAAGGCCGCTCGCCGCAATCGTTTCTGAGCAATCAAGACGGCGGGGTCGGGCATTCGGACGAAGCGCCGCGATTGCTCGAATAGGAGGCGTAAAAAAATTCTCTATTTTCCGCTACCAAAGCCGATACTATCTATTATAATGGACGCTAAGGTAGCCGTCCGTTTTGGGTCGGCGTTTATTTATTCATTTGCCGAGAGGTTGAGACTGATTTGTTTACAGGTTCACTAAAACCGGCATAGCCGGACACGAGCCCCTGCATCGTACTGGAAGGAACAATGAAAGCTATCGGACCGCGAAAACTCGCACTCATGGAACGGGACATCACGCCTTTCTCCCCCGTAGTACCGCACGCCCTGTCGGTATCCGTAGTAGCGCGTTTCGTAGTAGTAGCAGTAGTAGCCTAACACCTCCGAACGCTTTTTTTGTTTCCTTACTCCTCATTCCTTAGTCGCGATTGGCCTGTCCGTGGGCTAATTCTGGTAATTGACTAGGGTACCTCCATAAAGGACCAGTACCATGATCGAACGTTTCCTCAAACAGACCGAGTTCTCCTCCTACGAAGATTTTATCGCCAACTACGAACTGACCATCCCGGATAAATTCAACTTCGGCTACGACGTCATCGACGCCTGGGCCGCCGAACAACCGGAGAAGCCCGCCCTGGTCTGGGTCAACGACGCGGATGAGGAAAAACGTTTCTCTATGGCCGACGTCAAGCGGTGGACCGACAAGACGGCCAATATGTTCAAAAACCAGGGGATCGGCAAGGGCGACACGGTCATGCTCATGCTCAAGCAGCGTCCCGAGGCGTGGTTCGCCATGATCGGCCTGCACAAGCTGGGCGCAATCGTCATCCCCGCCACCTTCCAACTCACCGCCAAGGACATCATCTATCGTTGCAAGGCCGCGGACGTCAAAATGGTCTGCGCCGTCGACGACGCCGAAATCCTGAAATCCCTCGCCGGTGCGCGCCCCGATTGCGACGCCGGTCTGGTCGTCTCCATTCTGGGCGATCACATCCCCGAAGGCTGCCGCGACCTGCGCGCCGACCTGGATGCGGCTTCGGAGGACTGGACCCGCCCGGACGGCGAGCTGAAGACGGGCGGCCGGGACGGTATGCTTATCTACTTCTCGTCCGGCACCACCGGCATGCCGAAGATGATTCTGCACGATTACACCTATCCCCTCGGCCACATCACCACCGCCAAGTACTGGCAGCATGTCCAGGACGGCGGGTTGCACCTGACCATGGCCGATTCCGGCTGGGCCAAGTTCGGCTGGG
Organism: Planctomycetaceae bacterium; assembly: GCA_021205245.1. GTDB lineage: Bacteria > Planctomycetota > SZUA-567 > SZUA-567 > SZUA-567 > JAJBSZ01. The sequence goes on from JAJPXZ010000149.1 coordinate 17,098, forward strand.
GCAAGATCTACGGCCAATGGATCTGCGGCGCGGTGCTGGTGGCGTACGACACTGACAAGTTCACCCCGGCGCACCTGCTCCACACCATGGAACGGTTGAAGCTCACCACCTTCTGCGCGCCTCCGACCGTGTACCGCTTCCTGATTCAAGAGGATATTTCGAAGTACGATTTCTCGTCGCTGCGGCACGCCGAAACGGCGGGCGAACCGCTGAATCCGGAGGTCTACGAACGCTTCCTCGAAGCGACCGGCCTCCCCATTACCGAAGGCTTCGGCCAGTCCGAGACCTCGGTCATCCTGGCGAACTACGAGTGGTTCCCGGTCAAGCCCGGTTCCACCGGCAAGCCGTCGCCGCTGTACGATATCGACATTGTCGATGAAAACGGCGAATCGTGCGAGGACGGCATCGTCGGCACTATCGTCATCAAGAACACCGACAAAAAGCACCCGACCGGCCTGTTCCGCGAATACTACAAGGACGCGGCCGCGATGGAGAAGAGCTGGACCAACGGCACCTACTCGACCGGCGACACCGCCTGGCGCGATGCCGACGGGTATTTCTGGTTTGTCGGCCGCAACGATGACGTCATCAAGTGTTCGGGCTACCGCATCGGTCCTTTCGAGGTCGAGAGCGCGCTCCTCACCCACCCGACGGTTATTGAATGCGCTGTGACCGCCGTCCCGGACCCGGTCCGTGGCCAGGTGGTGAAGGCGACCTGCGTCCTGACCAAAGGCACCATCGGCGACGACAAGCTGGTGAAGGAACTCCAGGACCATGTCAAGAAGGCGACCGCGCCCTATAAGTACCCGCGCGTGGTCGAGTTCGTGGATGAGCTTCCCAAAACCACCAGCGGCAAGATTCGCCGCATGGAAATCCGCAATTCCGATCTAGCCAAGCGCGGCCAGGAAAAGGTCGACTCCGCCAACCGGAAGAGCGCTGTTCAGAACGGTGCGCGGGGCAGCCGGAAGGAAAAGAACGCGGGGTAGTCGTCTTGCGAGTTATGATGTGTGCAGCTATGCAAAAAGCGCGTCCCGATGGGGCGCGCTTTTTTTTGTAGCCAGAGGTCGGGGCGTGGACCCCGGCCGAACCGCCCGTTTTCCGCCCGGATGGATGTGGAGACGCCGGGGTGACGTTTTTGGGAAGCTGGGGCGTTTTTCTCGACCTATCGCACATTCGCCGCCAGGATGTCGTCCCGCCAGCGGACGAGGTCGGAGTTCATTTCGTTCACCATGTCGAGGCCGGTGTTGGCGCTGTGGCTGATTGAAACCTGTATGTAGGAGCCGGGCATGGTGATGATGGCGGTGACCCGGTAACGAATCCCCTCGACGCCGTGGAAGTCGCGGGTCTTCTCGAACTGTCCGTAGCAGAAGGAATTGTCGCTGATATGGAACGGGTCCAGGTTCCACTTGTACTCCACCGTTTCGGCCTGGTCGGGCGTCACCAGCGGGGGATACATGCCGGTCAGACGCCAGTCCGCGTCGACCATGATGCGGTAGGCTTGAATCAGGGTGGCGAGGTTGTCGGACCCTTCGCGCACATGACGGACCGAAGCCAGGATCGGGTGGCGGACAAGCGGCACCGGCTGGCCATCGAGCGGGACCGGATCGGCTTTCCGGAACAGGGCGAGGTTGTTGGCGAACTCGGGATCGTCGACAAAGCCGGGCAGGGGCGAATCCTGGATAGCGTAATTGAATGGAATCGGGATATAGACAATCCCCGCCCCGAGGCTGAAGGGAATCGCGCCTTCGTGCAGGGCAAGGCGGACGCGCTCCCGCTCAACCAGCTCGGCCTTGAGGGCGGGCGGGATAACCTCGCCGCCCAGGACGACCTTCGAGGCCATTTCCCGGCGCTGGCTTAGTTCGCGGCAGCGGGCGAAGAAATAGCGGTGTTTTTCGCGCGCTTCGGGAACGAGATAAAGGATGAGGAAATCCTCGCGCTCCTCAAATGGAAGGGCATAGAGGGCGTTCGTGACCGCCGCCGGATTGTCGCGGAATACCTCGCGGGCCAGCGGGGTCAGGTCGTCGTAAAGGATGCCGGGTAGCTGAATGTATCCGTTGACCGGCTCGCAGGTGAGTTCCTCCAGGAGTCGGTCCTGAGCGGATGCGGGTGTAGCAGTGGCGGCGGCAACGATGGCGAATGCCAGGACGGCGGTAATCAGACGGTGCGACATGTGCAAATCTCCCCCGAGTGCTGTCGCGCGGAAAAGCGCGATTCTGCCCCTCGCTGTCACCCAGCTTACCCGATATGCTTGTTCGTTCCCATAGTCTGGATGACTTTTTCCGGCGGAAGCCATTGCGTCAGAACCCGGGTTAGCTCGTTCCTGTCGATCGGCTTGCCGACGAAATCGTCCATGCCCGCCTGAATGTAGAAGGACCGCATGTCATTGACCACATTGGCGGTGAGGGCGACGATGGGCGTGCGCTTGTTCGGGCCGTCGTGGGAACGGATTTCCTCCGTCACCTCGATGCCGTCGACCTCGGGCATCATGTGGTCGACGAAGAGGATGTCGTATTTGTTTTCGCGGGCCAGGGCCAATCCCTCGCGCCCGCCCGGCGCGGTGGTGACGGCGACGCCGTAGAGATGCAGCATCTTTTCGCACACCATCAGGTTGATGCGGTTGTCGTCGACGACCAGGGCGGAGACGTCGCGGAATTGCGGACGCGGTGCGACTGACGTGTCGGAGGCGATGGAACGGGCGCTGGTGCGCCTGCCGCTCCGGTTCAGGAATTTGGCCAATTCGGTAATAAGCAGCGGATTGAAAAGGACGGTATCGCGCTGTCCCGGCTCGTCCATCGAATTGATGATGGAACGAAGGGTGGCGAAGCGGCACTCCTCGAGGATGGTCTTGAGCCGTCTCATCTCCCGCTCGTTGATGGCGTCGGAATAAATGCAGTGGGTGTACGGCAGGGGCGGCTCGCCGCAGGGCGGGAGGTCGATAGTTGTGCGGCCGAGCAATCGGGCCAGGTCGACATCCGACTCGCCGAGGGTGGCGTAGGACGCGCCCAGTTGCTCCAGCATGCGGGCCGTATTCTGCATCCTCGCGTTGCCGCCAAGGAGCAGCACCCGCACCCGCTCCGGCTCCTCCAGGTTGGCGAGCGGCGCCGGGTCTTCCGCTTCCTGCGGCAGCAGCAGGGTAAAGGTGCTGCCATGGCCATAGACGCTATGCACGGTGATGCGCCCGCCCATGGCTTCGGCCAGCGCCTTGGAAATGGCCAGGCCAAGGCCGGTCCCCTGGATGCGTTTGTTGGTAAGGAGGTCGACACGCGAGAAAGCGCTGAACAGCTTGTGCTGATCCTCATCCTTGACGCCGACGCCGGTGTCCTCGACCGACATCGCGAGATCGATGAATTTGTCGCGTTTGGTCCCCTGGATACTCAGGGTGATGCTGCCGGATGGGGTGTACTTCACCGCGTTCGACAGCATGTTGACGAGGATCTGCTTGATGCGGGCGTCGTCCCCGATCAACCGGGCGGGGATGGTCGGGTCGATATCCAGGAACAGGGCCAGGCCTTTTTCCTCGGCCCGCAGGGCGATGACGCCGCATATTTCGGCGATCAGTTTGTGCAGGCTGTAGGGCGCGGGCAGCAACTCGATGCGGTTCGCATCGATCTTGGAAAAGTCCAAGACATCGTTGATGATGCCGATGAGGGAGTTGGCCGAGCCGACGATGTTTTTGATATAGTTCCGTTGCGTCAGGTTCAACGGAGTAAGGGCGAGCAGTTCCGACAGCCCCTTGATGGCATTCATGGGGGTGCGAATCTCGTGCGACATATTGGCGAGGAAGGCCGACTTCGACTTCGCCGCCTCCTCGGCCCGCCGTTGGGCGGCGACCAGTTCGCTGACATCGTTCACCGCCATGATGGTGCCTTGGCAGAGGCCGGCGTCGTCGAGCATCGGCGAAATCGTGATATGGGCGTGGAGAAGGGGCTCGCCTTCGATAAGGATGGTGTCGTGGAAGCGAACCGCCTCGCGGGTGCGGAGAACTTCGGCGTTGAAGCGGCTGATCTTTTCGACCCACAGGCCGTCCACCTCCTTGCAGAACAGGAGCGGGAGGGGACGATGGCTGAGGTCGACGTGTTTCTGGCGGGTGAGCCGCTTGCAGGCGCGGCTGCCGATGATGTATTCGAGTTCCTCGTTGAAGAGGAAAATCATGTTGGGGGTGTGGTCGAGAAGCAGGTCGTTGAACAGGAACTGGAGCTTCTTTTCCTTTTCAAAGATGGTGCGGATGTGCTCGGCGTTTTCGCGCAAACGCACCAGGACCCGATTGTCACGGGTGAGACGGCCGACGGTCCGGCGCAGTTTTTCGATCTCGCGAAGCGCTTCTTCGAGCGTGGTGATTTCCGCACTGTCTTCAGTCATGAACCACCTTGTTCATTCAGTCGTTTTATATGGCGCACAATACCAGGCTCTGTCCGTGGCGCTGGTTTATCAACGTGCCGTTCGCTCCGGGGACCGGGCCAACTTCGCGGAAGGCGTAGAAGCCGAATCCGGCAATGTCCGGGGTCATCTCCTTGTCGAGGATTTGCGCCTCGACGTTGGGCTGCTCCAGCATACTGTAGTAGCGGGCCACACAGGAGACGGCGAAAAGGGTGTCGAAGCGGTAGCCGTCCTTTTCGATGTCAATCATGTTCGATTTGAGCCGGTCGACTGCGCTCTGGGTGGAGGCGATGATGTTCGCCTGGTTGATAAAGCCGACCGATAGGGTGCTGCCGACCTCGACGTTGCTCGACAAGGTGCCGCTGCCGTCGTCGTTCATGGCGACAATGGAACTGATGCGGGGATATTCGTCGTCGTCCGCGTCGGCGGGGCGGATGCGGATGGACAAGGGAAAATCGGCGGTGGCCTCGGGGCCAAAACCGAGCTTGTTCATATAGTCGGAAAAGAGCATATCGTCGACGCGGCGGACGACATTGCCGTCGGCTTCGGTAACCACGGGTGAATAGGTGGAGGGGTTGGTGATTTCGCAGCCGACGCCGAAAGCGGGCCGGATGTCGCCCGAGAAGGCGACCAGTACCATGCGATCCCTATAGGCACTGTCGTTGGCGAAGGCGGCGGTGCGCTCGGAACGGAAATCGTCCGACGCCATGCCGCCGACTACCGGTACGCCGTCCAGCAATTCGAATAACCGGTCGAGGTAGTCGTCGGCGTAGAGATTGGGAAGGATGGGCATAAAAAGGAGGAACAGCTTTGGTTCCCCGTCCAGTGCATCGACACAACGCTTATGCATGTCGGCCATTAATTCGCGCGACTTGGGATGGTTGAGAACATCGGACACGGCGACAGACCGGCTGGTCTTTTTCTTGCCGATAAGCGTGACATGGGTACCAAAGGCTTCGTCGCCGCTGTCAAAAGGTATGCCGACGCTGGTCAAGCCCGCGACAGGCATATGCAGGCTGGCCGACAGGGTGGTGACAAGCTCTGCGTAATCGCTGTCCGGCGAGCACGCGAGGAGAGCGATTGCAGCCTCGGGATTTTCGAGGTGGAGATTAATATCCGGGGACGGGTTTACATCGCCAAAATCCGCGTTGTTGTTATGACCCAATGCGTCCATTGTCAGTCCCCGTTTCTAAAAGAGTGAACGATCCCTGCCAGAGGCTATTCATATTATCGAGAAAACCCATCCTGTCAACCGTTGAAAACGGAGACGGCGCTGCTTGCCACCTTTCAGTCAACATAAGTCCGGATCGGGAGTTACTCCGACAATGGTTGATTGCGACTGCCGGAACGCCCGAGTCGAGGCCCAGCGTGCCACCGGGACGCTGGCCTTTGCCGATCCTGTCTCGTAAACTAGGTCGCTGGAATAATTTCCACTGATCGGGTATTGGCGACCCAATTAACGGCCACAGCGGAACCGATGGCAAATGCCGCAGGGGCGACTTTACGGCGACTCGTACGGATTCAGGACAAATAACTGAGCAAAACTTACGATTTTATTACTGGGAGGAGGTTACTTGGTTTTGTCCTGTGAGTGACTGTCCTGACGCGGGCTGACCGGCCACGTCCATCGCCCAAACGGGAAACGGTGTTTCCTTGACCCGGGCAATGGATTTTGCGACAATGGTCTGTGTATCGGTTCACCCGTGCGCAAGCCGGGCAGCGGCAACCCCTATCGGAATTCTCGGAACGGGCTTGCATCATCGCCGATATTAGGCTATGTAAGGGATACCTGAGTAACACTCTGTTCCGCCGCGGCGATCCGTGCGCGGCGGGAGTTTGGGAGGAGCGTCCGGCTGTGGGCCGCCGCTTGCCCATTTGTAATTGAAAACAAGGAGATGTGAAAGATGTCGAAACGCGCGGCAGCATCGGTTTTGGCGGCGGTAGCGGTGGTCCTCTTCGCCGCGACATTCGCCCGCGGCGGCGATATGATCAGCGTGCTTATTCCCAATGGCCTCTGGGAAGCAAAACCGAACGACTGGGTTATCTTTAAAATGCGTGACGGCAGCCGCACCCGCCATTCAATCCTGGCCCGCACCGGCGCAGGCAAGGACGCGGACATCACCATGCGCTCCGAGGTGCTGGACGGCGAACGGGTGGTGTCGTCCCGCCGCTGGGTCCAGAAGGTGGGCGAGCAGTTTGTCGAGCCGCCGGTTGAGGGCGAGTTCTCCGACAATGGCGCCATCGACCGCAGCCTCTACACCTTTACCCGCCGCGAGGATTCGATCAGCTTCGACGGTTCGGAAATGCCCATCCAGGTGGTTGAGGTTTACAAGCAGGGCAACCTGCTCCGCACCTGGTATCTCTCGACAGAACTGCCGGTATACGGCGTGATCAAGCGCTCTTCGGGAACGAGCCGCGAGTCCGACTTCGAGGTTGTCGACTTCGGCTTCGCCGACAGCCAATAGACCGGCGGCGGGCGACGACGGCACACAGTACCGCCCCGGTAGCCCCGGGGCGTTTTTATGATGGGCCTCTCCATCCGAAAGGAACGCAATGGACCTGATGGCATTACTGGGTCGTAAAAAAGACGTGATAACCCTCGCCATCGACGAGGCTATCGCCCTTATGGGCGAGAAGGAGTGGGACGCGGCCATCGAGGTGCTTGAGGAAAAGGCGCTTCGGCGCGCTCCCGAACACCGGCGGGCGATTCTCCACTGGGGCATATGCCATATGCTCAAGGGCGAGTACACCAAGGCCGAGGACGTACTCCTGCCGCTGACGCGGCAGAAGGGGATGGATTCCGAACGGGCGGCGGCGGAAATCGCCCTCGACCGCATCAAGACCCTGCGGGCTGAGCAGAATGGCTGAAACAACGCCAGACCCGCTGGCCGAGGAATTGGAGCCGCGCCGGCGGCGTATGGTGGATATCGACCTCGCCGGACGGGACATCGGTGACGCCCGCGTCTTGGCAGCCATGGAATCGGTGCGCCGCGAGGCGTTTGTTCCGCCCAGCCTTCGCATCCACGCCTACGACGACACGCCGCTCCGTATCGGGTGCGGCCAGACCATTTCCCAGCCCTATGTGGTTGCCTTCATGACCCAGGCCCTGGACGTCCGCCCTGGCCATCGGGTGCTGGAAATAGGCACCGGCAGCGGCTACCAGACCGCCATCCTGGCCGAGATGGGAGCCGAAGTCTTTACAGTCGAACGGCACGACGATTTGTCCCTCGCCGCCGAAGCCGCCCTGGACAGCCTCGGCTATGGCGACCGGGTCACCATGCTGGTGGATGACGGCACCCTCGGCTGGCCCGAGGAAGCGCCGTTCGACCGGATAATCGTCACCGCCGCCGGTCCCCGCATCCCGGATGCGCTGGCGGAACAACTGGCCGAGGGCGGGGTGATGGTAATTCCGGTGGGGCAGCACCGCGACGCCCAGGAACTCCTCCGGGCGGAAAAACGGGACGGCGAGATGCGGCAGGAATCGCTCCTCTCCGTTACCTTTGTGCCACTGGTGGGACGGGACGGTTTTGGCGGCTGAAACGGGACGAACCCCTATTTCATATAATAGGGAGGCCACCGGGCGACTCTTTAACATGCAATCATAGAGGGAGGTTCCCATGAAGGTGTTGACCCGCGAATTGACCCTGACAGTTCCACAACGGCGCGCCATCGTCTCCCTGCACCGGGAGGTGGTTGAGCTGGTTAAGGAGAGCGGCGTGCAGGAGGGCTTGTGCCTGGTCAATGCCATGCACATTACCGCCTCCGTGTTCATCAACGATGACGAGTCCGGTCTGCACCACGATTACGAGGTGTGGCTGGAAGGACTCGCGCCCCACGCCCCCACCAGCCAATACCGCCACAACGGAGCCGAGGACAATGCCGACGCCCACCTCAAGCGGCAGGTAATGGGGCGGGAGGTCGTGGTGGCAATAACCGGCGGCAGGCTTCACCTTGGACCATGGGAGCATATTTTCTACTATGAATTCGACGGCAGACGGCCGAAACGGATTCTGGTAAAAATCATAGGTGAATGACATGCTGGCAGTAAAACGCGTCTACGAACCAGCCGAACGGGAGGACGGATTCCGCATCCTTACCGACCGGCTCTGGCCCCGGGGGGTGTCGAAGGAAAAGGCGCAGCTGGACGTCTGGCTGAAAGACGTCGCGCCATCCACAGACCTGCGGAAATGGTTCAACCACGACGTGGCGAAGTGGAGCGAGTTTAAACGTCGCTATCTGGCCGAGCTTCACGACAACCCCGCCGTGGATGAACTCCACGATCTCCTGCGTCAACATAAACGGGTCACGCTCTTGTTCGGCGCTCGCGACACCGAGCACAATCAGGCGGTGGTGCTGCGGGACTTCCTCGCCCACGCCCGTGTAAACGTCTAAAGCAGTCCGATTCCGCAGTCCTCCTTTTTTCCTTGACACCCGTACACAAAGGCTTAGCCTTGTTTATGTTGCGGGTGACCGGGGCAGTGCGCGGCCTCCGCAAACACGCTCGCTATACCGTCCCGGCCCGGTGCCGGGAATGGCATAGGCTAGCGCGCAGCGTTGCACTGTATTCCGGCCAGGAGGAACATAATGTCTACGAACCAATCCGCACAAGCCTTGCTGCAGTTGGACGAACAGCTTGTCAATGTCCTTATCAAGTGCACCAAGGACGGCCTGATGATGGCCGGCCTCAAGCCCGCCCCCATCGGTCTGTCCAAACTGCTCCAGTCCAAGGGGAATGTATCGTCCATCATTGGTTTTGTCGGTCCCATCAGCGGCTCGATGATCATCAACACCTCGGCCGACTGCGCTTGCTTCATGGCTGGCCGGATGCTGGGCGAGACCTTGAGCCAACTCGACAACCAGACCCTGGACGGGCTGTGCGAAATCGCCAACATCATCGCCGGTCAGGCGAAGGCGGCCCTGTCCACCACCGAGTTCCGCTTCGACCGCATCAGCGTGCCGTCGGTCATTGTCGGCAATAGCTACTCCATCTCCCACTACCGGGGCATGACCTCGGTTTCGGTGGAGTTTGAACTGCCGGAAATGCCGATCAAGCCGGGCGAACGCGGCACCTTCTCCGTCAACATTTCCATGATGAAGATTTAAGGTACCAGGCGCATGGCGAAGGACAAAAGTCCGACCAAGCGCCAATTGGCGGTGGCCTTGAGGTATAATGAAGACAAGGACGCCGCGCCGCGCGTTCTCGCCAGAGGGGCGGGGAACGTGGCGCAAAAAATCCTCGACATCGCGGAGGAGTCCAAGATTCCCATCCGCGAAGACCCCGATCTGGTGGAAGCGCTGGCCAAGCTGGATGTCGGCTCGCTCATTCCAACCGAATTGTACCCGGCGGTTGCGGAGGTGTTGGCGTATGTCTATCGCCAGAATCAACGGTATAGCCGCAACTAGAGCGTGTTCGAAAAGGCTCGGGCCTTTTCCGCAATGCGCTGACCATTCACCAATCTTTCACTATACACGATGGAGGAGAGCCTAAGGATTCCCCCGCTTCCGTTCGCCTGGCTTATGAGGCCCTGTGGGTGAGGAGGGCGGTTGGAGCGAGCCGGGGCGAGCGAATCCGTGACGCAGGTTTTCCACCATCGTGTACTGTGATTCGCATGTCCCTTCACGAATTCCATTCCCATAAACCTTTGTAAGGAGGACACGGCCATGGATCTTTTGCAGACGATTGCAGGGATGTTTGGGACCAACCAGCGCACCGCCGGCGCGCAGGGCGTACCTAATGACGACGCGCAGGGGATAGAGGGGTTGAAGGAATTGCTTGGCCCGACGGCCCTGGGCGGCCTGGCGGGGGTGCTGTTCGGCGGCAAAGGGGGCGCCATGAAAGGCGCGGCCCTGGCCGGGGCGGGTACGCTTCTCTGGAACCATTATAAAAAACGCTTCCGCGAGGAAAATACCGATGACCCGCAGTATGAAGGCGGGGCGTTCAGCCCGCCGGCGGAGCGGGGCGAACGGATGATTCGCGCCCTCATTTATGCCGCCCGCGCCGACGGCCATGTCGACCAGGACGAACAAGATAAGCTCCAGGCGGCGATCCAAAGCCTCAACCTCGGCAAGCAGGCCGACCGCATCGTCTCCGCCGCCATGAACGAACCGGTTGACCCGGCCACGGTGGCGAAGGGCATTATGGACGAGGAGGAAGCGCTGCAGATCTTCACCCTGAGCTGCTCGGCCCTGACCATCGACAACTTTATGGAAAAGAGCTACCTGCGAGGGCTGGCCGATGCGCTGCATATTCCGGAAGACGTCCGCGACGACATTATGACGAAGACGCACCCTGCGTAGTTTATCGAAACGCGGGGTCCGATAACGTCCACAGTAGAAGTTGAAAAAGAAACGAGTCACCGTTGCCCGAGGGGCGGCGGTGACTTTTCTTTTGTATTCGCGAAACGCGTTAATTAAATGACGTCATTCCCGCCCTCATCCCCCGCAACTTTGCCCAAAAGCTCTATAAAAGCCGCTGTTATCCAACCG
>JAJPXZ010000176.1 GCA_021205245.1 Planctomycetaceae bacterium
AAACTGGATTAGCGATATTGTGATGTCAAAGAGGGTATAAAATCAATATACAAGGGATGAATACATGGCTGCCATGCGCATCTTGTCGTAACGGGTGATGATAACCGGGGCTGGCTGGCTGGTAATATTGGCGTACTGGGACAGAACGACGCTCTGGCCGTTCGCGAGCGGCAGCTTGAATTCCTCAACCTGACTAAACCCGGATTCAGGCGCGAACTTGACCCTGATGTCGTAGGAGCGCGCACCGGACTTGTACTGGGCGGTCTTGGTGCCGTCCAGGTTGGTGCGAAGCAGCGTGCCGAGGGTGGCCGGTGTGAGGCCGGCGTCGAACATCAGGGCGCGCCGGGGCGAGACCTGGATTTCGGTACGCGGAGCGCGGACCGACGTGCTCGGGCGGATATACCGGGCGTCGGTGACGATTCGTCTCTGCGTCTCGGTCACCACCCATTCAAGCGTCGGCAGATCGAGGCCGGTCACCGCCATGGTGATGGGTATCGACTCCGAGCCGGTGACATCGGGAATAGAGGGGGTGATGGTGCAGTCGGGGTAATTCTCCAGCTTTTTGGAGATCATGTCCATGAGGTCATAAATGGATTCATCCCGTTCCGTCTTGTGGACGAAATTGACAAAGCAATTGGCGAGGAAGGTGCCTTCGGACGGACTGCCGTCCACCGCCTTGATCTTGCCGACGTCGGTATAGATATGCTGGACGCCGGGCAACTCCATAATCGCCCGCTCAACCTCCTTGACCCTGGCGATGGATTGTTCCAGGTTCTGCTGGGTCGGGTATTCAAGTTTGACATTGAGGTCGCCCCGGTCGACGTCGGGGAACATGGAGAACCCGATCGTCCCGAACATCGATACCGATTGCATCAGCAGGGCCAGCGTGGCGATGACCAACAACGACCCTGCCCAGCGGTGACGGCCGAAGTAGCGGAGCATCATGGCAACCCGGCGGGCAAGGGTATCGATAGCGCCGTTGGTGCGGTCGCCGATGCGGGTAAGGATGGATTTCTGATTGGTTGGACGGAGGATGACGCCGCAGAGAATCGGCACCAGCGTAAAGGAAATGAGCAGCGATGCCAGGTTCGCGTAGAGGGTGGTGATGGCGAAGGGACGGAACGCCATACCCACCAAGCTGCCCATAAGGCCGATAGGCAGGAGCACCACCATGTTGGTTCCGGCCGAGGCCATGACTGCCACGGCGACGTCGCCGGCGCCGTCCCGGGCCGCTTCCCACGAGGTTTTGCCGCTTTCGAGTTGGGCCGCGACACTTTCCATAACGACAATGGAGTTCGTAACCAGCGTCCCGACCGAAAGGCCGAGAGCGATCATGGATGAGACGTTGAAGGTGAATCCGGAGAGCTGCATAAAGAAGAACGATATGATAATGGTCAGCGGCATCGAGATGACAACGACCACGGTGGTGCGGATATTCAGGAGGAACAAAAAGAGGATGATGGCGGTGAGGATGACGCCGTCTCGCACGTTCATCATGGTGGAAAAGAAGTTTTCCTCAATAAATTCGCCCGAATCGGAAATCCACACCAGTTCCGATCCGCCGGGCAAATAGGAGGAAATCTCATCCAACCGCTCGCGAACGGTGTTGACCACCGCAACGGCGTTGGCGTCGGCACGCTTCACGATCTGGATGCCGACGCAGGGGCGGCCGTTGATGAACGACGCCTGGCGGACCTCTTCCGACCCGAATTCCACATGGCCGAGATCGCGGATATAGCGGCGCGCCCCGTCCTTGCCGGCGACCTGGAGATTGGCGAGATCGCGGAAGTCCTCGTATTCGCCGTCGAAGCGGACATTGTATTCGTTCGGCGTCTCCTGCACCCGGCCTGCGGGTACGGTAAGGACGCCCTCTTCCACCGCCTTGACGACGTCGAGGCTCGACAACCCGGCGGCGGCTATCTTGTCGCGGTCGAGGATGACATGCATCTCGCGCACCGCGCCGCCGATGATGTCGACGTTGGCGACGCCGGGGATGGAGGCGAGGCGGTCGGAAAGTTCCTGATCGGCGAAATCGTAGAGATCGGGAATGGGCAGCGTGCCGGTGAGCGCCAGCTTGACGATAGGCATGGCGTTGATGTCGACCTTGAGAATGATCGGCGTGTCGACGCCGGACGGGAAATCGTCCGTGATGGCGTCCACCTTTTGCCGCACGTCGAAAGCGGCGATATCGACGTCGGTCTCGAGGGTGAACTCAAGCTTGACCATGGCGAAGTTTTCAAGGCAACTGGCGGTGATATGCTTCAGCCCGTCGACGCCAGCCACCGCATCCTCGATACGCTTGACCACGTCGACTTCGACGTCGGCCGGGGTCGCGCCTGGATACTCGACGGTGATGGTGACATAGGGGATGTCCATCTTGGGCATGAGTTCAAGGCCCATCTTCCGGTAGGCGTTCAGGCCCAGGAGCGACAGGGCGATAATAAAGCAACTCATGGCCACGGGACGAGATACGGATCCATTGGAGAGAAACATGGCGTGCTCCAGTAAGTGCTCGGACTATTGCCCGACGACCTGCTCGCGGATGGGATAGCCGTCGTTGAGGAGGAACTGGCCCTGGGTGATGACCGAGTCGCCTGCCGCAAGGGGAGGATCGATGAGTTGCGTCCAGCCGTCCGTCTCCATGCCCGGCGTCACCTCCACCATGCGGGCGACGTCGCCGTCGGGGATGAACACCCAATACTTGCCGTCCCGATGCTGGACAGCGTCACGGGGTACGCCAAGGCCCTGCTCCTCTCGCAGCGTCACGCTGATGACGCATTGTGCGCCGGGGACGGCATAGGCGCCGTCACCGTCCACGTCGGCCCAAATCTCGAAGGTCCGGAGCGCGGAGTCGATTGCCGGAGCTTTATACGTGATAGGGAACTCGCCAATCCTGCGGTCGAGGACCGTCACCTGGGCAGAGCTGGCGCCAGTGGCGATACGGGGATAGAACTGGCCTGGCAAATAGGCGACCGCCTTGAGGTTTTTGACATCGTCAATGCGGAGAACCGGCTGGCTGGGGCTGCCCATCTCGCCCGGTTCGCAGTAGCGGGCGCTGACCACGCCGTCGATGGGCGAATACATCACCGAATCGCGGAGATCCTTTGTGGACATGCGGAGGGAGATTTCAGCGAGATCGACGTTCTGCTGCGCCAGGATGACAGTGGTCTCGGCCACCTTTTCCTGGGCCTTCATCTGGATGACCTTGGTTTCGTACACTTCGTACTCGGCCAAGGGTACGACTTTTTGTTCGTAGAGTGATTTGCTGCGGGCGAAGTCTTTTTCCGCCTGTTCGCGGTCGGCCTGCGCCTTGACCAGGCTGGCCTCTTTTTCGTCCAGGGTGGAGCGGGCGATGATCAGGCTTTGCCGCGAGAGTTCGACCGACTGGCGCAGCTTTTCGTTGTCGATGAGGAAAAGACGGGTCTTGCCTGCTTCGACCAGGTCGCCTTCCCGCACCTCTATGGAATCGATTATGCCGCCGATACGGGGCGAGACGAGGGAGTAGAAGCGCGCCTTGATGGTGCCGTCGGAGACGAGGGATTCCGTAAAGGTCATGTCACGGGCGGGGGTGAGTTGCACCATGGTGGGCGGTCGAGCTGCCGCCGCCGCGGGGGCCGAGGCGGCGACGGCCTCCTCGTCCGGCCGGAGGGCCGTGAAAATACCCACTGCCGCAACCACGGCAAGCAGGGCCAACGACCTTACCGCATAGTTACCTCGTCGCGAGCGCATGGTGTCCCCTCCATTTTCGGAGCCACATGGATATCGATCAGGGCGAGGAGTTCTTCGATGATCTGGTTTTCCAGTTCCTCGGAGAAAGCTTCGCCGGCGAATAAATCCATGACCCAAAGACCGTCCGCCGCCAGGAGCGCCAGGGCGACCTTCTGCGGGTGCGGATAGCCTTCGGTGATCTCTGTGAACAACCGTAACTTCATTTTTCGTACCACTTCCCGCAATTCGACATCGTCGAGAAGGGTGATGATGTTGGAGAGGTTGGCGCTGGCTTTTTCAGCATGCTTGGTCGAGGCGAGGATTGTGGCTTTGAGCAGGCGGTGCGGGCCTTCAGGGAGCGAGTCATGGATACTCTGGCGGAGGGCCTTAAACTGGCGCTCGTAGCGTTCGATCAATTGCATGAGCATGTCTTTTTTGCTGCTGAAGTGGTAAAACAGCCCGCCTTTCGACAACCCCGCTTCGGCCGCAACCGCCTCAATGGTGGTCGACGCCATACCCTGGCGCTTGATAACCCGCTCCGCCGCGTCCAGAAGCGATTCCTTCGAACTCCGCCTGCCCATCTTCAGTACCCTCGCTCAAACTGGTCAAAACCGACCATATAGTAAAGTTATCCTATGGTTACTATACCGTCCGTTCGGTAAAGTTTCAAGTCATTGTCCAAAAAAAAGCGCCGTCGGGGACGGCGCGAAACTGCACTTGGTGGCTGGATCGGTTTAGTTATGGGAATGGATAAAGGCATTGAGATAGGTAGCGAAACCAACCCAGAGGATATACGGAATATACAGTAACCCCGCCGCCTTATTGGCCTTCCATGCTGTCCAGGTGTAGAGCAGGACGACCGCCAACAGCGCCACGATGACAGCCAGCCCGCCGGCTGGATGGCGCAAACGGAAGAAGACAAAGCACCAGACAAAGTTGAGGACCAATTGTAACAACCACAAGCCGGCCACCGCGCCCCGGGTCTCCCTGACCGGCCACGCGAGTCCAAGCGAGATGCCGGAAAGGATGTAAATAATCCCCCAGGCGATGGGGAACACGGACGACGGGGGCGTCAACTCCGGCTTGACCAGGGTCGGGTACCAGGTGGCAATCGCTTCGGCCTGAACCTGGCTCGCGAGAAAGCCAACCACAAAGCCAAGCAGAATGGGAACGGCAAAACGCATCGCGCGGGAAAAGTTCATATCGACCTCCTGCCGCTGCGTCAGCCCTCACTCCGCCGCAACGGGGAATCGATAGAAGCTATATGCCTTTGCCGCCTATCCCCCGCGTTGATTCCGTTGGATTTAGCCTACTCATGCCACAACGACGGCCCGGCCTTGATTTCGGTAAAGCGGACGTGAAAAGACGAATCGCCGGGGCTGCAGGCATAGACACCCACCCGGGCATGGGTGAGGTCGCCATGCATATGGAAGACGCGCATCTGGGTAAACTCGTCGCCGTCGAGGGATGAGTCGAAACGGAAATCGGACCCTTGGCGGGAGATCCGGTACCAGATGGGATTGGTGATCGGGTCCAGGGTGGTCGTCGACCAGTCGGAATAGCCGTTAATCGTGACGACACTCCCGAGCATACCCGAAGTACCGCCGCCGGGGCCATTCTCGAGCGACACCTTGGCCCAATTGTCCTGGTCGACCCACAGCAACAGACCGCTCTGATCGAACAGGGTTTCATAGACCGAGTCCGCACCGGCGCTGAAGGAGAAGTCATCCCACAGCCGGGTCAAGAAGGCGTGGCCGTCGATACGCTGGAACCCATAGTGGGTCCGTTGCCAAAAATCGGTTTCGGGCAGCGTGTCGAACTCGACGCTATCCCTGGTGACAGTGCTCTTTTGTGGTTCGTTCAGCCACTGAAATTGGCTCAGGTCGACGCTTTCCTGGTGCATAACTCTCCCCTTTCGGCAAAGGATTCGCGGTGGCGAATCACATTAGGGAGAATACCATAAACATTTCCACCACGCCATGGCGAAACCGCCTTAAACGCGCGGGCCGAAATTTGGAACTTGGCCCTTGCGTCCCACTGCGTCCGCGGGTATCATAATAGCCGTTTGCAGTAGGCATGGCGGAAAGCGGCCATGCCGCAATGTTTTGTTTTATCATCGAACGGGGTTTGTCTCCGATGAGGCTAACCTCTTACAAAACGCAGAGTTGGATAATACCAATCCCTTGCACAGGAGTAGGTCATGGCAGACGCCGAGGCACATTTTTTAGGTTATGAGAGCGCCGATCTCGCAGAAGCGTATTTTTCGCTCATTCCCGCCCCCCACGATGCAACCGCGAGCTATACCCGGGGGCAGGCCCGCGCGCCCAGGAAAATCATGGACGCGTCCAGCCTGATCCAGGACTATGACGAAGAAACCGGTCTCTCCCTCGTCGACATGGTCGGCATCCATACCATCGCGCCCGAGCTTGCTCCGTCCGAACCCTTCCAACTCGAACCGTGGGTGAAGGAACAGATTTCGAACTCCCTCGACGCCACCGCCGTACCGATTATCCTCGGCGGCGACGGCACCGTCTCCCTGTGGGGCATCGAAACCTTGCTGGCTCGGTCGCCCGAACTGACCGTCCTCCACATCGACGCCAACGCCGACCTCGACGATGCCGATGACGACGACGAAACCCACCACACCGTCATGCGCCGGGTGCTGGAACTGAAGAACGCCCCCGCCGTGGTCCAGGTGGGCGTCCGTTCCCTGTCGCGCGACGGTTTTGAACGTATCATGGACTCCACCGTTCCGGTCGAGACCTTCTTCATGGCCGACATCGACCGCTCCTCCGACGAAGGCTGGCAGGACTCGGTCGTGGACGAACTCCGCTCGCCCGTCTACCTGTCGATCGACCTCACCGGCCTCGACCCCTCCATCGTCCCCTGCGTCGGCGCTGCCGAACCGGGCGGGCTTGGGTGGTGGCAGTTGCTGCGTCTCCTCAAGAAGGTGGCGTCCCGCCGCCGCATCGCCGCCATCGACGTGACCGAGCTTTGCCCGAGCGATCAGTCCATCCAGAGCGATTTCGCCGCGGCCCGTCTTATCTACAAGGTCATGAACTATATCCAGGCCAGCGGCAAGATGCTCGCCAAGCCGTAATTACGAAGGACTTTTACCACATGATTAACGCAACCGATATCCGTAAGGGCATGGTCATCCGCATGGACGGCGAGCTGTTCATCGTCCTCGAACGCGAACACGTCACGCCCGGCAACTGGCGCGCCATGGTCCAGACCGAAATGCGCTCGCTCCGCAGCGGCAACAAGACCCAGAAGCGCTTCCGCTCCAACGACCAGATCGACGAAGTGTATGTCGAAACGCGGAGCTTCGAATACCTGTACCAAGAAGCCGACGCCTATGTCTTCATGGATGCCGAGAACTACGAACAGATCCCCGTCCCCGCCGAAGTGGTCGGGAACGACATCAACTACATGCCGGAAAACTGCGTCGTCAAGGGCACGGTCATCGAGGGCAAAATCGTTTCCATCGAACTGCCGTCCAACGTGACTCTGGAAATCGTCGAAGCCGAACCCGGCGTCAAGGGCGACTCCCGCACCAACATCTTCAAGAACGCCAAGGTCTCGACCGGCTACAACGTCAAGGTGCCGCTGTTCATGAAGGTTGGCGACAAGATCAAGATCGATACCCGCACCGGGGACTTTATGGAACGGGTGAACGATTAATTTTTCCGCTTTATGTATTGTAGAGCATATGGAAGGCGTCCTTGATAAAGGGACGCCTTTCTTTATGCATAGTCTTCTCCGCCTTTCCCAAACGTCACCCCGGCGTCATGAGCGGTGACCAGCGGAAAAAACGGGCGGTTCGGCCGGGGTCCACGCCCTCAACAGCCAATGCAGAATAACTTCCCACGCCAACCGCTTGAGTTCGGTGCCTTCATTGACTATCCCCGTGGACCCCGGCCGAACCGCCCGCTTTCCGCGCTGGTGGAGGTCCGCACGCCGGGGTGACGTTGGGAGGAGTGCGATGGAATTACCTAGAATGGTATGCTTTTGATTGACGACAACTCGAAAACAACCCCGCTTGCACGGCGAGCAAATGCTGGTATAATCGCGGACGGTCCGGCATGCGCCGTGACAGTCGATACCATGTAAAAGGAAAACGAATCCCATGGGCCGCATCTACAATTTCTCGTCAGGACCAGCCGTCCTCCCCCTCCCCGTGCTCGAAAAAGCCCGCGACCAACTCGTCGATTTCGAAGGCAGTGGCATGTCCATCATGGAGATGTCGCACCGTGGCAAGATCTTCGACAAGATTATCAAGGAAGCCGAGGCCAACACCCGCGAACTCCTGGGCATCCCCGAGGACTACGCTATCCTGTTCCTCCCGGGCGGCGCGAGCCAACAGTTCGCCATGGTGCCGCTGAACCTGCTCACCTCCGGCACGTCGGCCGATTATGTCCACACCGGCTCATGGGCCGGCAAGGCCATAAAGGAAGCGCAAATCGTCGGCAAGGTGAATGTCATCTGGGACGGCAAGGATCAGAACTATATGGTCCAGCCGGACATCAAGGCCCTACCGTTCACTAAAGACGCGGCCTATGTCCACATCACCTCCAACGAAACGATCGGCGGAATGCGGTTTAGCGAATTCCCCAAAACAGACGCGCCGCTCGTCGCCGACATGTCGTCCGACATCCTGTCGCGACCGTTGGACATCAAGCAGTTCGGCATCATCTACGCCGGGATGCAGAAGAACCTCGGCCCGTCGGGGAACGCCCTCGTCATTCTCCGGAAAGACCTGGCCGAACGCTGCCCCGACACGGTCAACTACTTCTTCCGCTACAAGACCCACATGCCCGAACCCAGCCTCTACAACACCCCGAACACCTGGGCTGTGTATGTGTACAAGCTGGTGACCGAGTGGGTAAAGGAGAACGGCGGCGTCGCGGCTATGGAAAAACGCAATATCGCCAAAGCCAAAAAGGTCTATGACGTCCTCGACGCGAGCTCGTTCTGGAAGCCGTGCGCCGACAAGAACAGCCGTTCCATCATGAACATTACCTGGCGGCTGGAGTCGGAAGATCTGGAAAAGAAGTTTGTCCAGGAAGCGACGGCGGCGGGCCTCGACGGCCTCAAGGGCCACCGCTCGGTCGGCGGCATCCGTGCCAGCATCTACAACGCCTTCCCCGAAGACGGGGTTACCGCGCTGGTGAACTTCATGAAGGATTTCGAGAAAAAGAACGGGTAGGACGACATCCCACTACGATGACGTGTGTATTATTAAGCGGTCCCGGCGTGCCGGGGCCGCTTTCCATTAGCCTCTAGCCTCAACCAACACACCTTCCCACACAGTTCACCCTTACACAATCACCCGCCCGTTTTCCAGCTTATCAAGAACAAACGCTTCGCTCAGCCCTTCGGGGTTGCGAGTAGGGAGAAACGACGGCTGGTGACCGCCGCTGGCGGCGGCGACAGGAACGAGCAGTTCGACAGCGATAAGGGACGTGACGACCGCGCCCAAACGAGGCATCGGCGCACGGGTCGCTGTGGCGAGTTCACGAAACGACGTTGCACCACCGTCGGGGCCGGCGGTGAAGTTACGCCCCACCTCGGCCATCACCGCCTGGGCAAGGTCGACTGTCTCGCGCCAGGTCGGCGTCGGGAGCGGCTGCAAGAGCGGTATCCTGGCGGTAAACCAGTCGGATAGGCGGCGGGTCAATTCGCCCCCGCCAAGAACGATAAGCCACGAGGAATACAACCAGATCATAAACAGCGGAATAGCGGCAAAACTGCCGTAAATCGCGTTATAGCTGCTGATGGACAACATGATGGTTATGTACAGGCCTTGAAAGATTTGGAAGGCCAGACTGGTCAGGAAGCCGCCCAGCAAGCACTCGCGCCGAGCCGCCAAGCCACGGCTGAAATAAATGTACGCGCCCGTCAGCACCATCCACCACATTACATAGGGTGAGACGACAATAAGGCCGGTGACCAGTCCGCTCGTGTCAAAGCCGAAGGGGAGCGACCAGTTGCGGTTGGCAAGGCCGGTCAGGTAGACGTTGATGGCACCCGTCATGACGACAACCATAGGGATAAGCACCATGGCGGCGAAATAGTCGAGAAACCGGTGAGTGGTACGCCGATCAGGCCGGTAGCCGAACACGACTCCCAATGCCGACTCCACCAGTTGCAGCAGGTGAAAGCCGGACCAAAAGATCAGGAGAAGCGCCGAGAACGCCATGATGCTGCCGGAGTAATTGGCGATCAGGTTGTCGGCGAAGTCGCGCAACCGCAGGAGGATTTCCTCCTGCCCATCGAAGTTGGTGAAGAAATCGTTCAGGGCGATGGACAAGGCCTCTTCCAGCCCAAAGCTTTTGGCTATGGAGAAGCACAGCGCCAGAAAGGGAACCACGCCAAGGATTGAGTAGTACGAGAGCGCCGTCGCCTGCAGCGACCAGCGCGGCAGCCCCAAATGTTGCACTACCGCCACCAGTCCGTGCAGGCGGGCCGAGACCGGTTTGGCGGATTCAGTCGTGTCGTCCATTGTTTTCTACCGATAGGTATGCCGACCGGTGAAGGCGTTGTACATGGCTTCCTGGATGACCTTGCTCGAATTGGTCGCGCCGGTGACGGCATCGACGTCGATGCGCCCTTCGAGGAAGATACGGTCGGGGATGACCTCTGCCGCCGTGCCGCGCTCGTGCCGATGTTCGAGCAGTTCCAGGTCCACGATACGATGATCCCGCACCACCACTCTCACCCTCGCCGCCAGTATGCCGATATCGCACGCGCCGAAATACTCACCGTCCTCGACCCCGTTCAAGTCCACGTTTTGCACCTGAATGCGGGCGACGTCGCGCATATAAGTATAGTATGGATACGCATACGCTGCCGCAAACACCAACACCAACAACACCGCGCAAATCGCCACCACCAGGCCTAACCTGGACTTCTTACGAGCTGGTTGTTTCGTCACTAAATCCCCTCAAGGTTAAAATCATGCATATTAAATTTCGTGAGTCAGTTTGCGAGTTTACCGTAGCGAACGCACATGCCCGTGGATTCCGGCCGAACACCCGCTAAGGAAAATCCAAAAAAACCTAATCGACAAAGTCGAACGGCTCGCCCTCGTTGATGGCGTTGGATTCTAGCTGGCCTTCGAAATTCCAGCGCCTGGGCTGGGCGTTTGTCTGCAGGACAAAGCGGTCGGCGCGGAGGCGTTGCCGCCTCGGCCTGCTGCCCGGTCCCTCGACCATGTTCAGGAGCAATTGCGGCTGGCGGCTGGGTCCGTGACAGAAAATCGAGATCAACCCGTCAGGCACGTTGTACTCCGCCTGATCGCCACGGGTAAAGAAGGTGGTGCCGGGGCGGCTCAGCCAGTCGAGACCCGGATTGTCCGGCGGAGGCGGCGCGTACACCCGCAGCAACACCGAGCCGATGGCGTCCATTTTGCGAACCCGCGACAAGGCGTCATCGCCCGTCATCGCCACGGCCGGCGGTTCGTAGAGGGTGATTTCCATCCGCTCGCAGATGCCGTCCAGGCTGGGGTAACTCCAGTTCTCGTTCGGACCCGGCTGGACGATGCGGACATTGTCGGAGACGTTGATGCTGAGAGCCAGTTCGTTGTAAACAAGCGAACCGTTTTCGCCATACAGGATGCGGGTGGGCGTACCCGACATACCGGCGGTGGAACTGTCTCCCGGAATCTGCAGATCGCCGGGACCGGCGGCCCGGGTAATGCCCTGGGCCTCGCGGACTTCGATCTCCGGCGATCGCAATGTCAGGCCGTCGAAGTCGCGGGTCATGACGAAGCGGCGCGCATCCACCGACCGGTCGGCGGTCAGGCGCAGGATATTGCCGTTCGGGGTAAACTCCACCACGCCGACATCACCGACGGCGGTGCGGCGGCCGCCCTTGTTGGTCAGGTGCTCGAGCCTGACGTTGAAGCGGCCTTCCACCAAACGCAGCGTGCCGATGCGTTCAAGTTCGATTGCGCCGGTCGTGTTGGCCAGAGCGCCGCTCGCGTTGTCCTCCTGGTAGAAGCGGGCATCCATCTCGTCCGAAGTGACCACCATGTTGCGGGCTGGCTGGCGCAGGACGACGCCGCCCCAGAACCGGGCAATGGAGGTCGCGCCGCCCTGCATTGCTTCATAGCTGGCAGCACCGTCAAAATGGATCTCCGACCTGCCCTGCCTGCCGGTGAGAGCATCGGTGGCTTCGTCCGGCATCGACAACTGGCCAGGGCCGTTGGCCTGGACGATGTCGCCGGTGGCGGAGGATTTGATCAAGGGGGCTGCAAACATCGCGCCCAATTGTTCGCCGTTTTGCTCGCGCAGGACCGCCATCTGCGGCGGCTGCGCTCCCTGGCCGACCGCGCCCTGGAGGTAGATATCGCCTTCCTTTGGATCCTGCGACGGGAAGTCCCGGATGATATTGATGGCTTCGCAGATACGCGCATCCTGGAGCAGGCGCGCGTTCCCTTCGGCGGTGATGCGGCGAATCCAGGTGATGTATTCGTTCTGATTATTCTGATCCGGTGATTCCTCGAAATCGAGAAGGAGGCGATCGCTGGTCAGGACGTAACTGTCTTCGGGCGAGTCGGAGGTCACAATAACCTGACCTTCGAACCGCGCCTTCTTGCTGGACTGATTGTACTCCATGCCGCGCTCGCACTTGATTGACACCACCTTGGGCCTGGTCTGGCCTTCGGCGTTGGTGCCGCCGGTGACGAAGTCGCATACCGACGTGCCGCCCCGGGCAACCATCAGGTGCTGGTCGCGGAAGCCGGCGTCGGTGGTAAGGCGCTGCATGTGGATTTCCGGCGCGCTGATCTGGTTCCCCTCTTGATCACGTATCCACGGGTGCGGCGGCGTGGCCTGGGGCGGACCGAACAGGCGCAGGGTGTCCAGGCCGGTGCCGACCGGCCCTATGGGACCGGAATAGATATCGTACTCGGCCCGCTGCGCCCTGGCCTGGTAGACGCCGGAACGGAGTTCGACATCTTCTTCGGCAAGGATGCGGTTGACCTGGTTTGGCTCGACCGAGGTGCCGTCGGACGACAGGCGCAGGTCGAGGATTTGCGAACTGATATAGAGGTCGTCACGGCGCAGGGTGACGTTCTGCTGGAAGCGGATACGGCCGTCGACGCGGTTATAACTCATTTCGCCCCGGTAATTGACGATGGTGGGGACGATGGGTCCGTTATCGTCGCCTCGGCGCGAACGGAGAATCACTTCGCCCCTGCCGCCGGAGGTGGCGAGGCTGTCGAGAACGGTTTCGCCGCCGCTGCCGGAACGGGCGGCGGAGTCGGGCGTCTTGACCTGGGTGAAGACGAAGATCAGATTTCCGTCGGAAATGCGGTCGCGGTCGGGGCCGAATTCGACCTCGGGCCAGCGCTGTTCGCGGGTGTCAGTCAGGGTAATTCTGTTGGTGTCGTAATCGAAGTCGGCGCGGCCGCCACGGGCGGTGTACTGGGGAACCTCGATGCCCCTGATCTCGTCAAAGCGGTAGCCGGTGACGACGACCGAGCCGGGACGGTTGCCGATGGTGGCGACGATGTTCTTGACCTGGCCGGGATTGAGATTGCCGGCCGTGCCTTCGGGAATGGGATCGTCTTCGCGGCGCAGGAACACCTTGAGGATGTCCGACTCGATGACCAGGCCGGGACGGGTGATCTTGACGTCCCGCTCGAACTGAATTTCACGCTCGCGCAGCTTGTACGAGGCAGTATCGCGGCAGGTGATTTCGGTATGGCCTGACGCACCGGGGTTGGTGGTATAATCGGTGAAGTCGGCCCGCTCGATAATCATGCGGGCGTTGTGCTCAATGAATATGATGCCGCCCCAGTCCTTGATGTTGGACGTGGACGAACCCGCATCAAGCGCTTCGTCGTCGGCGAGGTAGAGAAAACCGGTGCCGAGGATGCGGCTGTCTTCCTGAATGAACTCGACATCGCCATCGCCGTTCAGCTTGCGGAGCGAATTGTTCCACTGGGCGTGTTCGCAGCGGATTTCCGTTTCGATGGTCGGATCAAGATTGGGCTGGCGGAGCCGCTCCCGTGGCGGCTCGGGGTGCACGCGCAACTGGCGGAGGACGACGTTGCCTTCGAGGTTGGCGATGTCTTCCGGCTCCGCGCCCGGTTCGGGCGGGCGGCGGGTGAAATAGCCCCGATCGGAGGTGATGGTCATCTTGACCGGCAGGGGCTGGTCGTCCGGGGTGCGGGCGACGACCGCCTCTGTGTGATCGTAGAGGGTGATGACGACATTCTTCAGGTTTATGCGGGGCGTGCCGGCGGTGAGGTCGTATGCCTCGGCCTGATCCGCTTCGAGAAGCGACTGCAGGCGTCCGTTGGCAAAGGTTGGGTAGCGGATTTTTTCGTAGGGCTGTGCCTGCTCTTCGCCCCACGCGATTGGGGCGGACAACAGCATCAGTACGGCCAGCACCAAACCGGCCGCCGTTTGACTATGGGTTCGCATAAGGCGATGATTTCCTCGGTTGCGTCAGACGCGTGCGCATGGCATCATGCACACCCTGCTATTCTACACAAACTGCTTGTCGAATTCCCGCAAATCATCCATCGGGATCTGGAAAATTTCGTCCACGACAAATTTGCCAGCCACGCCGTCCAGTTCGCCGGGGAAAAGTTCGCAGGCCATGAAGGCGTCGAAGTTTTCGCCTTCGGCGGTGGTAATCCCGTAGTGCTCCGCGTTGACGAAGCCAAAACGCGGATAATAAGCCGGATGCCCGTAAATGACTATCCCCTTGAATCCCATGGACCTAGCGTGGTCCATAGTCGCCTTGATCAAGGCTTTTCCCACCCCCTGGCGTTGCTTCGAGGGCAGCACGCTGACCGGTCCGAAGGTGATGACCGCGTATTCCGTGCCGTCGTCGTCGATCACTTTCGAGTGGCTGTATACGATGTGGCCGATAATAGTGTCGCCATCCAGCGCAACCCAATCGAGTTCGGGAATATACAGGTCGCTCTCCCGCAACCGATGCAGGAGCAAATGCTCGTCGCACGGCGGGTCGCCTGGTTCAGGGATGCGTGGTCCGGCGGGAAGCACAAGCCCGGTAAACGCTTTCCTCGTCAGGGTTTCTGTCTCACGAAACTCGGACGGACGAGTGGGGCGGAGGGTAGAGGACATGTGTCTTGGCTTCCTAAATCAAATAACGCTCCATAATGGCGTCCCAGCGGCGCTGGGCCTTAAGAATGCGCTCGATCGCTTCGCGAATCGCGCCGTGACCACCCGGGAGGGTGGTGGTCCAGTGAGCCGCCTCCCGGAGCTCCGCCACCGCGTCCGCTACCGCTATCCCCAAGCCCACGCGGCGGATAATGGGAAGGTCGAGGAGATCATCCCCGATCATCGCCACCTCGTCCATCGTGACGCCAGCGGCTTCGATCATCCGCTCAAAGGCAGGCAGTTTGGCCTTGGCATCCATCTCGACGAACTCGATGCCCAGCTCCGACGCGCGGCGCTTGACAATTTCGCTCGTACGTCCGGTGATGATTCCGGCGCCGTGGCCGGAGCGAAGCCAGTATTTTATGCCAGCGCCGTCTTTTATGTTAAACGATTTAAGCTCTTCGCCCGAGGATGTGTAAGTCACGCAACCATCGGTCATTACGCCGTCGACATCCAGAATGAGAAATCGAATCCGCGAGATATCGGGCTCGTGGCGGGGCGTTTTTTCAATTTTTTGTGACATAAGTGTGTCCCACTCTATACTAAACTATCGGGGATGGTCCGGATTTTGCCGACAATATAGAGTGGCCCCCTGTATCGTGCGTCAATCTCTCCGGCCGTTTCCCGGTCCGGTTCGTTATGGTAAATTCCGGAGCGATGCAAGTCAAGCTCCGCACCTTTTACATTTATATATCCATATGGGATTTGGGGATTCGAATGCGGAAAATCATCGTCCTGATAGTGTTGCTAGCCATCGTGGGCGCGGTCGGCTATAAATATCTCACCACCCAAGCGCAGGAAAAGGCGCGCCGCGGACGCGGCACCGGCGTTGTGGCGGTGGAGACAACACTCATCCGGCGAGCCGACCTCGGCGACCGCGTCGTCTTTACCGGATCCGTCAAGGCGGACGAACGCTATGACGCCGCGCCGAAAATTTCCGGCATTATCCGGCAAATTAACTTCAACGTCGGTGACATTGTCAACCGGGGCGAGACCCTGGCCGTTCTCGACGATGACGAACACGTCCTCGCTGTCGAACAAGCCCAGGCCAAACTGGCTGTCGCCAAGGCGAACGTTAACGACGCCAAGGCGCAACTCGAGATCGCCCGCCGCGATTTCGAGCGTTCCGAAAACCTCCACCGCGAACGGGTAATGTCGACCCAGGAATTCGACCAGGCCGATGCCGTTCTCAAAGCCCGTGAAGCCACCTACGAGACCGCCATTGCCAACCAGCGGCTGACCGAATCGGAACTGCGCACGCGCGAAGTCATCCTCGGCTATACCCGCATCCGCGCCGAGTGGGACGTCGGCGGCGACCAGCGCGTCATCGGCCAGCGCTATATGGACGCGGGCGCGATGGTGGCGGCAAACACGCCAATCATCTCCGTCCTCGACATCGACACGGTGCGAGCGGTGATTTCAGTCAGTGAAAAGGAATACCCGAAAATCGCCCTGGGCGACAGCGTCGTTGTGACCACAGACGCCTTCCCCGGCCGACAGTTCGCCGGTGTCGTCGCCCGTATTCCGCAGGAACTCGGCACCTATACCCGCGAGGCCGAAGTCGAGGTCGCAGTAACCAACGCCGACCGCGCCCTCAAGCCAGGCATGTTCGTTCGCGCCAACATCGAATTCCATCGCAGCGACGGCGCGACCGCCGCCCCCCTCGAAGCGGTTGTGCGCCGGGACGACGGCCGGCGCGGCGTCTACTTGGTGGACGAGACCCGCACCAGCGTCAGCTTCGAGCCCATCACCGAGGGCATCCGCGACGGTTCGCTGGTTGAGCTGGTCGACGGCACGAACCTGGTCGGCCGCGAGGTCGTCACCCTTGGTCAGCACCTCCTCAAGGACGGCATATCCATCCGCGTTGCCGACGCCAACGCCATGGCCCAGCCGGGCCGCGTCGCGCCGGACAAGCAGCCCTCCCAGCCCGGCGCGAGCCTCGGCGTCGACAAGGCGGTGGGCGGCGCATGAACATAGCCAAATTCGCCATCCAACGACCCATCTTTACGACGATGGTGACGCTCATTGTCGTCATTATCGGCGTGATTTCCCTGCTCCGCCTCCCCATCGACCTGATGCCCGACATCACCAATCCTGTCGTCAGCATCCGGACCGAATACGAAAACGCCAGCCCCGAGGTGGTGGAGGAGCTCGTCACCCGCCCTATCGAAGAAGCGATGGCTGCCGTGCCGGGCGCGGAAGAAGTGACCTCCAACTCGTCCGAAGGCAACTCCAACGTTACGGTCAAATTCACCTGGGGCACCGACATCGACGTCGCCGTCTCGGACGTCCGCGACCGTATCGACCGGGTCATCAACCGCCTCCCCGACGACTGCGACCGCCCTACCCTGTTCAAGTTCGACTTCGCCTCCATGCCAATCGTCTTCATGGGCATATCGAGCGAAATGGACCCGGTGGAGATGCGCCGCCTCATCGAGGATCAGATCAAATTCCGCATCGAGTCGATTAACGGCGTCGCCTCCATGACCATTTTCGGCGGCCGCGAACGCGAGGTGTCAGTCGACATCGACCCCTACCGCCTCCGCGCCATGGGCGTCTCGCTCGACCGGGTCATGATCGTCCTGAAGCGCGCCAACATCAACCGCCCCGCCGGGTATATCGACCAGGGCAACCTGGAAAT
Source organism: Planctomycetaceae bacterium (assembly GCA_021205245.1). Lineage (GTDB taxonomy): Bacteria > Planctomycetota > SZUA-567 > SZUA-567 > SZUA-567 > JAJBSZ01. The sequence continues at coordinate 17,491 of JAJPXZ010000176.1, forward strand.
CACCATCCGCGCTCCCGGCGAGTTCGCTTCCGTCGACGAAATCCGCGATACCGTCATCGTCGTCCGGGACGGCGTGCCGGTGCGTATCCGCGACATCGCCACGGTAACGGACGGGATGAACCGCATCCGCCGCGTCGCCCGCATGGACGGGCAGGATTCGGTCCGCATCGCGGTAATGCGTCAATCGGGTGCAAACACGGTGCAGGTGGCCTCGCGGGTGGTGGAAGAGGTCGAACGCCTCCAGGACGAATACCATAACCTTAACATCAAAATAATCGTCAACTCGGCCGACTACATCAACAACTCCATCGCCAATGTCTCCTCCTCCGCCCTCCTCGGCGGTGGCCTGGCCGTTATCCTCGTGCTTTTGTTCCTCCGGAATATCCTTTCCACCCTCGTCATCGCCATTTCGATTCCCGTCTCCATCATCGCCACCTTCGCCGTTCTCTACATGGACGGCCTGACCCTCAACCTCATGACTCTGGGCGGTCTCGCCCTCGGTGTCGGCATGCTTGTGGACAACTCCATTGTGGTGTTGGAAAACATATACCGCATCTATGAGGAGGAAAACCTCGAAGCTGCCGAAGCGGCGGAAAAAGGCACGAACGAAGTCTTTGCCGCCATCGTCGCGTCGACCATCACCACCCTGGTCGTCTTTTTGCCGCTCACCTTTATCGAGGGGATGGCGGGATTACTGTTCCGCGAGTTCGCGCTGGTGGTGGCGTTCTCACTCATCTGTTCCCTTGTCGCCGCCGTGCTGCTCGTGCCAATGCTTGCCACCCGCATGATTCGGATGCAGCGGACCGACCCCCGGAAGGGCTTTGTCAAATACGCGTTCGACGCGAGCGAAGCCGGCTTCCGCGCCATGGAGAACGAGTACAAGGCCGGTATCCACTGGTGCCTCGACCACCGCTGGACGACCCTGGGCGTCACCCTCTTGCTGCTGATCGGGTCTATCGGCTTGATGGGCAAAATCGATGTCGAACAGATGCCGAAAACGGACGAGGGCAATCTGCAGATCAACGCCGAGATGGAGGTCGGCATTCGCCTTGGCATCATGTCGGAGCGGACGCGCGAACTCGAAATGATGATTATGCAAAACGTCCCCGAGGTGCGGGCCATCATCTCGAACGTCGGCGGGTCGTCCTGGCGCGGCGTCGCCACCAACCAGTCCAGCATTAACGTCCGCTTCGGCACCCGTATCGAGCGCCAGCGCCTCGGGCAGCGATCCACCGAACAAATCGCGCAGCAGCTCCGGCGAATGTTCGCCGATGTGCCAGGCATGGAGATCCGCGTCGCCGAAGGCCGCTCGTTCGGCCGTGGCGGCATGGGCGGATCGTCAGAGCCGGTGGAGGTGGATGTACGCGGCTACGACATGAACCTGGCGCAGGAAATCGCCCATCAGGTGTTGAATATCATGCGGGTCGTACCGGGAGTCGTCGACGCCCGCATCACCCGCGAGGGCCGTGTTCCCGAAGCGCAACTCCGCATCGACAGACGGAAAGCCGCCGACCTCGGCCTGTGGGTCGAGGACATCGCCACCTTCCTGGAAATATGCATGGCGGGCAAAACCGCCGCCGAGTACCGCGTCGACGGCAAGGAATACCCCATCGAAGTCCGATTGGTGAATTCTGAAAAAATGACCTTGGATGAACTCCTCAGCCTGTCCATCACCAACGCCGACGGCAGGCAGATTTCCTTACGGAACGTCGTCACCATCGTCGACGAAAAAGGCCCCACCGTTATCGAACGGAAAAATCAGCAGCGGGTTACCTCGGTCCGCGCCGCATTGTCGGGCGAACGCGCGCTCGGGTCGGTCATGGACGAACTCCGCGAAGCCTTGCGGGTCATCCCCATGCCGAGCGGCTTTACCCTCGAATACGGCACCGAGTACCAGGACCAGACAGACATGATGCAGGATCTCGTCTTCGGCGTTGTCCTCGCACTGGTCCTCGTCTACATGGTCATGGCCTGCCAGTTCGAAAGTTTGCGCGACCCGTTCGTCGTCATGTTCTCGGTGCCGCTGGCCGCCATCGGCGTCCTCACCATCCTCTTCATGACCAACACCACCATCAACCTCCAGTCGATGATCGGCTGCATCATGTTGGGCGGCATCGTTGTCAATAACGCCATCATCCTGGTCGACTACGCCAATCTGCTGCGCCGCCGCGACGGCTTCAACGTCCGCACCGCTCTCGAAGAAGCCGGCCGCCGCCGTCTGCGGCCCATCCTTATGACCGCCCTCACCACAATCCTTGGCCTGGTGCCGTTGGCCCTGGGCTGGGGCGACGGCGGCGAAGCGCAAGCGCCGATGGCGCGGGCGGTGGTGGGCGGACTGACCACATCCACCCTCATCACCCTGCTGGTGGTGCCGGTGGTGTATTCACTCATCGAGACGAGACGCGAACTTGAGGGGAGAACCAGCAAACGGCTGCAAGCCACCAAGGACTAGCCATGCGCCCCCTCTTCGACGCCCACTGTCACCTCGTTCCCGAAAACGGGAAAGACACCACATCACAACCAGAGACTTCCGAGCCGGTCGCCGTGTGCGGCCGGCTTTTGTGTTCGGTCGAGCCGGATGAATTTCCGCGCGTCGTAGCAGCGGCATCCGATTGGCCTGGTACCCGGATAGCCTTTGGCGTGCATCCGTGGTATAGCGCCGCCGCGATACATGCCGATGGGTGGCTGGAGGCGGTGGGAGCGGCGCTCCAGCGACACCCGTCCGCCTGGGTCGGGGAAATCGGGCTCGATGGGCTTAAACTGGATCGCTCGTCCATGGAAGATCAGGAAACCGTCTTCCGCGCGCAATTACGACTCGCGAAGGAGCTGGACCGGCCGGTCAATCTGCATTGCGTCAAGGCATGGGAACCGCTGGTCTCTGCCCTGGACGATAATTACTTGGACGATGGCGCGCGGCCGTTCATCCTGCATTCCTTCGCCGGGCCGTATCAGTTCGTGGCTTCGCTGGCGGAGCGTGGCGCGTACTTCACCGTCGGCCAGCTCGCCGCGCGGCAGGATTCCCGCAAAGGGCGGGAACGCGCTGCCTTGTTCCCCGAAGACCGGCTTCTGCTCGAGTCCGATTCCTTTCTCGTCCCGGGCAAGGACGATACCGACGAACTCGCGCACGCTCTCAACTGGCTGGCGGCCGTGCGCGGAATAGACGTCGAACAACTCGCCGCCATCCTGGCCCATAATTCGGCCCGATTATTTCCCTCCTGACTCCACTTGCCGAAATTGCGAAAATAGGCGACAGTATGCCGGTTGCTCCATCGCGGCGGGGCGGAGTGTCTTGCGCGGCGGAGAGCACCACACTGGAAAAGGAGATTCCATGCAGACCAACCGCTTTGCCCTCGCGCTTGCGGCCGCGGCCGTGTTCTTAGCCGCCGCTGTCGCACCAGCCGCCGAGAAAACCGAACGTTCCCCCGACGATGAAGGCAACCTCCTCATCGCTTCCGTCGCCTGGAAGCAGACTGCGGCCGAATACCGCGCCCTCTATTACCAGGGCTTCAACATCGCCCGCCTCCACCTCGACAACGCCCTCCGCGACCGCAAGCCGGGCGACAAGCCGCTGGCCGTCATCACCGACGTCGACGACACCATCCTGAGCGCGGTCAACTTCTGGGGCCACTTGGTGGGGACCGGGAAAGATTTCTTCGACGACGACATCTGGGACAAATGGGTCGAAGCCGACCGTTTCGAAGCCATGCCGGGCGCGCTCGACTTTTTCAAATACGCGGCTGACAACGGGGTAGAGGTCTTCTACGTGACCAACCGCGACCAGGGCGAAAACACCTACGCTCTCGCCACCCGCAATCTCCAGACCCACGGCTTCCCCTTTGTCGACGAGAAGCACCTGATTGTGCAGCGTGACACCTCGAACAAGGAAACGCCGCAACAGGCCATCGCCGAAAACTACCAGGTGGTGGTGATGCTTGGCGACAACCTGAACGACTTTGCCCGCAAATACTACGTCAAGGACGTGGACGAACGCCTCGCCCTGATGGAAGAGGACCGCGCCCTCTACGGCATCAAGTATGTCGTGTTCCCCAACCCCACCGACGGCCACTGGATGCGCGCCATCTTCGGCGATTCCGAACCGCCCCCGAGCGAAGACAACCGCCGGACGTTCAAGGCGGCGGCGACGCGGTCGGCTTGGTAACGAAATCAGCGATTGCAGGAATATGGCAAAAAGAAGGGGACGCCGCGATGGCGTCCCTTTTTCATTATTGACAAGTATCCCTCCCCCATCGTCACCCCGGCGTCTTGTGCGTGCATCAGCGGGAAAAACGGTCGGTTCGGCCGGGGTCCACGCCCCGACCAACCGCTACGGTTATCACCTGCTTGAGTTCGGTGCCTTCACTGCCTTTGGCATGGACCCCGGCCGAACCGCCCGCTTCCCTCGCTGGTGGAGGTCCGCACGCCGGGGTTACGTAGAGGGGTGGTAGACGCGTTGGAGGTGAGGCGCTACCCCAGATCATTCATCCGCACCCGTATCGCATTGGCGTGGGCGGTGAGGCCTTCCTTCTCGGCCATGAGGATGATGCGTTCGCCATTATCGCGCAGGCTGTCGGATGAATAGTCGATGACCGACATATCCTTCTGAAAATCCGCCACGCCGAGGCTGGACGAAAACCGCGCCGCGCCGGTGGTCGGCAGGACGTGGTTGGTGCCGGCGAAATAATCGCCCACCGGCTCGGAGGACCAGGGGCCAAGGAACACCGCTCCCGCGTTGACGACGTGGGCGAGAAGGCGGCGCGGCTCGGCTGTTTGAATTTCAAGGTGCTCCGGCGCGATGACATTCGAGGCGTCCACAGCCGTCAGCAGGTCGGGACAGACAAAGATGCCGCCATACCGGGTAAGGGCGCGGCGGACCGCGTCGGCGCGGGAGAGCGTCTCCGTCATCCGTTCCGTCTCTTCCGCAACCGCGCGGGCGAGCTCGGCGCTGTCGGTCAGAACAACTCCGGACTCATAGCCTGAACCGTGCTCGACCTGCGACAACAGGTCGGCGGCGATATAGCGGGGATTGGCCGTGGCGTCGGCGATAATAACAATTTCCGAAGGACCGGCGACCGAGTCCAGCCCCACCATGCCGTAGACCTGGCGCTTGGCGGTGGCGACATAGGCATTGCCGGGACCGACGATCTTGTCGACGCGGCGGACCGGAGGCGCACCGAAGGCAAAAGCGGCTATCGCCTGCGCGCCGCCAAGCCGATAGATTTCATCCACTCCCAGGTGTCCGGCGGTGGACAACATATACGGGTCGATGCTGCCGTCCTTCCGAGGCGGAATGGCAACGGCGATCTGGCGCACGCCTGCCAATTGCGCCGGGACGACGTTCATAATAAGTGACGAAAACAAGGGCGCGGTGCCGGCTGGACAATAAACGCCCACTCGGAAGATGGGAAGGACACGCTTTGCCAGGGTGACGCCGCCCGGTCCGTTCACCTCGTAGCTCTGACGCACCTGCGGCTGGTGGAAGCGGCGGACATTGTCGGTGGCCAGGCGGATGGCTTCAAGGAACTCCGGCTCGACCTTGCTTTCGGCAGCCGCGATGGCTTCTGTCGGAATGCGGAGCGCGTCGGCATTGGCGAGCGGCGCGTCGAAGCGGTTCGCGTACTCAACCAGCGCGTCGGATCCGCGCTTTTTAATATCGGCGATAATGGCGGCGACGGCTGAACCGATTTCCCCGTCGATGTCGGCGGCACGGCCGACAATAGTAAGGAACTGCGGTTCGGCAGGCGAAAATTGACGAATCGGCAACATGGTGACTCCCCTTGACCATGAAAAAAGCACCTTCCCGGATCGGGCGGGTGCTCTCAATTTTTCTCTTCACCCCATGACGAAATTACTTGTTCGTGTTGAGCGTTTTGTCACGGTACTCGGCCCATTGCTTATCGGAGGTGACGAACGAGAACCTGCCCCGAAGATCCAGGAACAAGCGCCAGATATCGCCGCTCAATCGATTGATGAGCTTTAGCCGCACCAGATTGTGGAGGAAATCGAACATATGGACGTAGAACACTTCCGACTCGCCCGACTCCATCCCGCGTGAGCGGTCGGTGGATTCCTGAATCGTCCGCAACCCTTCGAGAAGGCGCGCGAGATCGACCAGGTGGTCGGCGACTTCGGGACGGCGCAGAGCCTGGTTCTGGTAAATTTTCCGCATCAGGCTGCCGGCGGTGGCGCTGGCTTCGCGAAGCAGGGCGCTGGCGACATCAACCGCCTGCACCAGGTTGTAGGTGGACAAGGCGGTCTCGAACGACACAATCTCCGCCTTCTGCGGCGCGACCGCGTTCGGCCCCTTGACGCCGGATGCGTCGCGGCCAAGCGACTTGAGGGCGTCGTCGGAGTCTTCCTGGCCGAGGGCGGACATGAGGGATGCACGGAGGTTGGCCAGGACCGGCACCTGGTCCTCGCCGACTTCGAGGCGATCGACCTGCTTGAGCGCCTCGTGCGCGCCGCTTGTCCGTGCCTCAAGTTCCGACTCCAGCCGGCGCACCAGCCGGTGCAGTTCGTCGATAAACAACGACGACGCTTGTCCCTGGGCCTGGGACTGCATGGCCTGAATTTCTTTTTCGCGATTTTCGAGAGCGCGCTGGATGCGGAGGCGTTCCATCCGTTCCGACTCGACCTCGTTCTTGAGGCGGTCGACTTCGAAGCGGACGCGGCGACTCTCGATATCGACGCCGGTCGCCTGGTTGCGGGCGCGGGTCAGTTCGTCCTTCAGCGCTTCCGACTCGGCGCCGAGCAGCTTGACCCGGCTTTCGAGTTCACGAATCTTGGCCTGGTAGGTGGTCTCGAGGGTACGAAGCGACTCCTCGCTCGCGACCTTGCCGCCCTCGACTTCGCCAAGGCGCATACGCAGATCGTCGACCTGCGCCGTCAGGGCTTCCTTTTCGGCCTGCAAACCGGAACGGCGGCGTTCCTCCGCCAAGGCGCGGGACCGCAGTTCCTTCGCTTCCGAGTCGGCGGCAATCCACGCCTGCATGTAGCCGTGGGCCTTCTCCGACATGGCGTTCAGGAGGGCGCTGATCTGGTTGGCGACGCTCTCCACTTCGCCCGCGCCATAGAGGACCGAGAACTCCCGCCGCGCGCCGGCCGCATTGGCGATATCGGCTGCCGACGGCTGGGGAATGGCGTGGCTGTGGGGCGGCGGCACCGACGCGATGACGGACGGCGGCTCGGGCGGCGGCGGGACGGCGGCTGCCTGGGCCTGCGCCAATTCCAGGGATGCGTGGGGACTCAAGACCACCGTCGCCTCCGGCAGAATTTTAGTGTCGGGCTTCGGCTTAGGGGGAGGTGGAGGCGGTGCGGCTTCAGCTACCTGGCGGAGCAGCTCCTCCATGTCGATATCATCGGCCACGCTTGTTTCGGAGACATCCGGCTGTTCCGATTCAGCCTCGTCCGGGTCCATGCCTGCGTCTGCTGGTTCGGCATCGTCTGCATTGGCCATGGGCGCTGCAGCGGCTTCTTGCTCGATTGAGGAAAGAAGCTCATCGAGATCATCGGCTTCGGGGAGGGTATCGTCCTGCGCGGCGCTCGCAGCCTGAGCGGCTTCGGCGGCATCGAGAGCTTCTTCGACCGGGTCCGGTTCGACCATCTCGGAATCGGGGTCCGGTTCGGGTTCGGGTTCTTCCGGCACGGCCTCCGGTTGGGGCGCGGCTGCCTCGGCGGCACCAAAAAGCGCATCGATGTCGTCCTGACTGGCTACGCCGTTTTCGATCGTTTCAGCTTCGGGAGCAGGCTCGTCCGAGGCACCGACGGCGGCAAAGAGTGCGTCGATATCGTCCTGATTGGCGACACCTTCGAGATCGCTCCCGCCCGTTGTTTCTTCAGGCGCGGGTGCGGGCTCGGGTTCTGCCGGAGCTGGTTCGGCGGCATCCTCTACGCCGGCAGCGGCAAAAAGGGCGTCAATATCGTCCTGGCTGGCCGCACCGGTGAGCTCGGCCATTGGCTGAGGCGGCGGGGTCGCGGCGGCATCGTCGTCGCCGCCCAGGTCGCCCGCAAGCAGTTTATCAATTTCGTCCTGGTTGAAGTCGGCCATCAGCCCCCCGTCCTCTTTGCAGCATGGCGGCCCCCAGAGCACTGCCACCCGTCTATATATAATTTCGGAACTATCTTACCCAAATCCAAGCCACGATGCAACACCGACTTGCAAACCCGACAAGTCAATTGTCCACCGCCTCGCCGTCGGTGGAATCCGGCACCGTGTCGGCGCCCGCCTCTGGCGGGACTGTCTCCTCTGCCTCCGGGGCGGGTTCGTCCGCCGCATCGGGCAGTTCGGCCTCGGCATACATCTCCTCTTCCCGATCCGCTTCAATTGCCCTTATCGTCTCCTCGACAATATCCAGGGAATCGGCTGGAATGGCTGGCACACCATCGGGTTCCGGCGCGGTCACCTCCTGGTCGGCCAGCTTTTCCTGTACAACAAGGAGGTTGGATGCCGAGGTCTCCGGCGTCGGCCCGGCTTCGGCCGGATTGTCAACCGGCACCTCAGCCTCAGCAGGCTGACTGTCTGCATCCTCCTGATTTTCGGCTGGCTCTACACCTTCCGGCTGCACTACCTCGACTGGAACGTCGACGGTATCGGGTTCGTCCGGGAACTGGGGACCGAGATCGTTGATGTCAAAATCCTCTTCGTCGGCGACAGCGTCTGTTTCGGGCTCGCCGTCAGCAGCCCCGAGGTCGGGCTGGTTGGCCGCTTCAGCGGCTTGTTCAGCTTTCTCGGCCTCTTCAGCCAAGCGCGCTTCTTCGGCAAGGCGGCGTTCCTCAGCCGCCGCTTTATCGCGGGCATCGCTTTCCACCGCATCCATGACAAGACGCGCTTCGCCCAGCCAATTGAAGAAATCGCCCCGGTCGAGAAGATAGGCCCTGCCGCCTTCGGTGAGATAGGGAATATTGCGCTCATCCGGCGGCAAAAGGGTGATGACGATGGTATGGCCATCCGACGACGTGACGCGCAGATAATTGGCCGGCTCGCGCGAGCCACGACCCGACGCATCGTAGAAGCCGGCGACAGGCCAGTTGAGGATATCCACAGCCAGACGCCACCCCTTGGTGTCATCCAGCAGCAACTCGTTGCCGTCACGCTCCGCCAGCCAGCTGTCGCCGTCCTGGCGGTGCAGGGTCATTAGTGGTTTGTTCACATCCTCGCCCGCAAGGACGATTTCGGCCACGTCCTCGATGCGAATCGGGCGGAAAACCTTGCCCAGATCCAGAATGTCGGCGAAGTCGGGGAACATCACCGCCGCTTCCGGATTGGTGACCGAAAACACCGCCGTGCCGTCAATAGTCACATAGCGCCATGGGAAAACCGGATGGCGTCCGGCCAGGCGGTACTGGTGCACATCGCCGTTGGCGAGAATGACCTCGACCATCGGGCCGCCATAGGTTGGCCGAATCTTTTTGTTGTCCGGCGTCGCGTAATCCTCGGGATGCCAGCCAGCCAGCAACCGGACCAGGCGGTCGACCCGATCCGCCAACAGCGGATACGGCTGGGCGACAGCGCGCCAACTGCCGTCGCGGCGGCTGATCTTCACCGTCTCGCCGCCACGGCGGATATCGATAAAGCGGACGTCCGCGACATCAAATCCGGGCGACGCTTCGGGGAACAATGACGGCAGAGAGCGGAAGTACTTGCGGAACCGCCATTCCGGCAAATGATAGGCCCGGCCGGGGAAGTCGTCCGTCTCCACCAGCATTCCCTCGCCGCCGGTGTGGTTGGCGTAGACGCGGATGCGCTTTTCGCCGCCGGGCAAGCGCAGCGTCAGGGTGTGGCTGGGGGCGATGTCGCCGCTTGGCGCTTCGGCCTGCGGCACCAGACCCGCCACGGTAAACTTGGCCAAATCCTGAATCCAGGCGGTGAGGCCATTGCGGCTCCAGTTGCCGCCCGGGACATAGCCTTCGGCCTGCCAGGTATAATCTTCCAAGCGGATGAACTGAATCGTGTGATCCGGGTAGACGGCGGTGATGGCGCTCACGTCTTCCGGATTGAAACGAAGAATTACCGGGTCCATCCAGTCCATGGCGTTGGGGGCGGCGGTGGCGGAGTTCTTCCACACGCCCAGATTGCCACGGACATCCGCCGACAACAGCACATCGCCGAGACCGGGCAGACGCGCGTAGGTGCGGTTGTACTCGCCCTGTGGGCGCAGGCCGATGACAGGCGCGTAGTCGGTGCCGTCACGCAGGTGGAACAACAGGTGCAACACGCTTTCGTCCAGCCCGGTGACTGCTTCGTCCACTTCCGCTATCGGTTCGACATAGGCCACAAGGACGCTGTGGAGGAGGTTGTTGATTGGCTTCTCGTCGGCGGGTGCGTTTTTCAGATTCTTGACCGTCCACCCCGATTCACCACGATTCAGCCGGACCGAGTCGGGTCCGTCGCCAAGGGTGATGCCGACGACGTCCTCGGG
>JAJPXZ010000119.1 GCA_021205245.1 Planctomycetaceae bacterium
ACCGAGGGTGATGTAGAATATCTTGGTGCCGGTGTAGCCGATCATGCGGACCATGAACTGCGCCCGGCGGTGTTCCCAGAAGAAGCGGTAACCCTTCAGCGAGCAAACGATCGAAAAAAGGCCGGCAGCCACAACCAGGACGGGAATGGCGATGTGAAAAAATAGCTGCATACTAGGCCTCGGCTTCGTCGTTGGCCGCAAGGCAGACCTGGAGGGAGAAATCGTGGCCCGCGCCTTCAAACACCACCACAATGTTGGGGGTGCCTGGAGCGTGCTCAATCTCGTGGCCGGGACCGGTGACGACCTTGGGGATGGAAATGGTGAAATGGTACTTCGTCTTGACCAATGACGCCTTCGCCTGGCCGGAAATCATGTTGATGATTTCGCCCGTCGCGTCGACGACGTCCTGGGTCAATTCGCTCGCCGGCGGCTCGCCCAACATATTGCCGACGACCTGACGGGCCAATTCGGACGACATGCTGATGACAACCGTCCCCGACGCGGTGCCGGACAGACCCATGACGCCGGAAATGTCGCCGAGCATCTTGTAGTCGTCCTTGACGAATATCTTTTTCCGCGCCACCTCGACGCCGCACATGGAGGAAAACACGGTGCGGGTGGCGTCGATAAAGGGATTAATGAATTCGACATTGACGGTGGGACGGGTCTTTTGACCCTTTTTAATGGTGCTGGCGATGGAACGGATGACGTCGTCCGGATTGAACGGCTTGTTGATGACGCCGGCGGCTCCGGCCTTGATGCCCGCAAAGGTGGTGCCTGCCTTCTGCTTGATGCAGAGGATAAGGACGGGTATCTTGGCCATCTTGGCTTTTGCGGCATAGACGAAATCGGCGCATTCGGCAGGTTCGCGTTCCCAATCGACCAGAATGACCGACTTCTCGTCCATGGCGGCGAGCATCTCGTCCTTGGTGTGGACGGCGACGAACTCTACCCCGGGAATCTTGCGCAGGTTGAAAACCCCGCGCACTTGATTCGGGGTGGAAGGGGAGTCCGATACGGTTATAACTTTCATCGCGATATTCCCGGAGCAGGCATCAATGGATGCGCAACCATCCACAAACGCGCAGTTCTCAAACACGGTAATTCAGACACCCCGTCGCGACGCCGCCACGGCAGCTTGACGGAGTGATGCGCAGACCTGCACAGGAGCGGGAAGCGCCGCGTCAACCAGGTCGGCGTTGGGGTCAGGCCGGCTTGAGGAATGGCTCAAGCTTGGTCTTGACGATTTCCGGGGTGAATGGTTTGACGATATAATTGTTCGCGCCAGCCTTGATGGCGGCGACGACATTGGCTTTTTCCGCTTCGGTGGTAACCATGATGACCGGAAGCGTGGAACTGGGAGTGGTCTCGCGGATCTTGGCCAGGAAGTCCAGGCCATTCATGTTCGGCATGTTCCAGTCGGTCAGGACCATGTCGATATCCGGATTGGCCTTGAGCTGGTTAAGCCCTTCTATCCCGTCGCCGGCCTCGACAATGTCCTCGTAACCGCTCGACTTCAATATGTTCGAGATGATGCGCCGCATTGTCGATGAATCGTCAACAACCAGGATCTTCATTTTCCCGTCTCCCACGGTCACGCCGAGCTAACGGCGTTCATTGGCGATATTTGTGTCCACTCTTTGGTCCCGGCCAGCCGCCGTGCCACCCCCGCATAACCGGGAACCCGCACCCGGGCGGGAATCACGTCACCGTCAGCGGCTTCAGCCCGACACATCCTGCCTAAGGCTGATTCAATCCGCATAACGCAAGATCATAACAAGGATAACACCGTATCGGTCACCATGTCAAGTGGAACTATTTTTTCCACCGCGCCAGCCTTGATCGCTTCCTTGGGCATACCGAAGACGACACAGGACTTTTCGTCCTGGGCAACGTTGCGCGCGCCAGCGTCCCGCATGTTCTTCATGGCGTCGGCGCCGTCCCGTCCCATACCGGTCAGCATGACCCCGATGGCGTTGGATCCGATGTGCTTGGCGAACGAGTTGAACAAGACCTCCACGGAAGGTTTGTGTCGGCAGACCAGCGGTCCTTCGCGCGTTTCCGCCTGCCATTTGCCCGCGCCCTTGCGAATCAGCAGGTGGACATTGCCGTTCGCGATAATGGCGCGGCCGGTTTTAACCTCCATACCATCCTCTGCTTCAAGCACTTCAATCGGCGTCTGGCGATTAAGCCGCTCGGCAAACGCCTTGGTGAAGGTGCCTGGCATGTGCTGAACGATCATGATGGGGGGGCAGTCGACCGGCATCCGCTCCAGAACCGCCTTCAGGGCTTCGGTGCCGCCGGTGGACGCGCCGATGGCGACGATTTTATTGGTGCGCCTGCCGAGGGTGCGGCCGGCCGGTTTGGGCGCGCCCAACTGCGGTGCCGGGCGATGCGCCGCCGCCCGGGCCGGACCCTTGCGGAACCGGACCAGGGAAGCCGCCTTGACCTGGTCGATGAGCCGGGTGGAAAAGTCGGCAAGCTCGCGTTCGTTCGTGAGCGCCGGTTTTTCAATCACGTCCACCGCGCCGATCTCCAGCGCCTCGAGGGACAGCGAGCAGCCCTTCGGCGTCAGGCCCGAGACGATGATGACCGGAATCGGATACCATTCCATCAGTTTGCGGAGGAAGGTGATGCCGTCCATCTTGGGCATTTCGATGTCGAGGGTAATGACGTCGGGTTTGAGGGCGACGATTTTATCGCGGGCGACAAAGGCGTCGGGGGCGGTGCCGATGACTTCGATACTCGGATCTTTTGACAGTTCCCGGGTGAGCACGTTCCTGACTACGGGTGAATCGTCCACGATAAGCACTCGTACGCTTGCCATGATTCGTCCTTTGTTATGATACCGGAGTGGAACGCATCTCCCCCGCAGGGACGCGGGCGGATGAACGGGATAGATCCCGGAAATCGCTTTTTCTACAGCTTGCCGTTTTCGAAAACCGGCGCGGCGCTTGTTGCAAGGCAAACCATAACCGCGTCTTGCACAAACGATCCAGTCGGCTTTGTTTTCGTCGGCTGGCCGAACGGAGTCGGCGGGTTCGGCCGGTGGTTATAAAATTCAACCGGATTATGTTATATATTTGGCGGCGTTATTTGTAAAGGGCAATTCTCGGTCCGGAATGTGCCGCATACCAGCGTGGCTTCCGTCGGAGTGAAGTCACGGCGGGAATAAAAAAAGCCGCCCCGGAAGGGGCGGCGTGACTGGTTAAAAGGACCTCCATCGCAATGCCGCATGGTTGATGGAATTCTGAACCCGCAGGCTCAGGTGGGCGCCGCACCGCTGTCGAAAGTGTCCGACCCTTTAACAGGTCTACCACGAGCAACGGATATTTGGCCCCCTTAATGAATGGAGTCGGTTCGAGAATAATCACCATCGCGAACATGACAGAGGTCACTAGTTACTATATAGCTTGAAGCCCAAAAGTCAAATGCTATCGTCACTTTTTTGTCAATTTTTTCGCCGCTGGCCCGTTAGCGCATATGGTTGCGAAATTAGCGTTAACACCATCGCCAAAAACCGCAACAAACCGACCAGGTAGACGACGAGCGAACCCGCCGTTCCGAGCGCCAGGACAGAAATTCCGGTAAATATCCCACCCCGGCTCAAACAGACTATGGCCAGGAAAAGCGCCGCCAAATCGAATGGGATGCCCAGAAACACGGTAAACGGCACCTTGGACCCAAGGAAAAACCAGGCGATAATGAGACAAACCCAGGTCGCGACAGTCGGAGGCCGTAGCATTCCGGCTGCGCCCAGATTGGTGGTGAAGACATGGACGCTGCCGTGGCCGCCCGGTGTTGAATAACTTTCAAACCTGAAGCCGCCGCCCTCGCTGCCGGTGGCTCCGGTGGTTCCGGCGTTGCCGCCCTGGGGCGCGATCGCCGGTCCGCCGTCTATGGGCTGGGCATCGACCCGCTGGACATCGTCGATGGCCGGGGGCATTGCTTCGCCGTTTGTTTCTTCGTTGCTTTCGCGTGACTCCATTTATTCCTCCTCACCGAATGGGGTACACTCATTTCTATGATACCTGGGCGGTGATCCTTTGCCTGCCATGGCATTTTGCGAGTTCCGTCATTCTGCACTCGTTTCTTAAACCTCGTCATCCCCGCGTACGCGGGGACCCAGCGGGCGGATCATAAAAGGAACGAATCCGTTGCAGCATAATTCCGCTTATGGATTTTGGCATGTACCACCGTTCCCTTATTGATCTGCCCTCTGGGCCCCCGCGTTCGCGGGGGTGACGTCGGTTTGTGTGACGAGTGGGGTACGTTCCGTCGCCGTACTTTGCGGAACGAGGGCACCGCTTTCCGTGTGTCGAATTACACGGTCGTGCGCGGGTCGAGGGCGTCGCGGAGCGCTTCGCCGACCAGGTTGTAGGCGAGGACGCTGATGAACAGCACCACGCCCGGGAATACCGCCAGCCACCAGTTGGCGAGAGGCGAGTCGCGCGTTTCACTGAGGAGCTGGCCCCAGGTCGGCGTCGGCGGCGTGACCCCGAAGCCGATAAACGATAACCCGGCCTCGGTCAGAATCGCGCCGGTGATGCCGAAGGAAATCGACACCAGGACCGGCGCCATCGCGTTCGGGAGGATGTGGCGGAAAATCGTCCGCGTGTCGGATGCGCCGAGGGCGATGGAGGCGCTGACATAATCCATCTTCTTTTGCCGAAGCATCTCGCCCCGCACCAGCCGGGCCACGCCGGTCCAGCTGGTCAGGCCGATGACCAGCATGATGTTGACGATGGAGCGCCTGTCCAACACGGCGATGACGGCGAGGATGAGGAAAAACGACGGAAAACACATCATAATCTCGAGGAAGCGGGAGATTATCATATCCACCTTGCCGCCGTAATACGCCGCCAGGCTGCCCAAAACCAGCCCGATGACCGTGGCCAAAAACACCGATACAAACCCGACCGACAACGACACCCGCGCGCCGTGAATCATCCGCACCAGCACGTCGCGGCCGCTTTCGTCTGTGCCAAGCAGGTGCAGGCCGGGAGCGTGGTTCGGCTTTTTCCAGCGCGCCGCCGCCGCCGGGACCAGCGCGCCCGGCAGGGTGCGTTCGAGGATGAGGCGGTTGAGGCGGCGGGTGTCTTCGTGTCCAAGCGCGCTGCCGCCTTGCAGCGCGGCAATATAGGCGCTGGTGTTCATGTCGGACCGGACCGACAGGCCTTCCTGGCTGTAGAGGCTTTCGCCGTTGACGAGTTCGTTGAGAAAACCGGCGATGCGGGACGGCAGATCGGTGCCGGTTGCGTCGCGCCAGTAGGGGTCGCGGAGGGTGATGTAATCGGACACCGTCTGCTGGCCGGGCGTCTCGGGCGTGGTCAATTCCCGCTGCAACGCTGTCCATGACGCCACCGTCTCGGCGGTGATGGACGGCGATTCGGCGTACCACGACGGCGGCAGGCGCGGGCCAAAACCCTGCTCGTTCGGGCCGTAGGGGATGAGGGGGAATATGCCCCAGCCTTCACCAGCCGCAGCCATTTGCCTGTACGGCGTGTGGTCGTGCCGCACCGGCAGGCGGAACGCCTGGGCGACGAGGACGGCGAGAATCAATAACACCAGCCAACGGGGGCTGAGGGAAAACTGCCACGCGCCCGCGAGACATATATATGTCAAACCGACGAGCACCAGGAACGAGACGGCGGCCATGAGCAGGAACGTCGTCCTGACCCGGCGCATGGGATTCAGCAGGCCGGGGAAGGCTTGTTCGACCACCATGCGGTTCCAGCGCGGGAGATTGATGCCGAGGTCGATGTTCGACTCGGTGATGTCGAGGGGATCGAATCCGGGCAATGGCTCGAGGCGCGGGCCTTCGATAAGCGCTTGCAGCGGCGCGATGAGCCCGCGGCGCTGAAAATCGTCGTCGCCCGCCGGGTTCCACTCGAGGCCGAAGGCCCGCAGATTCGCCGCCAGTGGCGATTCCGGATTGAAGGCGAGGGGGGCGGCGATGTCGTCCATTTCGGGAACGGGTGGGCTTTCTTCGTGCAGCCAGTCGCGGCCGCCGCCGTCCATAACCATGCCGCCAATCGCCAGCCACAACGCGGCGGCGATGAGCGCGCCGAAGAGGAGGGCGATCAGTCGTGACCGCGCCCGGCCGAGTGCGGACCAGTAGCGGCCCATCAATCGCCAGGCGATATAGGCGATGGGCAGGAAGAGGAGGAGGAAATTGATGCCCCGTTCCAGCATCGGTTCGGTCGTGTCGGACGGGGAGAAGAATTCGCGGAACAGGGGCCACGAGAGCGCGCCGGTCGCGCCGTCGCGCCAGACCATCGGCAACCGGTGGGCGAGAAAGGGCGCGAAAAAGGCGACCAGGCTGAAGGCGATGACCAGGTACAGCCCTATTCGCGCGCCACGGGCGCGGAAAAAACGCGTCAGCACGCGGTTGGCCGGGGAGGCGGGGGCGGCGGCCTCGGGACTGGATTCAGCCATTCCGCTCCCTCCCGTTCATTTTGAACAGTTGCGTATCGAGGGCGCGGGAAAAGTCGCTCCAGGTTTTTTCCGGATCGACAATCGCGTCCAGCAGCTTGTTCGATGTCTCGACCTTGGCGTCCAGGTTGTCGAGATGGTGCAGGGCGAAGGCTTCGGGGATCTTCGGCAGCACCGGAGATCCGTACTCGTATTTGCCGTGATGCGAGAGAATCAGGTGCTGGACAAGGTTGAGCTTTTGCCGGGGGAAATTGGGGATTTCGGCAGCGCGCTCGGCCGCCATTTCCGCGCCGATATAAAGGTGGCCGAGAAGCTTGCCCCGGTCGGAATAATCGATGGCGAACTTGGCTGTCAGTTCTTCCGTCTTGCCGACGTCGTGCAGGAGCGCGCCCAGCAGCAGGAGGTCGCGGTTGACGCGGCCGCTCGCCGCGAAAGCGTCGGCCATGCGGGCGATGTTCAAGCTGTGTTCCAGCAGCCCGCCAAGGAAGGCGTGGTGCAGATCCCGCGCCGCCGGGGCGCGGCAGTACTTGTCCAGCAGCTTTTTGTCGCCGAAGAAGGCGTCGGCGAGGGCGCGGTAGTCGGTGTCGACTATGCTGCCAGCGAGCTCGAGAACCTCCCGCCGCATCGCTTCGACATCGCCTTTGCACTTCGGCAGGAACTGGTCGAAATCCACCTCGCTCTCGTGGGCGGGGCGGAAGCGGTTGATGCGGGCCTGGGGCTTGCCTTTGT
Organism: Planctomycetaceae bacterium; assembly: GCA_021205245.1. GTDB lineage: Bacteria > Planctomycetota > SZUA-567 > SZUA-567 > SZUA-567 > JAJBSZ01. The sequence goes on from JAJPXZ010000119.1 coordinate 7,165, forward strand.
AACTTTCGGCAACGCCCAGTATCTTGACCACGCTGCCGGTGGGGCAGAGGTTGTAGAGGTCGCGGTTGGCGTCCCAGATGTTGGCCTGCAACGACGCGGTGGCGTCGGAGAGGGTCATGCGGATATAGCTTTTGCCATTGACCGCGGTCTGGAAGTTGGACTCCTTGACCACATAGAAGCCTTCAAATTGATCGCCGTCGCGGAGTTCCGCGAGGTCGGGGGAAAGCAGGGGTTTGTCGTTCATGAATCCTCCATACAAAGAACCTCTATCTTATTATGCACTTCTCAATGCACAATTCAAATTCACAATTATTGGCAAAATATGCAATCGACAATAAAAAAGCCCGCCGGGATCCGTTTACCGGATGGGGGCGGGCATTGCGGCTTTGTGAATCGGGCCATAACCGTGGGTGAAGTTTATCCTGTAAACCGTTGCCGGAACAACGGGATATCGACCTGGAGCTGGGTGGTGAGATACGATTCGACGCCGCCGTACTGGCTGTCGATGATGTCGAAGGCGGCACCGATAAACGAGGGTTCGACCTGGAAGAGCGGCTTGGTCGTTTCGTCGTAGTCTACCCCTTCGACGTATTTTTCCCGCAAACGCTCGACCGAGAGGAGGTAATCGTCGACCACCACTTCCCGCGCCACCCCGAGGGAGGACAGGAACAGGGCGGCGGCGAATCCGGTGCGGTCCTTGCCCGCTGTGCAGTGGAACAGGAGCGGGATGTTCGCCGGGTCGGCCAGGAGCGAGAAAAAGCGGCGGTAGGCGGGTTGGAAATCACTCGCCAAGGCGCGGTAGACCGTGATCATGATGCCCTGCGTCTTGCGGGCGTTCAGGGTCTCGTCGTAGTAGTGGGTCATGAGCCTGCCGGCGTCGATGGGGATGTCGACGCTCTCCTGGACGGTGGAAGGGAGGCGGTCGGGCGAGAGCAGGGCCTCGTTCCGGGTACGGAAATCGACTACGCAGCGGATGCCCACTGTTTCCAGGCTGGCGAGGCCGGCGTCGGTGAGGTCGTAGAGGTCGTCGGAACGGTAGACCTGATTCATTTTGACCCGCTTGCCGTCGGCGGCGGGATAGCCGCCGAGATCGCGCAGGTTGGGCGCGCCCTCGGCGACGATGCGGTTGTCTGTCATCGGCGGTTATTCCTGTATAAACACCCAGGCCCCCTCAGGCAGGGCGGTGTAAATTTCTTCCAGATGCGGCGCTTCCAGCGAGAATCCGCCGTCTGTCGATTCGACCCATTGCCGCGTCCCGGCGAGGCGTAAATTGCCCCCGGCCATGGTGGATTGCGGCGGCAATATGCGGTCGAGCCAGGCCATTTCCACCGCTGTCACGACGTCCTCCGCCACACCCAACCGGCGAACGTCGTCGGGGGAGGGCCAGCTCAGGACCAGGTTGGGACCGTTGATGTCGCGGGCGCGGCCGGCGATATAATACTTGCCGTAGGGCGTGCGGCCGTCGTCGGCGGCAAGCTTCGGCTGGGTGGTGAGATCCCGGGGTACCCCGACCTGGTTATATTTACGTATATATCCCTGACCAGGCACGCACAGGCCGACAAACTTCAGTTTGGGATAGATAGTCAGGTACGCGCCGGGGATGCGGCCGGTGATTTCCCGGTTTTTCCAGTCGACGTTTTCCGGCTCCGACGCATCCGGGGCGGTAGCGGCCACGGTGGTGGTGGAACGCTCCGGCGGCTGGACCGGTTGCGATGACGGCGGCCGCAAGGACGACTGGCTATTCTGGTCGTCGAATTCGAGCGGCTCAAGGCTGATCACCCCGGCTGACGGCGCGGAGGTCGGCGTCGGGGTTGGTGTTAATGTCGGTGATGGCATTGAAACCGGGTCCGGGGCCGAGACCGGAGGCGTCGCCGTCCGGGCCGGTGGTTCGGGCATGGTCAGGGGCGGCAAGGCCAGCGACGGCCGTTCCGTCGGGGCGTCGATGGACGGCAGCGCCGGTAACGACGGGAGGGACGGAAGCGGTTGCAGCGTCGTGCGTTCGCTTGAAACCGGCGCCGCCGGGGCGGGCAGCGGGGCCAAGTCGGGAATAGAAAGAGGCGAAGATTCTTCCAGACTGATGGACGCCGGCTGTTGTACCAAACCCCAGGAATCGCTGTCTTCGGCGCGGAAGGCGGTGGCGGGCTTTTGCGCCGGTTGCACCGCTGCATCAGCCACGCGGCGTCGGGTGGAGACGACGTCGTCCTGCCAGCTCCAGGGATTGACGGTGAGACGCTGCCACGGCGAACCGGCAATCGGGCCGCCCTGCCAATGGGGAACGAGTTCCGCGCCGGTCGTCCCGGCCTGCCAGGAACCGGCGTGGCCGGCGGCAAGACGCCATTCCGCCGGGGCGGGGGTAAATTTGCGCTGCGGCAGATGCGGCGTGACGGTTTGTTCCGGTTGCCATGCCAGGCTTTCCCCCCTGGAGGGGGACACCATGGAGAGGAGCAGGGAAAAGCGCAGCAGCCCGGGCCGCCACGACATAACGACGATTACCGCCAGGATGGCGCCTAAAAACAGACAGCGTATAATAGTCTGCCAATTGAATCGGTCGCGGAGAGGGATCTTCTCCGACGCGGCCGCGGCCGCTTCCCGCACCTCGTTCGCGGAAAACTCCGATGCGTCCAGGACATGGTTCATCGACGGCTCATCCATTGCTGGTCCTTGAAAGAGGCTTCGGCTCCTGTCACAAACAGGCTGCGCCTCTCGCATACTACGATAGTATCATTATCGGCTGATTGGCGTTCCAGATTGACGTTCCCTTTCCACCCCGGCAAAAAAGGGGGCGCTTGGTAAGTGGATTTTGGGCAGTCTGCTACAAGAAAAGTGTCGGTCGCCGACACTGCCACCTCGATAAAACCTGCTCCATAAGCCATTCGACACTGAAGCGGGGGCCGGTTTTGGCCGATATAACAGATGGAGCCGTACCGCGAGGACCGGCCCGGCGGGGTGGGGTCGGCTGTCCCGGAGGGGGCGGCGGCTTGCCCGTCAGGTCTTTGACCGCCGACATAAGTATTTGCCAATACACGAGATTGCGCATAGAAAGGACACACGAAGCTGGAAAATAAACGCGTTCGCAGCCATATTGCGGCAGCCATTACGTCGCTCCTGCTGATGGTGACTGCCATTCCGCCGGCCATGTCTGGAGAGACGGCCGAGGAAAAACTCGACGTCGTCCGCAGGGTGATCAGCGAGCGGGGCGAGTATGATTTGGCCGAACGCCAGCTTAAATCTTTTATTGATGAATTTCGCGGCCGCCCAACCGCCGCCGAGGCCTTGGTCCTCCTGGGCTATTGCCAGGACAAACAGAGGAAAAATGCCGAAGCGGCAGCCTCGTACTCCCGCGTTATATCCGAATACCCCGAGGCCCCCCAGGCCCTGAAAGCCGACGCCGCCCTCGGCGCGGCCGACGCCTGCTTCCGCCTCGGCCGCTACCGCGACGCGGTCGGATTCTACACAACCGTTCTCGATGTCGACGCCAAGACCGACCAACACGAAAACGCCCTGCTATGGCGGGGCGAAGGCAATTACCGCATCTCTATGGAGGAAACGGAAGCGGGACGCGATCCGGCAACGTTCCTGGCCGCCGCCACCCGGGACTTCGAGGAGTTCCTCACCCGTTTTCCCGATTCCAAGCTTGTCCCGTCCGCCCTTTCCGGGGCGGCCTTCGCCAATTTCGATGCAGGCAACTATGAAGCCGCGCTGGTCCATTTCGAACGCGCGGTGCGCGAATTCCCGAGCGATCGCCGGGTCGAGGAGAGCCGGTATTATGTCGCGGAGTCTCTCTACCGGCTGAAGCGCTACGACGAGGCGAGGCGGGTGTTCAAGGAAGTGGTAACCGACAACCCGACCGGCTCCTTTGCCGCCGACGCCCGCGCCGGCGAGGCATGGACCGACTATAACCAGCGCCGCGTCGCCGAAGCGGCTGCCGGATTCGAGGAAGCGGCGCGTCTGGCAGGGAACGACCGGGAACAGGCGCTGGCGTACCTCTATGACGCCGGGTGCGCCTGGCGCGAGGCAGGGGATGCACAGAAAGCGGCCCAGCCTTTTCTTGAAGTGGCGAAATCGACCGACCACACCCTGAACAGCCTCGCCTGGTTCCGTCTCGGCACGCTGTGGCAGGAGCAGGCCCGTGCCGCCCGTGAACGCGCCGACCGCGCCGTCACCGGCCCGGACCGCGAAAAATACCGCGAACTGCAGAAAAAGCTTGGTGAAGACGCGGCCCAGTATTTCCGCCGCGCCCTAGCCGGCGGCAAGCTCGGCGATGAAGAAATCGAAGCCCGGGCGCTCCTGGGCGAAGTGCTGTTGGACGCCGGTCGCTTCGACGAAGCGGCGGAGACGTTTGACGAAGTCGCCTACCGCTGGCCCGAATCAGAGCGCGCACCCTGGGCGCTCTACCACCAGGCCCTGGCGGAACGGGAGCTGTCGCAGGCCGCCGAGGCGGAATCCGACAAAAAAGACCACCTCGCGAAAGCGGCGGATGCGCTGCGGAAATCCATCCAATACCCCGAAGCCAAGACGCGCTTGCAGGCGGCATGGGCTTTGGGCGATTACCTGACCATACTCGGCGACGGCGACGGCGCGCGCGAACAGTACCGCTGGCTCGCCTCCGACGGCATCGAGTGGTCGCGGGCCTGGCGCGATGCGCGCGGGCAGGGCGACCCCACCCTCGAGAACCGCGCCCGTGAATATGCGGCCGACAGCCTGTTCCGGTTGGGTGAGTCGTATTACTTTGCAAACGACTATCCCCGTGCCGCCGGCTTCTACCAGGAAATCAACAACCAGCACGCCAACACGCCGCAGAGCGCCATGGCGCAACTCCGTCTGGGCGAAATCGCCGAGGCGGGCAAGGATCTCGCCGCCGCGCGGACCCGCTATGAGGAGTCGCTCAAGCTCGGCCTCCAGCTTGGCAAGAACCGGGTCGGCACCACCATCGGCTATGCCCAGCTTCGCCTTGGCACGTTACTCCTGAGGGCGGGGCAAAAGGAAACGAGCGAAACGGAAAAACGCCGCCTCCTTCAGGAAGCGAGCCGCAACCTCGCCGCCGTTCTGACCGACCCGCCGGATGGATTGAATCTGGCACGGCCCTATTACTATCTCGCCGAGTCGAAGTATTCGCTTGGGCAAAAGCGTGAAGCCCTGGCCGACTACGAAAACGCCCTCAAGGCCGACGCGAAAGGGGAACTGTCCGACGCGTCCTGGTTCGGCGTGGCCTGGGCCAAGCGCGACCTCGGCGACGCCGCCGGTGCGCTCGAGGCAACGGCCAAGGTCATAGCGGAGTATCCCGCCAGCCCGATGCGGCCCGACGCCTATGCGCTGCAAGCGTCTATTCGCCGCGCCGAAGGCGACGCCGCCGGCGCGCTGGCCGACCTCGACCAGTTCCTGAGCGAATACGCTACCCATCCTCTCGCCGCGAAGGCGGAGTTGGAACGGGCGTCGGCCCTGGACGAAACGGGGAAACATTCCGAAGCGGCCGAGGCGTTCCAGGCTTTTCTGCGCGATCATCCGGATCACCCGGACGTGCCGCAGGCCCTTTACCAGCGGTCGTGGGCGTTGTGGAACAGGATTAGACCGTCGACCCAGGCGATGCGCGAGGCCGAAGCGCGGCTCCGCGACCTTACCGGCGGGCGGGCGGTGGCGGATCTTCCCGCCGCCGATCAGGCCGAGGCGATGGCGGCGGAGGACGAATACCGCACCCTCTCGGCCGAGGTGGAGAAATCGGAGGACGAGATCCTGACCGCACTCCGGGGCCTGACCGAACGCTATCCCGATTACCCCGTCGTCGACGCGGCCTGGCTGCGTGTGGGAGAAATCCTCTACGACCGGAGCGACTTCGCCGGAGCCCTGGCCGCCTATCAGAAGTCCCTTGCCGCCGCCGAGGCGCGGTCGAGCGATTTGGCCGACAAGGCCCAGTACCGCATGGCCTGGAGCATCCAGCGTCTGGCCGAAGCGGCTGAAACCGACAGTTTGAACGACCCCGACGCGAAGCGCCGTGAGACCGCCCGCAAAGATATGTGGGATAGGCGGGTCGCGGCAATCGATGCATTTGAAACAATAATCGGCCGCTATCCGAAAAGCGATCTCGTCGGCGATGCGTGTTTCCGCGCCGCCGAGCTGCGCCGCCGTTCCGGTCAGGACAATACCGATCCGGCCAAGCGCACCGCCTGGTTTGAAAGCGCTGTGCAACGTTACCGCCAGTCGCTCGAGAAGGGCGGGCCGGATGCGCCGTACCGTCAGGCCGCCGAATACGGGGACGGGTTGTGTCTCCTCCTCGACAACAAGTCGGCCGAGGCGCGCGAAGTGTTCCGCCGCTTGCTGCTGAATCCGGATGGTCCCTATGTGCAGGAATCCTATTGGGGTCTCGGCCAGGCGAACCTGAACCTGGGCGCGTACAACGACGCCGCCGCCGCGTTTGAACAAGCCCTGTCTGTCGACAAGACGACGGAGACGGCGGCGAAGGCCCGCTATGGACTCGGCATGACCGCCGCCATGGCTGGGGACAATGCCAAGGCGCGGCTGGAATTCCTCGCCGTGGACGCGTTGTATCCGCAATATCCCGAATGGGCGGCGACGGCGTTGGTCCGTGCCGCGCGGATAGCGCTTGAGGACGGCATGAGCGACCGCGCCATCGGCGATCTCGAACGCGTCCTCGCCCGCTACGCCGAGACGCCGGCGGCGGATGAGGCGCGGGAAATGCAGAGCACGATCAGTTCGGCGCAGTGAACGCAATTAAAAATGAAAAATGAAAAATTCTAAACCGAAGATCATTCGTCTGTGCTCAACGGATTACGGGATAATTTTCATTTTTAATTTTTAATTTCTAATGACGAAGTGCAACCGTAAAGGATACCCCATGTTCATTCGCACCGCCCTCACCGTCTTCGCCCTCCTCGCCTACGGCTCACTCGGCCTGGCCGACGAGTTGGACCCGGAGACCGTCCTTACCTCGTTCGAGCGCGGCGGGAAGATCATGTGGGCCATTCTGCTGGCCTCGGTCGTCGGTTGCGCCTTCGCGGCGGAGCGGTTCCTCACCATCCGCAAAGGGGCGCAGATTCCGAAACGGCTCATGGCCGACCTTCGCGAAGCCATGGTGACGGGCGGCGTCTCCGCCGGTTTGGAGGTGGTGAACGGAAACCGCAGCGCCATGGGCAGAGTGATGTACTCGCTCCTGTCACGAAGCGGCGCGACCCGGCGCGAACTTGAAACGACCGTCGACGACGAGGGGAGCCGCATCCTCTACGACCTGCGCGCCAACCTGCGGCCCATCGGCATCATCGCCTCCATCGCACCGCTGCTTGGGCTGCTCGGCACCGTTTTCGGGCTTATCGCCGCTTTCCGTCAGGCGGCTGAACTGGGCATGGACGATCCGCGCAACTTCGCCGCCGGCATCTACGAAGCCCTCTACACCACCGCCTTCGGTCTGGTGGTGGCGATTCCGATGGTTGTCATCTACCACCTGCTCCGGAACCGCGCCGACAACATTATGCGCGAAGTCGAAGAACGGGCGTTGGCATTCATCTCCGCCGCGTCGAACCGGGCCGAACGCGCCACCCGCTCGTCCCCCGCCGTGCCGTCCGCGTCGCACCGGGCTACAGCGGGCAGCGGCAGGTATGCAGAACCGGCGCCGCACGAAACACTGGCCGAATCTGAAGACACGAGCGTGGACGAATAAGCGTTTCCCGCAATTGATTGACACGGCGTTACGAGAGGCGGCACCGGATCGGAGAAGGCATGAAAGCGCTGCAGGACGAAGACAATTTCGAAATCCCCATGACGTCTCTGATCGACATCGTGTTTCTCCTGTTGATCTTCTTTCTCGTCGCGACGAACTTCAATCGCCGCGAGACAGACCATTCCGTCGTGTTGCCGCAGAGCGAGTCCGGCGTCAAGGCGGAGAACGTGCCTAGCCGTTTGGTCATCAATATCCGCCACGAAGGCACGCTTGTCGTCAACGGCAGCGTCCTCTCCCAGGCTGAACTGCGCGCGCTGGCCGAGGAATTCGTCGCCGCCCACCCGGGTCGTCCGGCCGTCATCCGCGCCGACGCCCAGGTGCCGTACCGCGCCGTCATGCAGGTCTTCGGCATCTGCCGCGGAGCGGGGGTGGTGAATGTGGACCTGCCGGTTATGGAGCCGGGTGAGCAATGACGATGATTCCTGACAAACGCCGCTTTACAGCAACCGCACCGCTTCTGGCGGCGGCGGCGTTTTTGCTTTCGGTGTTCGTTCCCTTCTTCGGGAACGCCGCCGTTGCGGGTGAAATCGAGCCGCTTCGCGCCGCCCTCCTGACCAAGGAACTGGGCGATCCGCGCAATCCCGGCAATGCCAAGCTTGTCCTCGGCCTGCCACCGGCCTATTCGGCCCCGCACATTCCGATACGCTCCCGCGATTTCCGCGTCTATGTCTACCCGGCCGACCTCTCGCCCGAACAGGGCAAGGACGAACGCTACCAGGCAGGCGGCATTTATCTGTGGCGCTCGGGCGGGAAGGTGTTCCTGGACGCGCGTGTGTTGCCGCAGCAGGAAAACGAAGGCCCGGCGCGGGTGCGGGTCGAGTTCGCTCCCGATGGCGAAGTCGTCGCCGAAGGCGAGGCCGAAGGCAGTTCGCGCTATTCGAGCGATCTCGTCGACGTGGTGCTGGCGGTGGACATCAGCCTGTCCATGCGCAACAACGACCCGAACAAGCGCCGCGTTGCCGCCGCGAGGACATTTATCGAGATGGCCCGAAAGGGCGGCGGCATCGGCAGGGTGGGGCTGGTTACCTTCAACAGCCGCGCCACGCTCGGTTCGCCGTTGATTCCGTTGAGCGAGGGCGAGCGGCTCCTGACCATCCTCGACAAGGTCGGGGCCGAAGGCACCACAAACCTCGACGCGCCCCTGGACATGGCTCTCGAAGAACTGCGGGGCTCGCGGAATCCGGTCATCATTCTCCTCTCCGACGGCAAGAACGAAGGCCACAAATACGAAGACTCGCACCTCGACGCGGCGCGTGAAAACGTGCGCGTTTTTTCTGTCGGTTTGAGCGAGCAGGCAGACCATGCGTTGCTCCGGGAAATGGCCGACGCCACCGACGGCATCTATTTCCGCGCCGTCACCGACGACGACCTGCCGGAAATCTACGCCCGCCTCGCGGCCGAACTCGGCAAGCGCCAGCTCCTTCAGGCGCGCCGCCTCGACACGCGCAGCGGCAGCGTCAGCTACCCCATCGACGCCACGGTCGAACGCCTCGTCGGCATGGTGGACGGCGGCGCGCGCCTTGGCGCAAAAAGCCCCGAAGCCGTGCGCTCGGTCAACCGCGCCCTGTCCAGCGTCTATATGGGCAGCCCGGCCCAGGGCGAATGGGAATTCAACTGGGAGAACGCGTCGCCCGGCGTCTCCGTCATCGCCCTGTTCGGCGATACGCCGTTCTTCCTCGACGTCTTCCCGCCGCAACTGCGCGGCGACAAGTTCTCGGTCGGTGCGACCCTGGCCCACGGCGCGCGCGCGCTGACGGGCGGGCAGGTGTGGATTGAACCGCTGCCCGGCGTCCTGCCCCGACGGCTGCAACTCTTCGACGACGGCCGCCACAACGACGGCGAAGCCAATGACGGCGTCTACGGCGCGGTCACCGATATGCCAAACGCGCCGGACCAATTCGACCTGATACTGCGCGCCGCCGGGCGTGCCTGGGACAAAGGCGACTTTGTCCGCCAGGCCGCCGGTATGGTCATCCGTTCCACCGAAGCCCCGCTCGGCCATGCCGACATCGGCGGCGACATCGACTTCGGCGTGCTCTTCCCCGGCGAGACCGGCAGCGCCGTCGCCCACATCGACCTGGACGCGCCGTCGCCACGGGAACTCCTGCTCGACCTCGCCTGGTCGAACGGCGGGAGCGATTGGCCCGATTTCTCGTCGTCCGTTTCCATGGACCCGGGTAAGCGTGACTTTGAACTTGAGATCACCGTCCCCGCGACAGCCAGCCCCGGCGATTACCGGGGGGGCTTCACCGTTTCCGACGGCGGCGAACTCGGCGATACGGCCGAGGCCCGGGTGCGGGTCGGTACTGTCCGCTTCGGCACGGCGGGCGAGATGGACATGGGGGTGGTCCCGCCCGGAACCTTTACCAGTAACGTGCTGCGTATTCCCGTCGACGCCGACAAGGCGGCGGCGCTGCGGGCGTTTACCCAGGGCGGCGACGATGTGCGCCTTGGCGACGTGCCGGATCGGGTCGATGCCGGACGGAGCGAAATCACCGTCGAGGTGATTGTCTCCGCGCCCATGGGCCAGCCCGAGGGGGTGTACCGTGGCAGCGTTTTCCTTGAGGCCGGACCCGGTCGGGTGGAAATTCCGCTGGTGTGGCGGGTCGTCCCCTACAGCGCCAGGGCGGAGGAACTTGCGCCCATTCCCGGATTGCCTCAGCCGCCCGAATTGGCCGGGGACGACAGGCCGCTCCCCGAGACGCCGTCGTTTATGCCAGACATCGCCGTGCCGGAACGGTCGCCGTCCGAACCGGTCGATTCGCCGTGGGAACGCACCAGCCAGGCCCTGCGGGAACTGCCAAATCTCCCTGAAACGCCGGCCACCCAGCCAAGCTTCGATTTCTCCACGCCGGCCAGCGCACCCTCCGGGAGCAGCTTCTGGAGCGCGTGGTGGCTGTATATTCTCGCTGCCCTGCTGCTGTTGCTTTTGCTTCTTTTGCTCCTTGCGTACATTCTCTATCGGTTGGGGAAAAGCGCGCTGGCACGGTTCCTGCTGGTGTCGGCTATAGCGAATTTGTTGTTGCTGGCGTTGTTCGTCCTGCTCCTGAGCGCGGCCGATAGCGTTGCGCCCCGCACTGTGCCGGCGGTGGCTGTGAACCTGGTTGAATACTCCGAACCGATCCGCACCGTCGAACTGAGCGAGGCGGAAAAGGATTTGATTTCATCCTCCGGATCCGATGGCTCTGCCGCTGGCGGCGGCAACGGCGGTGGCTTGGGCGAGATAACCTTTGCCGAATCCGCCGCGTCGTCCGCATCCTCGGGCGGCGATCTCGTGAGCGAAAAAGCGTCGAACCTCCCCGACGGCATGGAGGAGGGCCTCGCCATCGCCGACGCGCGCGCCAGCCAGTCGGCGGTGCCGATGGATAACGACAGGTCGGAGTCGTCGCTGCACCGTCGGGAACGGCGGCAGGAGCGGCAGCGCGAAGAAGTGCCGACCCTCGAGATGCCGGAAATGGAAGAGCCGCCGCCGGACCTCAGCGCCACACCGGGCGCGGCCCCGGAAATCGGTGAGGCCGAACTCCAGCTGGAGGCAAACGAAGAATCGGACCGGCCGGTGTGGTCGGACGGTGTTCGTCCTCTCCAGCCGCTCGCGAGCGACCAGGGACTGTTGCAGGTCGAGACGGCGGGGATGGAAAAGGTGACGATGGACCCGACGGTGAGCCGGGTCGACCCGCGCGGGCGTCGACGCAACAACCGCGAATCCAGCGACGCCACCCCCGAACCCAGGGTGCAGATTGCCGACCCTATCCGCGACGCTCTCCAGGAGACAGTCGCCGCAGGAGAAGCGGCGACAGGCGACCCCGGCGTGGAAGAAGTGCGCGTCGGAGCCGTCGCCGCCGGTGCGGACATTTATGGTGAAAAGCCCGGGGCGGTCGTGCCTCCCGGATTGTCGCGGTTACTCGATTCCATTCCCGATCCCATGCCTCGCGGCATGTCGGGGCAGGATGTGGCCGACCGCGCCGCGCCACGCGGCGGGCCGCGCACCCAGCGCGGTGGGGCGGCTCGGTCGGGCGCGAGCCAGCCGACGCCTCGCGGCGACGTGCCTGGCGGCGGCGGCGAGGGCGGCGGCGAAGGTCTTGCCGCAACCGGCGCATCCGGCAGGAACGGCGGCGGACAAGTCGGCGAACGCCGTTTCGACGACGGCGACGGCGATGAAGGCGGCGGCGGCGAGGGGAACGATCTCCTCGAGGGTCTCGGCGGTCCGCGCCTTGCCGACGCCGGACGGGGCGGCGGCGCGTCGCCAAATCCCTTCGGCGGCGGGTCTGGCGACAGGGCTGAATTCCAACCGAAAAACGGCAACGGCGGCGGCAACGGCATGAACCGTGACGGCGCGCGCCGGGGCGAACGGAACGGCAACGGCGAGAGCGGACCTCTGCCCGGCGACGGCATTCCCGGCAGCATAGTCGGCACCGGCGACGGTTCGGGCGACGACGGCGGCGATCCAAACGGCGGCGGCGATCAGGGCGACCGGACCGGCGACGGCTCGAGTAACGGCCGTGGCCGCGGCGACGATGGCCTGGGCGAAGGACGCTTCGACGACATGGCGGGCGCGGGCGACCTCGGCGGCCGTGGGTCCAGTCCCGGGCAGGGCGTAACCGGCAACGGCGCTTCACACCTCGCCGGCAACGGAGACGGACCCGACCTGGCCATCGTCTCCCTGCCGACCGACGAAAGCGGTTGGACCGTGCGCGATCGCCGCAACCGGCGTCGCCAGGCGGCGGTGGCATCCAGTTCGGTCGATATGGACAGCTTGCTCCTCGTGGTGGGCGATTTCGCCCGGCTTCCCGACGCGGCGGCGGAAAACCTTTTCGCCTCACTCGCGAACATTATGCCCGCCGGGCTGACCGTGCAGGATCGCCGCCTCGCGCCAAGCGACGATAACCTTTCCGACACGCTTCTGGCGCTGGTCACGCCGGAGGAAATGCGCGACTGGTCCGATACGGCCCTCGCCGGCGTCGCCGATTATCTGCGCCGTGGCGGCCATTTGTGGCTGGACGCTGAAAGCCTTGAACGCGCCAGGCCGCTTATGTACAAGCTTGCCGATTTCTCGGACGGGGAATTCAGCGCTCTCCCCGCCGACCACCAGTTGGCCGAGGGGGGCACCGTCGACGCGCTCTTTATTGACGACCGGGTTGCGGCAATCGTTACCTATCAGGACTGGCGCAAAGAGTGGCGCTTTGGCGAACGCAACGACGGCACGCTCGACTTCCTGCGCCGCAGTTTGAACTATTTCCTTTCCGGCAACGCCGATCAGGGTATTGTCCTCGATACCGCCCCGACAACCGGCGACCGGTTGGTCGAACCGAATCGGGATATCATGCCCGATCTGCTCGCCGGCGGCGTTGGCGGCGACGGGGAACTGTGGGACGAATTCGGGCCGGATACCGCGACCGCGTGGCGCATGCCGTCGTGGAGCGACGGGGGCCGCATCGCCGCCGTCTCCGACGGTCAGGGCGGCAGGGCGCTTCGGCTCGACCTCGGCGCCGCGGTAAAGGGCAGGGCGGCGGCGTACCGCACCCTCACGCCGCCGCAGGATTTCTCGGCCGTGGACTATGTCTCCCTCGACGCCTATTACGACGGCGAAGGCGAGGCGTCCGTCTCCATGGTGTTTACGGTGGAACGGCCCGAGGGCTGGCAGGATTACGAGACAACAACCCTGCCGCTGGTGAAGGGGTGGAACCGCATCCGCTTCAATCTGGGCGAGCGCACCTTCCGCGCCCTCTCGGCCGGCGGAAGCGGCGGCATGGCGCTTCCGGGACGGGAACGGACCGGCCGCGCCGGTTTCTTCCTGTACCGCGACGGGGCCGGACCGGGCGTCGCCCTGTTCAGGGATATCAGGCTGCATTCACGATGAGTAAATGTTTGAGACTGGCTGTTGCGGCATTGTTCGTCTTTCTTTGCTTCGCCATGACGACTCCGGCCGAGGACGACAACGCCCGGGCGGAACGCTTCGACGGCCTGATTGAGGGCTTGAACACGTCGTCCGGAGGCCGCTCCCGCGTCCTTGAGACAATCTACTCGGAGCTGCGCGGACCCGACGGCACCGAAATGCAACGGGTGCTCCGCGAAGCGTTGTCGCGGTCCAATACGTTGATCCTCCAGGGAGTGGTGGAAGGGATGGCCATGCTGGGCGATCCCCGCGATGTCGCCAACCTGGAGATCCTGCTGGCCACGACGGACAAGATGGAGGTGAAAGCGATTGTGCTGCGTCTGTTGCCAGCGTTCTGCCTCCCCACCGAACGCTCACGCTTCGCTTACATCAATTATGCCGCCGGTTACCAGACCTCGCCCAATCCGGTGGTGCTGGAGCCGCTCCGCCGCCCGCCGCTGACCAGGCGGGGCAGACTTGACGCAAGCCTGGAGCGCTTGCAGGGGCGGGTCATCCGCTGTTTGGCTGCGCAGTTCGATCCGGTCGGCGCGGCCTTGCCGCACCTTGAAGACGTGCGCTATGGTCCCGCAGCCAGGCTTGCCATCGCCCACTATGTCGGCGATTCCCTCGGGAACGATCCAAACCGCTGGAGCCGCATCTGGGCGGCGCAGGGGAGGGATACCGAATACCGGGTGCCGGGCGAGGTGGAGGAGATTCGTCTCGCTGCACTGAATTCTCTTTCCGACATGGGCGCGGAGGGCCTGCCCGAAATCCTGGCAGCGTTCGACCTTCTCTTTGATACCGGAAACGCCACGCAATACCAGGCCGCGTTCGAGACGATGGCGGTGATGTGCAGGACCGCCTTTGCCGGATACCCGGCTTTGACCGCGATGACTATTGAGTCGGACGAAGCTGTCGAGGCCGAGAACTGGCGACGGCGGCGCATCGAATCGAACGCCAACTTGGCGGTCTATGCCGCCACCGGAGCGGCGAAAACCCTGCGGGAGGGGTTGCATGGCGACGCGGGCGTGTTTGTCGCCGCCACCGGGGCGTTGGGGGCGGCGTTGTCGTTCCCGCGCGACTATCCAGACGACGACGGCCGCCTCGCCGCCGCCCGGGTGGACGGGGTGGGGCTGCTGGAACGGCTGATGATGTACCCGGACATCGACCGCGAGAAACGGGCATCGGTCGTCGCCGCCATGGCGGCGGTCGGCGCTCCCGAAGCGGTCGTGGCCCTGATGAGCTTGGTGAACTCCCCGTACACGACGGCCGACTTCGGCAACGACGGGACGCTGATGGCGGAGGCGGTGGTGGATTCGCTCCGTGACATCGCGGTCAGCGAGCAGGACGGACGGGGCGATGCGCGCCGGGCGCTCCTCCGGCTCCTTGAGGACGAACGGCAATTTCCGCCGGTCCGACCCGGCACGCCGCCCGTCGGTATGTCCCACATGGTGCTGTGGCGGTTGCAACGGCTGGCACGGTCCAATGACATTTCATTCAGTCCCGGCGATTGGCGCGAACGGCTGGGTTGGTGACGCACGGTTGAATACGCACCCGCAAATGCCCATAATAGGGATTGCAGCGTTTTAAATTGAATGTGAGCCTTCCCCTACGCTTTTCGGTATATTCCAGTAACGACCGAAAACGCAAGGATGAGCCAATCATTTTTTTAAAAGCGCTAGAACGGCCAATTCGTTCCGTTACGGAAAGGTGGGCAATTGAACGAGACACGCATTTCCTCATCGGGGCTGACTGCATTCTACCCCCTTCGGGACACCCCTTTGGGGCCGGATGAGCGCATGATTAACGGCTTCCGCATCGACCGCGGCAGCCCGCTGCCGCTTGGTCCCGACCGCACCGCGCGCGGCGTCAACTTCGCCGTTTATTCGAGCCGCGCCACCCGGATGATTCTTGAACTGTTCGAGGGGGACGATGACGAGGTCAAGGCCTCAATCGAACTCGACCCGCGTCTCAACCGCACCGGCGACATCTGGCACGTCCGGGTGCTGCACCACGAGCCGGAGATGCTTCGGTCGCTCCGTTATCTGTGGAAGGCGGACGGCGCCCAGGATTCGTCCAAGGGTCTGTATTTCGACCCGAACGTCCCGCTCCTCGACCCCTATGCCCGCGCCTTCTCCGGCGTTGCGCCGTGGGGCAGGCCGGACCTGCCGCACCCCTATGGCGGCGGCGGACCCGCCATCAACCCGCGCCGCTGCCGCATCGCCGCCACGCGTTCCTTCGATTGGGAGGGAGACGCACCGCTCCTTACCCCGCTTGAAGACACGGTGATTTATGAACTCCACGTCCGGGGGTATACGGTCGACCCGTCGTCCGGCGTAGCCCAGCCAGGCACTTTCCTGGGACTGACGGAAAAGATACCCTACCTGCTCGACCTCGGGGTGACGGCGGTGGAACTGATGCCGGTTTTCGAATTCGACGAAAACGAAAATATGCGGAAACATCCCCGCACGGGCGAACCGCTCCTTAATTTCTGGGGGTATTCGCCGGTGGCGTTTTTCTGCCCCAATACCGGCTATGCCTCGAACAGCGCCGACGCCGGCGTCCTGACCGAATTCCGCGAAATGGTGAAGCGCTTCCACCAGGCCGGGCTTGAAGTCTATCTGGACGTTGTCTTCAACCACACCGCCGAAGGGGATGAGCGCGGGCCGACGATATCGTTCCGTGGCCTCGACAACCCCACCTACTACATGCTGGATAGTCACGGCCGCTACCGCAACTTCTCCGGCTGCGGCAACACCTTCAACTGCAACCACCCGGTGGTGCGGAGCTATATCCTCGACGTGCTCCACTACTGGACCGCCCATATGCACATCGACGGCTTCCGCTTCGACCTAGCCTCGATTCTCGGCCGCGACGTCAACGGCGAGGTGCTGGCGAATCCGCCCATTCTCGAAATGATTTCCCGCGATCCTGTACTGGCCCGCACCAAGCTTATCGCCGAGGCCTGGGACGCGGCAGGTCTGAACCAGGTCGGCAATTTCCCCTCCTACGGCCGCTGGTCGGAGTGGAACGGCTACTACCGCGACGACGTGCGCATGTTCTGGCGCGGCGACGGCGGCATGGTCAGCCGCTTTGCCAGCCGCGTCTGCGGGTCGGACGATCTCTACCGCGAGTCGGGCGGCAATCCCCGCCATACCATCAATTTCGTCACCGCCCACGACGGCTTTACCCTGAACGACCTCGTCTCGTACGAGAATAAGCACAACGAGGACAATGGCGAAAACAACCACGACGGCGAAAAGCACAACCACTCACTTAATTTCGGCCACGAAGGCCCGACAGACGATGCCGAAATCAATCGCCGCCGCCGTATCCATATGAAAAACTACCTTGCCACCCTGCTCCTGTCGCAGGGCGTGCCGATGCTCTTGGGCGGCGACGAATTCTGCCGCACCCAGAAAGGCAACAACAACGCCTACTGCCAGGACAACGAGACAAGCTGGGTGAATTGGAAGCTCCTGGGCGACAACCCGGATATGGTCCGCTTCTGCAAGGCGATGATCGCTTTCCGGAAAGCGCACCCGGTCTTCCGGCGGCGCTGGTTCTTCAATGGCGGCGACGGCATTCAGTGGCAGGGCGAGGAGGAGAACAAGCCGGACTGGTCGGACGAGGCGCGTTGGCTTGCCTACCTTCTCGACGGCGGCCAGGCCAAGCGGCCCGACGGCAAGCCGGACGACGACATCTACGTTATCATGAACGCGGCGGCGGACTGGCGACATTTCCACATCCCCGACCGGGGCGGCGACTGGCGGGTGGTGGTCAATACGGCCCGGCCTTCGCCCGAGGACGTGTGGGAGAACGTGGACGCCGCGCCGAACGCGGGCCGCCGGCAGGACCGGTTCCCGGTGGAGCCACGGAGCGTTGTGGTGCTGGTGCGGCCGCACGGGTAGGGCGGCGGCTTCGACGGTTTCCGAGAGGGACATCGCTGGGGCGGTGGCCCTCTCTTGTTTGGCCGGGGTCTACGCCTCGTGCGTTTGCTACGGGGGCGATTGCCTGAGTGCGTGTTGTTAAAATCAAGTAGCGTCAATGGTGATTGCCCTACCCTCACCCCAACCCTCTCCCGCCCAGGCGGGAGAGGGAGCGAGGGGGGATGCCACCAAGACGGGAATCACCTGTGCTTATACCCGGCGGTACGCAGAGCTGATGCGCGGCTCATTCCCGTCTCGGGATCACGACCCTCACTCCCTCGCCCGCTGGAGGCGGGAGAGGGCGGGGGTGAGGGTAGGGCCAACTCATTAGAAAGATCCTATATTTGACGATATCCTGAGACCCATCACCATATATTTTAATAACAGGCTGAGTTTGGTGCCATAACTGTCCCTGGCGTGGACCCCGGCCGAACCGCCCGTTTTACGCGCTGGTGGAGGTCCGCACGCCGGGGTGACGATGGGGGAGGATGCTGGGCTATCGCGTTTCGCGGTGACGGGGTTTTTGTGACGTTTGGGAGTGGGTGGGCGAATTGAATGAAAAGAAACGGGGTCATCGCCGAAGCGATGACCCCTTGGTGGTGCATGAAAATGGTACGGTGTTAGAAATCGAGCGCGAGCCTCGCCGCGACCGCGTGGGACTGTTGCTTCTCGGCGATGGTGAGGTCGTAGTTCAAACCGACTAAAAGGTTCGCCTTTGCCTGCCAGCCAAAGCCGACGCCGAAGTCGCCGCTTGAGCGGGAGCGGCGTTCGCCTTGCGAGACGAAAAGGATGTCGGGGAGGGACGCCATGCGGTTGTTGGTGATGGCGTTCCGGTCGGCGAACTCATGCTTGTAGGCGGCGTTGGCGGTGACGTAAAGGCAGTCGGTAACCTGCGTCTTGACGCCCAAGCCGACCACGCCCCGGAACGAATTGAAGTCGTCCGTTTGGGTCCGCAGGCCGTAGATGCCGGACTCAGAATAGCTGCCGGTGTGGACGAAATTGTAGTCGACGCCGAGCTTCGGGGTAAGGGTGGTGTTGCCGAAGACCATATCGACGCCGAAGGCCAGGTTGGCGTTCAGGGTGTGGCTGTCCGGCTTGGAGGTGGCGTCGACAAGCTTGCGGACGACCTTGCTGTCCACATAGCTGTAACCCGCGCCGCCTTCGACAAACGGGTGCCACGCCGCGCCGTTGGCGATGTATTTGCGGCCGAAGAGATTGAAGCCGAAGATGTCGGAGTCGACGTCGGTGGTGAAGCTGTTCAGGTTGGAGCGGAGATAGTGGAAGCTCAAACCGGCGGCGAAATTGTAGTCCTGGCGGATGCCGACGCCGAGGCCGGCACCGAAGGTGGTTTCATTCGTTTTCGAAAAGCCGGCGGAGACGGGACGGGTGCGGGTCCATTGCGCCAGCGGGGTGAGCCAGACCGAGCGCACCGTGCCGCACGACATGGCGTAGGAGGCGAGGGCGTCGGTGGAACTGGCTGACACCGCCGCCTGGTTGAAGCCGCCGCCGGCGGGGGCGAAGACGTTCCGGTTCATGCTCCGCGACGCCATGCCGTTGACGCTGGAGGCGAGGTTGGAGGCGGCGGACTGCGCGTCGGCCGGGGTGTACTTGGCCACCATCAGGTCGGCCTGACGGGCTGTCTCGGCGGGGGTGGAGGCCTGTTCCAGCGCGTCTATGTCGGCATGCAAGGCGGCGTAGGTAACGGTGTCCTGGGCGGCTGTGCTGCCGTAGAACGAGCTGAAGGCATTCAGGACGGCTTTGGCGTTTGTCCCGATGGTGGGCGTATTATTGGCGATGTTGCTGGAATCGCCGTTGCGGGAGAAATAGAGGGTGTAGTCGTCATAGACGGCATCGTCCTCGTACCAACCAGTTTTCGCGATAGACATGGAGAGGCTGCTGGCTTCGGGGAAGGCGAACTCGCCTTCGATACCGTAGTTCGATTGGATGAAGTTGTACGACGACACGCCTGTGGGCAGGCTGGCGATGTTGCGGACTTCGAAGGTCGCGCCGTTGTTGATTTGAACGCCTTTGGCACGAATCCAGGGGAGGCCGCCCGAGCCGCTTAAATCAAGGGCGAGGGTGGAATTGGAACCGAAAAGGAGGACGTTGTCTTCATGGCCGCCGGTGTCGATCGCCATACCGTCACCGCCTCTGGCGATGATCAGCGTGTCGTTGATTGACATATCACTAGCGGCAATGATACCTGGCGCCCATCTATCCGGCTCGTCCGGGCCTTGGGCGCGGGCATAAATGGTTCCTGCGTGCTGAATGAAGTCATAAGCGACCTGGAACCCGATAGTATGGGGTGAATAACCACCGATTGCGTTAAGCGCGCCGCCATATTGCTCATAGCTCATCGCATTGACTCCTACCGAGACCAGCCCAGCACCGCCATGTGCGGTCACCGTGCCGCCATTTTGGACAAACTTATCGTTGACCATTAAACCTGCGGCCTCAAAGTCTTTGGTACCGCCTTTTGTCACGAGGGTTCCACCCTCGGAAACGGTAAAGGTATTTACCTCCAAAGCTAGATTGGTAGCTCCTTGGAGCGTGAGGCTTGTGTCATGACCGAGCGAAAGGTTGCCCGCAGGGCCGTATTCGGAAACATCCAATGACGTGCCCTTGGAATTGTCGATGGAATACTCGCCTTGCTTGAAGATAAAACCGGTTTTGTCGGCATCGAGAACTGTGACATTTTCCCCATTTGCGACTAGGGCACCCTGATTAGCCTCGACCGAGGTAATCTCCACGCCATAGGCGACGCCGGCAACGGTGAATATGGTTGATAAAGCCAGTAAGTAAATCCGTTTCATTCCATCCCCTCCTGCGTATTTCGCGTGAAATTGAAGGGGTGATTGTAATGAAAAACTTTGTGAGGGCCAAGATAATTAATCGTTTCATTTATGAGACGAATGTCGACATGTTCCAAAGCTGGCTACACCATGGATTTATGCTAATGAAAAAAATACCCGTAAATGACGATTTAGCACCGACTCGCCGGTATGTTTTTCCATTTCCGGTTATTGTGCGCAACCGCTGGATTGTTAGCTGGCGGTGCCTTGAGTTCGGTGCCGTCACGGTGCCTGGCGTGGACCCCGGCCGAACCGCCCGTTTGGCGCGCTGGTGGAGG
>JAJPXZ010000110.1 GCA_021205245.1 Planctomycetaceae bacterium
CCCCGGAATATCGATTCTGGAGAGGGTCGTGGAAACTTTTTGGAAAATATAGTTAACTTGATGCGTTTATCGGTACGATATCTTCTAGAGGGGCGATGATTGGAGAAATCATGTACAGTGATTTGAATAAAAAGGTTGCAGTGGTGACTGGCGGTTCGAAGGGACTTGGAACCGCAATCGCTAAGCGTTTATCAAAAGAGGGCGCGTCTGTCGTTATCAATTACCATTCCGACCAGGCCGGAGCCGAAAACGCCAAGAAGGATATCGAGGCCATGGGCGGCAAGGCGGTCGCGGTCCAGGCTGACGTCGGCACGGAGGAAGGGGTGGGCAAGCTGCTGAAAGCGGCGGTCGATAATTTCGGCGGCCTTGACATCTGGGTTAATGACGCCGGAGTCGAGAACAAGGTCAACACCCACGAGATGCCGCTTGCGGACTGGCAGAAGGTCATTAATGTCAATTTGACTGGGGTATTCCTTGGGTCCAAGGCGGCGCTTGCCTACTTTGTCGAAAACAACCACAAAGGGTGCATCATCAACATTTCCTCGGTGCACGAGCGGATTCCCTGGCCCACCTTCGCCCACTATGCCGCCAGTAAAGGCGGTGTCGGTATGTTTACTAAAACTATCGCCATGGAATACGCCGACAAAGGCATCCGGGTGAATAACATCGGCCCCGGGGCCATCAACACGCCAATCAATGCCAAGAAGTTCGCCGATCCGGAACAACTCAAACGCACCACCGACATGGTCCCGATGAAAACCATCGGCGAACCCGAGGACGTTGCCGCCGTTGCCGCTTGGCTGGCGTCGGACGAATCCAAGTATGTCACCGGCATTACCCTCTATGTTGACGGCGGCATGACGCTGTATCCCTCCTTCGAGGGAGGCAACGGCTAGGCTCCACGAACCTAAGTAGTAGGGAACGAGGGGTATGAGGGAATGCGAACGACGGGAACTCTTATGTCCATACTCATCGGATTAATCCCAGCCCTGGCTTGGGGAGTGATGCCGCTCTTTGTCAGGAAGATTGGCGGCAAACCGACCAACCAGATACTCGGCACCACCGCCGGCACCCTGTTGGCGGCGATTTGTGTTCAGCTATACATGCACCCGCATATACCCGAGCGGGCGTTTTTCCTCGCCCTTCTCTCCGGCGCGCTGTGGGTGGTGGGGCAGGTCGGACAATATACCGCGTTCAACAGCATGGGAGTGTCGCGGACCATGCCGTTGTCGACCGGCCTGCAACTGATCGGCACCACCTTGATTGGCGTGCTAGTTTTCCACGAATGGCGCGGCACCAGGGCGGAGGTGATTGGCTTTTCCGCCCTGGCTCTGGTCATCGTCGGCATCTACCTTACGACGATGAAGGGGAAGGGGTCCGAGGGCGGGGTGAACAAGGGAGCGCTCATTATGCTCGTCCTGACCTCCTTCGGCTATCTCGCTTACAGTTCCATTCCCGAGGTGGTGGGGGCCAAAGGGACGGAAATCTTCCTGCCCTATGCCTTCGGCATGCTGCTGGCGGCGCTGATTTATATCGTCGCCACCCGCCACACCAGCGCCCTGAAGGAAAAGACGAGCTGGAAGAACATGATTCCCGGCTTGTTGTTCGCCGTCGCATCGCTCACCTATATTATCTCGGCGGAGAAGAACGGCATTGCCACCGGGTTTGTCCTTTCCCAATTGAGCGTGGTTATCTCCACCCTTGGCGGCATTCTCATCCTCAAGGAAAAGAAGACGCGCTTCGAGCTGATCGCGACTATCATCGGCCTTATCCTGATCGTTGTCGGCGCGAGCGCCACCGCCATGATGCGTCACTAACCCCAAAGGAGTCACCATGAAGGCAATTGTTGTGGATCAATTCGGCGACGAAAACGTCCTGAAGATAAAAGACATGCCTGACCCGGAGCCGCGTGAGAACGAGGTGCGGGTCCGGGTCAGGGCTGCGGGCGTCAATCCGGTGGAGACGTATATCCGCTCGGGCAAATACGCCAACCTGCCGTCCCTGCCGTACACGCCGGGGAACGACGCCGCCGGCGTCGTCGACAAGGTTGGCCCGGGGGTGAAGCGCCTGGCCGCCGGCGACCGGGTTTTCGTGGCTGCAACCGTGTCCAAACGGAATACCGGCAGCTATGCCGAACTGATGGTTTGTGACGAGGATGCTGTGCAGTCCCTCCCTGAGGGGGTGTCCTTCTCGCAGGGGGCGGGGCTTGGCACACCAGGTTTGGCGGCGACCTATGCTCTATTCTCGCGCGGGAAGGTGAATCCGGGTGAAATCGTCCTTATCCATGGTGCGACCGGCGGCGTCGGGACGCTGGCGGTGCAACTGGCCCGCCGGGCCGGGGCGATTGTCTTCGGCACGGCCGGTAATGCCGACGGCGAAAAGCTTATCCAGGAACTGGGTGCGCACCACGTCTTCAACCACAAAGAGGACGGCTATACGAACAAGATAACCGACGCGGCAACGGACGGCGGTTTGAAGCTGGTCATTGAAATGGTCGCCAACGTCAATCTGACGAAAGACCTGGCAATGCTGTCTGAACACGGCCGGGTGGTGGTGGTCGGCAACCACGGCAGCCTCGACTTCAATCCCCGCGACATCATGGGGAAGGACGCGACGGTGATGGGCATTATCATCAACTCGATGAGTCAGGACGATTTCGTCGCCAACATGTTCCGCCTCTCCGCCGGGCTTGAGACCGGGATGAAGGTGGTGGTGGATCAGGAAGTGCCGCTGGCTGAAGCGCCCCGCGCCCACAAGCTGGTGTCGGAGGGGAAGGGAGCGGGGAAGATAGTGCTGACTGTCGGCGACAAATAAAGGGAACGGGACATGCAAAATTTACCACGCGAAAAAACCGTCGGTGAACTGGAACAGGTCCATGCGTTCCACCGCGCCATGCCGACCGGGGTGACTGTATCCGAAACGGGGCGCATATTCATGTGCTACCCGGATTGGGGCGACAAGCGCGACTTCTCCGTGTCGGAAATTGTGGACGGTGAAGAAAAGGCCTACCCGAACACGAACGTGAACGCCATGTCGGGCGGGAGTCCGGCCGAGCGGTTTATCAGCGTCCAGAGCGTCGTCGCCGACGGCACCGGCATCCTCTGGGTGCTGGACACGGCGGCACCGAGTTTTTCCAAACCGCTGGAGGGCGGCGCCAAGCTGGTCGCGGTGGATTTAAAAACAGACACGGTGAAGCGGACCTATCAGTTCCCCGACGACGTGGTCCTGGAGACAACCTACCTGAACGACGTGCGCGTGGACTACCGGGCGGGAAAGGGCGGCATCGCCTATATCACCGATTCGTCCATCTATGGACCCGGCGGCATTATTGTCGTCGACCTGGACTCGGGCAAATCGTGGCGCAGGCTGAACGGCGACAAAACCACCATGCCGGACAAATCGTTCCTGGGCAAGGTGGAGGGGCGCGTCCTGATGAACCGTCCCGCCGACGGCAAGCCGACGCCTGTGCTCCTCGGGACCGACGGTATCGCGCTGTCACCTGACGGGAAAACGCTCTACTACTGCCCGTTGTCGAGCCGTCATCTGTACTCCATCGCGACAAAGATGATCCTGGATGATTCCGTCCCTGAGGACAAGTTGGGGGAGCATGTGAAGGATTGGGGCGAAAAGGGCGCATCCGACGGGTTGATGACAGACGCGAACGGTATTGTGTATGCGGGCGATTATGAAAACAACGGCATCCGCGCCATCAAGCCGGACGGGACGATGGAGACCGTGGTCCACGATCCCCGGGCGCTGTGGCCGGATACGCTGTCTATCGGTCCGGACGGTAATCTGTATTTCACCGCCAACCAACTCCACCGCCAGGCCGGATACAGCGGCGGCAAGGATTATCGGGAAAAGCCGTATAGCCTTTTCAGGGTGAAAATTGGCGCAGGTCCGGCTCCTTCCAAATAACGCCATATCGACGATAAAGGATGATCTATGAAAGTGCTCTTTGTCTTGACCTCCCACGACCAGCTCGGCGACTCGGGCAAAAAGACCGGCTTCTGGCTGGAAGAATTCGCCGCACCCTATTATGTGTTCAAGGATGGTGTTTTAGGTAATTATTCGAGTGTCAATGAGCATGACTGTGTGCGGAATTGAATCCGCCCGGCCATCCCGAAGGGTAAGGGAACGGAGCCCTGTCTTCCTTCGGGAGCCGGTCGCGTGCGGGAGTACCCTCCTCCCACGGCCGACCCGGCGGCGCACCCGGCCGGGTCGGTAACAAGTCCGGCGGTGCGGTTGGGTGGACGCACAATTCGGGCAATCTGAACACCCGCCGCCGTGGTTGCGGCGGGCTGTTTTGTAATGGCGTGCGGGTCCAGGACCGATAGGTGTTCGGCCCACGACGGTGTTTCCATTTGCGGCGCGGCATGCGGACACGCGGCAGCGCGTTGTATTCGCGCTGCAACGCGTCCCGAGCCATGACAAACCAGTGGTCCCTGACAACGCCCCGCCAATAGAGGCCCTGAGCGCCCCGAAGCGGCGCGACCCACTCGGGGCGGAAGAACAGTTCCCTGGTTTCCTGGGTCATAAAGGGATTGTCCTCCAATGCCATTGACAATGCCTTGTGGCGCACCTCCTGCATTGTCGGGGTGCGGACCGGGAAAGAGCGATCGTGCCGCTTTTGCGGGGTGGGGTTGACCCGTTGGTGGCGTGATGCAAGAGCTGGGACACGTCCCGGAAACATGATCATGTCCCGGGCTATCCGGGTGAAAAAGCTCTGGAGTATCCTCCGCC
>JAJPXZ010000084.1:0-2021 GCA_021205245.1 Planctomycetaceae bacterium
TACCACCGTTCCTTTATTGATCGGTCCGCTGGGTCCCCGCGTTCGCGGGGATGACGCCGTTTTTTAGACGAGTGTGAGGTGATGCGACGGGGAACGCGCTGTCACCCTTCCAAAAACCAGCGCAGGAGCGACGTCGCCTCCGGCGTGTCCTCGACCTTTTCGGCAAGGGCGCGGAACGCGGCTGCATCGTTCGGGCGTTCGGCTGCGTAAAAATCCAAACACGCCGCTGTCGCTTCGGCTGAAAATTCGGGATGGAACTGGACGCTCACCGCGCGCGGTCCATAACGAATCGCCTGGTGCGGATCGCGGTCCGAAAACGCCAGCGCTGTCGCGCCGGGGGGCAGGGCAAGCACCGACTGGCTGTGGGAAAGGTTGGCGAGAAAACGCGAGGGAAGGCGGGAAAACAACGGGTCGTTTTGTCCGGCGTTGTTCATGGTTACGGGAAACGTCCCCACCTCCGGCCCGCCGGCGAGGTAGTCCACCGTGCCCCCGAAAGCGTGGGCCATGAGCTGGTGGCCATAACACACGCCGAAGAGCGGCACGCCGCAGGCATGGGCTGCACGCAGCCATGCGGCGGTTTCCTCGCTCCAACCGTGGCGGTCCGTGACCATCGACATCGACCCGGTGATGACCACCGCCGTCACCGTGTCTGGTTCGGGCAATTCCTCCCCCGCCTCGACATGGACGCGGCGCGTTTTCGCGTGGTCGACGCCGGAACGGAAAAACATCTCGTCGAAGTTGCCGGCGCGGGCAATTATTGAGGCCGGCGCATCACCGGCCTGGATAAGAAGGTATGGTGTGTCGGCATTGTTCGTCATAGCGACTCCCGGTCACAGCAGCGGCGCTCCGCCGAGATCCCTGCCAAGCACCGTCCAGCCGTCGGGAGCGAGTTTGCGCCCCGCCGGTGTCTTGACGATGTAGCCCTGCCGGATGAGATAGGGTTCGTGCACGTTTTCAAGCGTGTCCTCGGTCTCGCCCACAGTCACGGCCATTGTCTTCAGGCCAACCGGACCGCCGTCGTGTCGGGCGAGCGTCTCCAGGATGCGCCGGTCCATCTCGGCCAGCCCGTTTTCATCCACTCCGAGCATGCGGAGCGCTTCTTCCGCCACCTCGCGGGTGACGACACCGTCACCCTTCACCTCCGCCACGTCGCGAGCGCGGGCGAGGAAGCGGTTGGCGATACGGGGCGTTCCCCGGCAGCGGCGCGCCAGTTCCACCACGCCTTCCTCGTCCAACCCCACCCGAAGAATGGAGGCGGAGCGGCGCAGGATGCGGACCAGTTCGTCCGCTGTGTAATAGTCGAGCCGTTCGAGAATGCCGAAACGGGCGCGAAACGGCGCTGTCAGCATGCCGTCGCGAGTGGTTGCGCCGATTAGGGTAAAGCGGGGAATATTGATATGGTACGACCGCGCATGCACGCCCGCGTCCAGGACGATGTCGATGGCCCAATCCTCCATGGCGGAATAGAGGTATTCCTCCACCACCGAGGATAAGCGGTGAATCTCGTCCACAAAGAGGATGTGGCCTTCCTTCATGTTGGAGAGGAGGCCCGCGAGATCGGCGGGCCGTTCCAGCGCCGGGCCGGAGGTGACGTGGGACTCGACCCCCATCTCCGCCGCGACAATGCCGGCGAGGGTGGTTTTACCCAGGCCGGGCGGGCCGGAAAAGAGGATGTGGTCCAGAGGCTCGCCCCGTTTGCGGGCGGCTTCGATATAGATGCGCAGGTTGTGGCACACCTGTTCCTGGCCGGGAAAATCCTCGAATTGCTTCGGCCGCAGGCGGTTTTCGAATGCCTGTTCCGTATTGGTTGTGGTGAGCGGGTCGGTTGACATAAGGGCCTTCGGGTTACCTGAAGTATTTTAAGAACTCGTAAGAAAACCTGCCTTCCATAGCTTCGGCAGATCAATCCCGTTTCAGCCTCCCCCCAACCGTCACCCCGGCGTGCGGACCTCCATCAGGGCGATAGCGGGCGGTTCGGCCGGGGTCCACGGGGAAAAGCAGTGATGGCACCAAGCTTATGC
>JAJPXZ010000084.1:2031-27438 GCA_021205245.1 Planctomycetaceae bacterium
TATGCGGTGGTTCGGGTCATTTTTGTAGCCACCGCTCATCCCCGTGGACCCCGGCCGAACCGCCCGTCTTTCCCGCTGATGAACGTGGAGACGCCGGGGTGACGTGTGGGGGAGGTTGGTGTGCTCTTTTAATAAAAATACCTTAGAACTGCACGTCCTTGATGTCCGCGTCCTGCACCGGGCCATCGATCAAATAGCCTTCGTCCACGAAGCGCTGGGCGCGGGTATAGCGGCCGTCGGCGAGGTCTTCGATTTCCATCGAATAGCCGGGCGGCGGGCTGTCGTAACCCATGAACGACTTCGGGGTGAGCGAGAAGAATACGCCGTGGTCGTCGCCATTTCTGTCGCGGACATAACTGAGCGCCAGTTCCATGGTGTCGAGGTCGCGGAACAGGGTGACGCGGTATTTGTTGAAGCCGTGGCGGACGCCGTCGCGGTCGGTCTTCCACTCGTCCGATTTGCGCCATTCATAGGCGACCGCGCCTTCCAGCGAGTAGTGACTGGAGTCGTTCCACAGTTTGGTACGAAGAGCCAGGTGGGTCTGGGACGACGCGTCGGAGTCCGGGTAGGCCCAGTAGTGGCCACGGTAGTAGAAGTGGGTCACATAGGTGCGCAGGTAGTTGTTGATGCGCCAGTCGACCGATACGATGGCACGGTTGGCCGTGCCGTCGTCGATGTCGTAATCCATGCTGCCGGAGATCGCCAGGTGTTCGATGGGGCGGTAGATGATGTCGGTGGACAGGTCGGTATAGCGCCGGTCGTCATTGACCTCGTGGCGGTCTTTTCCTCGGGGATACTGGGAAAACGCGACGTTGAAGTCGAGGATATCGCGTTCCGGCACCGACGCGCCGTCGGACAGGTCGAAATAGCGGCGCTGGAGCTTGTTGTGCAGTTCAAAGCCGATCTTGCGCTGGCGCTGGTACCGGTCGTAGTAGTCGATCGTATAGACATCGCGGAGATAATCGAGGTGCGGCTTGGAATTTTCGGTCCACGACAGCACCGGCTCGGTGATCAAACGCCACTGGTCGCTCGCACCGAAGAGAGTATAGAAGCGGGTCGACACCTCCGCGCCAAACGGCATGGCGAAGTTGTAGTCGCCGGAACCTTTTTTCGACCGCATATACGGGTGGTATACGCCGTTGTTGTAGGCATTCATGAAATCGGCATCGCCACCGTACCGGTTCATCAGCTCCGCATCGGTGTAGGGACTGCCCTGGGTCTTGGAATAATAGGCGGTCCTTAGTCCCACCCACGGCTTGATGGTTAAGGCGTCGGCAAGGCTTATCGGCGCTTCAATGCGCATATCATTGACGGCCCGGAACATGGTGCCGTAATTGTCCTTGTCATGCAGACGGCTCGTCGACATGCCGGTGATGGGGTCGCGGGCAAAAAGACCGCCGTCGGAAAAACCGGGCGGAGTGACCATGCCCGGCGCGGCGTAGCGCGACCAGTGCAGATAGTTGTATTCGTCCTCGTCGAAGCGGCGGTTGACAACGCCGACGCGGAGGTCGTTCTTGAAGTAGAGCGGCAGATCGCCCATCTGCATGCCAGGCACGGTCAGGCGCGCTTCAGGCAGGTAATCGGACTGATCCATCCATTTGTTGGTAAGCCGCGACGAGGCGACGAACTCCAGTTGCCACTGTTTGTCCTGGCGACGGAGCGACAGGCTGTTCTCCGGCTCCTTGGCGTTCCAGAAGCGGTCGGAATCGTATTCCTGCAGATAATCGCGGTCGTGGTAGAGGTGCGCCTCGGCCCGGAGATCCCACAACTCATTCAACTGCTGATAGTGTTCCCAGTCCACCGCCCAGCGGAAGTCCTTCCGGTACGTACTGGGCTGGAAGCCCGGGACATTTTGGTAAATGCGGTCCTCCTTGGCGCTCCGGGAGCGCTTTTCGTCGCGGCTGCGGGAGGGGAGGAATTCCCAGACGCCGTAGACTTTGAGTTTGCCCAGGGAGTCGAGGTACCCGGCCTTGTAGGTGGTCTCCAGGCCCACGCCCATGCCCCGGCGCGAGAAGATGTCGAGGTCGAGGATTACCTTGTTGGTGCGGAAATAGGAGTCGGGGTTTTCATCGATACGCCAGCCCCATTGCGTACGGAGGAAATAGCCGAAATCGCCGGTGCGGCCGGCGGCGAGGCGCATCCAGGGCCAGTCGTATTGCAGGTCGCGGATAAGGTAGGGGAAATACAGGACCGGCCAGCGTCCCACCCGCACCGTGTTGTGGTAGGATTCGATCTTTTCCTTCTGCCGGTAGAGCGCGGCAGGGGAGTGGAAATACCAGTGGGGCCGGGCGAAGCCGCTCGGGGTGATCTTCGCGTCGATAAGTTCCAGGGTCTGCTGGTCGTGGGCGCGGAGTTCCGACGCCTGGACATACATGCGCTTCAATTGGCTCGATGTGCCGGCACTGCCGCCGAGGCGGCGGCCGCTCAGGTCTTCGTCGCCGGCGTCGTTCAGGGATCGGGCGCTGGACATGGAGGTGGAGGGGCGGGCATCGAGGACGTCGCGGACCGGCAGGTCCACATTCTGGTTATCCATCTTGATGCGGATGTTTTTCGCCAAGCCCTTCCATTCCTGGTAATTGAAGGTGAGCTGGTCGGCGTAGAAGGCGTTGCCGCCCGCTTCTTCGAAAAGGACTTCGCCCTCGGCGTAGATTTCCTGCATTTCGACGTTGAGGACCATGTTGCGGGCGGAGATGGTCAACTGCGGCAGCAGGACCACGGCGTAGTTACGGAGGATGGCGACGCGGTTACCGTCCTCGTCTTCCTCCCAGTCGAGCATGCCGCCGCGGAAGTCGATGCCTTCTCCGAGCAACCCGCCGCCGCCCTCCGAAACGTTCAGGCCGGGCGGGCCTTCAATGGCATGGGCCATGCCGGCGACAGCACAGGCAAAAGCCAGCGCGCCCAAGACGATGCGGCAAAGAATTCTGCCATGACGGCGTATATGCATCCGGTGTCCTTCTCCCCAGTGAACGGGACAGTCTATGATTGAACACGCATATTATGTATACGCCCGAGTCCAAGTCAAGGGCGGGAAAGGACTTTTCGGGGTGGGTTGAGAGGGGGTATAGTGAGGAGAAAGGGCGACACCGGCCGAACCGCCCGCTTGTCGCGCTGGTGGATGTCCGCCCGCCGGGGTGACGGTGGGGTAGGGTGAAACGCAAGCGGGGAGCGGCTCGGCCGCTCCCCGGATTAATCTGTATGAAATTTGAGGCGTCATTTCCTATTCGGCTTGAGCCAACGCGGCGCGCAAGGCCTCGACCCCTTCCTCGAACTCCCCACCGCCGGGTGGCGCGATGACGACCGGGGTCAGCAGGATGACGCTGTGCCGCCCTCTCGCCGAGGCGGTGGTTTGACGGAACGGCTTACGCCAGCCGGAGTTGTCGGGGACGCCTTTTTCCACCACGCCCGCAATGACGCCGGTCTCGCCGGAATGCAGCATCATGGTGGTGCGGATGGTTGTGGGCCTGCTGTCGAATACAGGGCGGCAGCCGGGCGAGGGGACCTCGCCGCATTGTTCATAGACGACGTCAAGCATGACCTGGTCGCCGTCGCCGCACACGCGCGGCACCATGGTCAGGCGGATGCCGGAAAAGCGTTCGAGGTACGAATAGGCGGGCAAGCCACCCTTTCCGGCCGTTTGTACCGGTTCGGTTTTGACAGAACCAATCGATACGAGAGCGGTCTCCCGGTCCACCACCGTCATCTGCGGGGCCTGGGTCACCGTCGCCGCCCCGCCGTTCAAGGACGCATCGACAACCGCGGCCGCATCGCCGGTCGAGACCGTCCCGACCGAATAGGACGAGGGTAACGGTTCGGGCAGGGCGGCGAGGGTGGGGCAGTTCGCGCCGTGGATGGCGCACACCGGTTCCCACACTTCAGTCGCTTCAGTGGTGACGGCATCCCGCACCACCCAATCGGCCTGCAGAAAATCGGCCGGATCCATGTCCATCGTCACGACGCTGGCTTCGAGAATCACCTGGTAGGGCGGTTGGTCGAGCATGTCGACCAGGCTCAACATGGCTTCGAGCGTTTCCGGGTCGGCGGTGAGAAGGAGGCTATTGGACTCGTGTTCGTACACGATGGTGCTGGCCGGTCCGTGGTCGGGGGACATTCCGGCCAGGGTCTCCATAAGCGATTCGAACCTGCCTTCAATTCGGCGATTGTCGGGATCGTTCGGGTTCAGGTAGCGGAGGGGACGGGTGACCGTGCCGGTTTGCGCCAACGATTCCTCGCGGGTAATTACCCGGACAACGCCGCTCATGTCCGTCTCCATCGTGCACCCATGGGCCGCGAGCACGGATCGGAGCGCGTCGCGCCACGGGACGTCGGCGAAGGTGAGGTGGACGGGTTGGTCGGCGTCCACCGTCGGCGAGACGACAACGTCCGCGAAGCCCCGTTCGGCAATGAGGCGAATGGCTTCGCCCAAGCGCACGCCGTCGAAAACGCCGGTGAAACGGGTGGTTTTTTCCAAAACAATAACGCCCTCGGCCTCGGCCGATGTGTCGACGGTGAGGCGCACGGCCTCGGCGACATAGCGGACCGCGTCGTCCCAGGGGACGCCGGCGAGGGGACCGACGCTCAGGGGCTCGGCCAGGAGATCCTGGCGGTCGGTGGCGTTGTCCGCCTTGACGGACAGGGTGACGCCGGGTTTGAGGTTTTCGAGATCGAAAAGGATGCGCTGCAGCGGGGCGTAGCGGTAATACAGGTCGACATAGCCGCGACGCGATCCTTCCCTGGCGCGCAGGAGATCCATGGCGTCCCCCGCCGCCGCCCGGGCGGCAAAGAGGCCGACGATGAGGATGCAGCCGATAGCCATCCGTCGTGCCGTTATCATGATGTCTCCAGTGTGAGGGTGATATGTTTTCATACGGTTACTTGCCGGGATGCGGCGGTTTCTTTCAATCCGAGTTACGGCCGGGCATACATCTTCACCCCGACGATATGCTCGCCGCCATCGTAGTCGAAGGTGACGGTGGCCTTGTCGATGGCCGCGACCCGCACTTCGGGATTGCCGAGAACCGTGTCGCCGACCGCGAGAATGCCGCCATTGACGACGGCGCGGGGGTCGGCCGGAGACCAACTGATGCCTTCCACATTCACGCCTAGGGCGGCAAAGGCGGCGGCGTCGGCGGTCGAACCGTGCCGGCGTACCAGTTCGTCGCGGTGCTGGCTCATGCGGTCGAGCAGATCGCTTTCGCTTGCGGAAGCCGAAGCGCCAGCCGCCTTGAGGGCGATATCGGCAACGGCGACCGCATCGTCATAGCGTCCTTCGGCGATTGCGTTCGCCATCTCGGCCAGGCCGCTCTGGAGCGCCGCTTCGCGCTCACTCGGTTGGGTGGCCAGTGCCGGTTCATCGGTGTCGGGTTGTGTCGCCGGGGCGGAGGGCGGTGCGTCCGCCACGGTCCCGACCGGAGCGGCCGGCGGTGCCATAATGTCCCGTTCGCCCGGCTCATAGTCAAAGCGGCGCGCCGACGCCAAGTCTTCCAGACTCTCTCCGCTTTCCGCCGCGTCGCTGTGTTCGTCGACGTCGCCGCCACGGAACGCGTAGGTGCGGAGGGCCAGGGTCCATTCCGGATCGGCGGTGTCGGGTTGCGGCGTGGCGGTGATGCTCTCGACCTCGATGTGGCGCGGGTTTTCTCCCGAAGGGTGGTCAAGCCCCTCGACCGCGCTGACAAACCCCGCCACCTCATCGTACCCGCCCCGCAGCCGCACCGTCATGAGTAGGGCCTCGAGGCCGCCGTCGACGGCCTCGGATTGACCGGGGGTGAAATCATCCACCTGGACGCCTGCCGCACGGGCCCAATCCGTGAGGGTCGGTCCGATTGCCGCCGGGTCCACCAATTCGGGAACGATGGCGGCGGCTAGGGCGCTTTCCGCTTCGATTTCGGCCGTTTCCCGGAGGATTTGTTCCCGCAGTTCGGCCGGGTCGGGGGCTGCGGCAAGCCGCGCGTCCAGTTCCTCCAGTTGACGGGACAACGATCCAAACTGACTGCCCGCCAGCCACGTGCCGCCGGCGTGGCGCATCTGGAGGAGGAGCAGGGCCAGGAGCACCGCCGCCGCTATACCCATCACGCTCAGGTAAATTTTCCGCCGGTCGCTCATGGTTGCACCGCCGCTCTAATTTCGAACTTTTGCCTGCCGTCTTCCGCCGGTTCCAACGCCTCCACCGCCGCCTGGTTACCCGCCGCCGTCAAGGCGTCGGCGATTGCCGCCACAGCCATATCGGCTCCGGGACCGGTGACAAAGCCCTGCAAACGGAGCGCGCCCTTGCCGGCTTCGAGGGCGTGGAGCCAGATTGCGCCGTCGCCGCCCAGGGCCGCGTCGGCGTCGACGATGGCTTTTTGTGCATGAGCGAGAAGGGGAGCGTACAACGGTTTGTCCGTGTATATTCCCTTTGCCGCAGCCACCCACTCCCGGCGCGCCGCCAGAGCCGACGCTTCGCGCGTCAGGGCGGCGACGGTCTCTTGCCGCTCCTGGAGGACAGCCTGCTTGTCCGCAACCCGTTGTTCCAGGTCCGGAATGACGGAGAGCGCGTAGTAGGCGTTTGTTATGACGAGGACCGCCAGGAACGCCCCGCCCAAGACCAGGATCGTTGTGGGCCATCGCGGCGCGGCGGCGTCCGCGGCAGGCCTATCCGGAATCAGGTTGATGTCAATCATATGCCGTCCCCTCTCGCATGGCAGGCCAGGCCGAAGGCGACGGCGAATTCGTGGCCGTGGTCTTCCAGAAAACGTGTATCCAGTTCGGACGTATCCACCGCGCCAAAATGGAACGGCGAGGCCGCGCACCGGGTCAAGCGGCCAAACAAGGCGGTCACGCCGGGGAACGCCACCAATCCGCCCGACGCCAGCAACAGGTCGGGCCGCACCCCGTCGGAAATCTCCACGAAGGCCTCCTGGCAACTCCGCACCTCGGCGGCGATGTCCTCGATGCCTGGGTAGATGGCATCTTTGACCATTTCAATCCGATCGCCTGGATGACGTTTGATCGTTTCCGCCTCGGCGACCTCGCAGCCCAGGCGATGCGCCAGCATTTCCGATAGTTTGTCGCCGCCAAAGGGGAATTCCCGGAAAACGCACCGGGAACCGTCCGTTATGGCGATAAGCGTCTTGGTCGCGCCGAAATCGACCATGCACACGCCGCGTCCCGCCGGGGCGATTGTCCCGCCGATGTTGGCTGTTTCGAACGCGTTCGCGAGGGCGGCCAGCTCCATGTCCATGCGGACCGGCTGGATGCCTGCTTCGTGGAATTGGGTCAGCCGCCTGGCGATGTCGTCGCGGCGCGCCGCCGTGGCGAGAACGCGGAGAAAGCGGTCGTGCTGACCGGGCAAAATCTGGTAGCCGATGCGGGCGTCGTCGATGTCATACGGAATGTACTTCGCCAGCTCGGCAAAGACCGCTTCGCCCACATCCTCCACCGCGTCGCCGGCTAGGGACACGACACGCAGGAAGGCACGCCTGCCGCTGAACCCGACCGCCACCCGCGAGACATCGTGCGAGCCGGCCTTCAGGACGGCTTGAATCGAGGCGGTGTGCGCGCCCGGTTGCTCCACCTCTTCGTAGGAGCAACTGGTCACCTGGAGCGTTTCGCCCGTGCGGGTCATTTCCACCGCTTTTACCGACCGTGACCCCACGTCCAGGCCGAGAACGGTGTTTTTTCGTGTACGTCGTGCCAACGGTATGCCTCCATCTTTCCCTTACT
Organism: Planctomycetaceae bacterium; assembly: GCA_021205245.1. Lineage (GTDB taxonomy): Bacteria > Planctomycetota > SZUA-567 > SZUA-567 > SZUA-567 > JAJBSZ01. The sequence goes on from JAJPXZ010000084.1 coordinate 9,730, forward strand.
TGCCGTGTCGGCCGCCGGTTCTTTTAAAAAATTGCGGATCCGGCGCTGTCTGACGGGAGAGGAGGGCACGGAGGGCCGATAATTCTTGCAAAGACCGGCTGAGTCGTTATTATCGGATGCGTCGCCGGTCTGGCCGGCGTTTTTTCATTGGGGGCTGTAAAGCATTCTGGCCCCGCAGCGTCTAAAGAGGAATGGTCAATGAACGCACTGGAAACGCTTACCGAACGCGGCATCGTCAACACCGTCTCCGACCCGGCACTGGGCGATCTGTTCGCCAAGGAAATGGTCTCGTTCTATTGCGGCTATGACCCGTCGTTCAAAAGCCTCCAGATCGGCAACCTCTTCGCCATCGTCACCATGCGCCGTTTGCAGAAAATGGGCCACCGGCCCGTCGTCCTGGTCGGCGGCGCGACCGGCTGCATCGGCGATCCGTCGGGCCGCTCGACCGAACGCAACCTCCTCGATATGGAACTGGTCGAGTCGAACGTCGCGGCCATCCGCAAACAGTTGGAAAGCCTTATCGACTTCACCGAAGGCAAGAACGCCGCCCTCCTCGTCAACAACTACGAGTGGCTGTCAAAGTTCAATTTCCTCGACTTCCTCCGCGAGGTCGGCCGCCGCTTCCGCGTCAGCGACATGCTTGCCCGCGAATCGGTCAAACGCCGCATGGAGTCGGAAGACGGCGTGTCCTATACCGAGTTCTCCTACCAGATCCTCCAGGCCTACGATTACCTGCACCTCTACCAGAGCCACGGCGTCCGCCTGCAGATGGGCGGCGGCGACCAGTGGGGCAACATCACCGCCGGTATCGACCTGGTGCGGCGGGTGGAGGCGGCGCAGGTGTTTGGCCTGGTCGTGCCGCTGGTGACGGATTCGAAGGGGCAAAAGTTCGGCAAGTCGCTCGGTGGGGCAGTCTATCTCGATCCCGAAATCAGCAGCCCCTACCAGATGTACCAGTTCCTCATGAATGCCGAAGACGTCTGCGTCATCGACTACCTGAAATACTACACCTTCCTGTCGATGGACGAGATTGGCGAACTCGCCCGCGAAGTGGCCGAGCGGCCGGAACAGCGCACCGCCCAACGCCGTTTGGCGTCGGAGGTGGTGACGTTTGTCCACGGGCCGCAAGGGCTTGCCCAGGCGGAAAAAGCGACCGCCATCTTCTTCGGCGAAGCTATCGACAACGTCTCCGACGACGACCTCGCCGGCATTTTCGCCGAGGTTCCCCGGGTCGAACTGCCGCGCGACCAGCTCGCCGCCGGTGTGAATGTGGTCGACCTGCTCGCCGCCACGCCGCTGTGGAAAGGCAAGAACGACGCTCGCCGATCCATCGAACAACACGGCGCGTACCTGAACAACCGCCCGGTGGAAGCGGTGGACCGCACCGTCACCACCGCCGACCTCGCCAGCGCCGGGGCGATGGTAGTGAGGAAGGGCAAAAAGAACTACGCGCTGATCAAGCTCATCTAGATAATTCGAGGGGTCCAGGAGCGTTCCATGTCGAAGTCCCACCCCCATGACTCGCCGGACGGAAAACGGCGGGTGGATTGGTTGCGCGCCGAACTGCGCCGCCATAACGAACTCTACTACAATCAGGCACAGCCCGAGATCGCGGACGCGGAGTATGACGCGCTCATGGCCGAGCTGCAGCGGCTGGAACAGGAGCATCCCGAGTGGGATGCTCCCGACTCGCCGTCGCATCTGGTCGGCGCGGCCGCACCGGCCGCCAGGACGAAGAAGGAGGCGTTCCAGCCTTTTCTCCACGCCGTCCCCATGCTTTCCATCGCCAATACCTATTCGGCCGAGGAAATCCGCAAATTCATCGGCCGGGTCGACGGCTCGCTCCGCGAAGCGGGCGAACGGGAAAGACCCCGCTTTGTCGTCGAACTGAAAATAGACGGCGTTGCCTTTACCGCCTTCTACCGGAACGGCGAATTTGTCCGGGGCGCGACCCGGGGCGACGGCACCGTCGGTGAAGACGTCACCGCCAACCTCCGGGCCATCCGCGGCCTGCCGAAAAAGCTCGCGGCCAAGCACCCCAAAGGGGAAATCGAAGTCCGGGGTGAAATCTATATGCCTGCCCCGGTGTTCGCATCGCTGGTCGAAGATCAGGAGGAGGAAGGCACGGTCCGCGTTTTCGCGAATCCCCGGAACGCCACCGCCGGAAGCCTCAAGCTGCTCGATCCGGCACTGGTCGCGGCGCGCGGGCTGGAATGCTTTTTTTATCAAATCGTCGAAGCCGACGACCTGAATATTCCCGGCCAGGCGGCTGGATTGGAGGCGCTGGAGAAATGGGGCCTCCCTGTCAACCCGACCCGGGGCGTATTCGATAACGCCGAGGACGTTATCGATTTTCGCGACCGGATGGATACGGAACGCCATCATCTTCCCTACGGCACCGACGGCCTGGTCATCAAGCTGGACTCATTCCGCCAGCAGGAGATTCTCGGCCTCGGCACCAAGTCGCCGAACTGGGCCGTCGCCTACAAATTCGCGCCCGAGCGGGCCGAGACCGGCGTCTCCGGCATCCGCGTCCAGGTCGGGAAACTCGGCCGTCTCACCCCGGTCGCCGACCTCGAGCCGGTGTTCCTGGCCGGTTCGACCATCACCCATGCGAGCCTTCACAACGAGAGCTACGTTGCCGAAAAGGATGTCCGCGTCGGCGACCGCGTTCTAGTGGAAAAGGCGGGCGAAATCATCCCGCAGATCAACACCGTCGTCGCCGCCAAACGTCCCGCCCACACAACGCCGTTCCATATGCCCACAGCCTGTCCGTCGTGCGGCCACGAATCGGAGACGACCGAGAGCGGGGTGGAGCGGAAAATCATCCTCCGCTTCTGCGTCAATCCGGCTTGCCCGGCCAAGCAGTTTGCCCGTATCGTCCACTTCGCCTCCCGGGACGCCATGGACATCGAGGGGATGGGGCCGTCGGTGGTGCAATGGCTGTTGGACAACGGCCTCCTCCGCGACGTCGCCGACATCTACTCGCTGAACCGTGACGACCTCATGCCCATGACCAAGGCCGGACGCGACATTGTCGCCAAGGGCGGCAACAAAGAAGCGACGCGCGTGGTCGACAATCTCCTCGCCGCTATCGACGCGTCGAAGACGCGCGGTCTCGCGAAGCTCCTCTTCGCCCTCGCCATTCCGGATATCGGCGAGACGGCGGCGCAACTGCTGGCCAGGCGCTTCGGCGGCATGGACGCCTTGACTGCGGCGACCGAAGAGGAGATTTCCGCCGCGAGCATGGGCGAGTCCACCTCCTACCGCACCCTCGGCGATAAAACCGCCGCGCAACTCGCCGCCGCCCTGGCCGGGGTGCCGCCGGACAGCGTGTATGGAACCGATACGAAGGCGCTGGCGCTGTTCCTTGCAAATCTGCGTATCCCCGGATTCGGCCAGAAACGCGTTGATGCGGTCGCCAAACACTTCGGCACGGCAGAGCGGCTGCTGGGGGCGACGCAAACCGATTTGGCCATGGTGGAGATGGGCGCATCGCAGGTGAAGCGCACCCTCGGCCCTGTCGCGGCCAAGAGTCTCAGAGCCTACCTGGACGACCCGGACACGCAGACGCTCCTGACGCGGCTCCGCGAGGCTGGGGTTGTCATGGAAGCGTCGAATACCGCCGGGAACGCCGAAGCGAGCGGCAAGACGTTTGTCCTCACCGGGACGCTGCCGACCATGGGACGCGCCGACGCCAAGCGCATAATCGAAGACGAGGGCGGCATTGTCGCCGGCAGCGTCAGCCGCAAGGTTGATTATGTGGTCGCGGGTGCCGAAGCCGGAAGCAAACTGGCGAAGGCGGAAGAGTTGGGCGTCGAAATTATCGATGAAAACCGTATGAAGGAACTGTGCGGCGTGGTATAATAACTCCTCACTACGACAACCTCAAACCAGGCAGTCAAGGGAGTCCATTATGTCCAATCTCTTTGTTGGCGTGGAGCTCGGCGGGACCAATCTGCGCTGCGCCGTCATCGACGAAGCCGATGGCCATAAACTGGTCTCACGGTACGAGACGCCCACCGCCGCCCATGAAGGCTGCAACGCGGTGGTCAAGCGTATCGGGGATGGCATCATCGCCGCCATGAAAGAGGCCGGCGTCGGTCCGGACGACGTCCGCGCCGCCGGTGTTGGCGTTCCCGGCCCCATCGACCAACTACGGGGCATAGTCCATTCCACTCCCAACATGCCAGGCTGGAATATGGTGCCGCTGGCCGATATCCTCCAGAAAGCCACCGGCCTCAAAACCTATGTCGAAAACGACGCCAACTGCGCCGGCTGGGGCGAGTACGTCGCCGGAGCCGGGCGAGGCGTCCGCCACATGATGATGGTCACGTTGGGGACCGGCATCGGCGGCGCTATCATTATCGACGGCAAACTCCATATCGGCCGCGACGGCGCGGCGGGCGAGCTCGGCCATGTCTGCATCATTGACGGCGGCCTTCCCTGCGGCTGTGGCGCGCGCGGTTGCGTCGAAGCCTACGCCTCCGCCACCGCCGTGGTGCGGCGCTTTATCCACTACCTTGACGATGGTTGGCATTCGCCCTTGCATGAGAAGCGTGACTTCCTCACCAGTTACGACATCTTCACCGCCGCCGAGGCGGGCGATCCGGTCGCGCTCCGTATTGTTGAAGAGACGGGACACTTTCTCGGGGTGATGGCATCGGATGTGGCGGAATTGTTGAACCCGGAGCGCTGCGTTGTGTCGGGGGGGATGATCCAGGCGGGTGAGAATCTCTTCAACGCGATGCGTAATACTTGCATGACCCGCAACCAGCACCCCGGCCGCACCATGGAGATAATTCCCGCCGCGCTTGGCGGCAACGCCGGGTTGATTGGCGCAGCCGATCAGGCCAAGGTAAAGCTGGCGGCTGGGGATGTGATCTGACCAGGAACAACCGTTCACTTATCCTCTAGTTTTGAAAGCGCCAACGACGTTGGCGCTTTCTCATGTTTGGCCCTTTGGTGGCACACCGCTGCACCGGTAATTTTTGCCCTCAACGTCAGATTCTCCCAAGACGTCACTCCGGCGTCTTGTGCGATGAACCGGGCGAGGGGCGTGAAGTTGTGCCGGGGCAAGGTGGGGACGCGGTCACATTATGGTGTCACTCGATACGGTCAAGCAGCCTGCAGCGATTGTCGATCCCGCTTGCCCCGGCACAACAGCTCGTCAATTCCACGGCGGACGTTCAAGACGCCGGGGTGACGTATAGGGAGAATTGAGTTCGGTTTGGTATTATGCGACGATTAATCTGCGGCGGGTTTCACACTCATAGCATTCACAGCCATCAAATCGTAATCACCTGACCCTCGCGTGCGAAAAACAACCCGGGCCATGCCTTTTTTCCTTCCGCTTCCATGGCGTCGAGCTGATCGTCGGAGTGCTCCGGCTCGTGGTGGATTATCGCCAGCTTTTCCACGCCCGCCGCCTCGGCTGTCTTGATAGCCATGCGGATGGTGCTGTGACCCCAGCCGCGTTTGCCGTCGGCGTATTCGGCCGAGGTGTACTGGCCGTCGTGGGCGAGGAGGTCGGTCCCGCGTGCGAACGCCGCGAGCTCGGGATCGCCCCGTTCTTCGTTGCCCTCCACATCGGTGGCGTAAACATAACTTTTGCCGCCGTACTCGAGACGGAAATTGAGGACGCCTTCGATGGGATGGAGGTTGTTCTTCAATACCCGTAACACCACATCCTCGGGACCGGCGGAGTCGCCGTCGCGAAGGCGCGAGGGCGCGTCGGCTCCCGCCCGCCACACCACGACGTCGCCGTTTTTCAAGATGGTGGAGTCGAACTTCATCCCCATGCGCGCAAACTGCACCGGATGCGCCGCCGGCGACGATATCGTCTCCAGCGCGTCCATAATGGTGCCGGGTTCGTCGGCTGGACCGTAGATGTACATGGTGGTGGTTTTTTGATACGCGGGTTTAAAGTAGAGGATGCCGTCGATATGGTCGTGGTGGTTGTGGGAGAAAAACACGGCCATGGTCTGGGGCGGTTTTTTGGCCAGTTCGTTGCCGAGGCTGATGATGCCGGTGCCGGCGTCCAAAACAATCAGCCTGCCGCCGACATGGATTTCCTGACAGGTGGTGTTGCCGCCGTAGCGCACGGTTGCCGGACCCGGCATGGGGTGGCTGCCGCGCGCGCCCCGAATGACGATCGTAATTGTCGCGTCAGCGGCAGACATTCAGTCCCTTTGCTCAATACGCCCCGTGGCACCCGTCGCTCACCGTTTTGCCTCAAAACGATAGTATAGCCACTTCCGGCAAAATGTGTACGAAATTATTTCCGCCGCCGCAAGCATCGTCCCGATATGAAAAAGCAGGCCGCGAAAGGCGGCCTGCCGTAGGGGGATGCTTGGGTATTACGCTGTTTTTACGGCGAATTCCGGGATCAGTTCCTCTGTCGCCAATTCCACGATGCTTGTCTCGGCGCGGGGGTGGCTCTCCGCATAGATGCGCTGCATCTCGGCGGCGGTGATGTGGGTATAAATCTGGGTGGTGGAGATATTCTCGTGACCCAGCAGTTCCTGCACGACCCGGAGGTCGGCTCCGCGCTGCAATAGATGGGTGGCGAAAGAGTGCCGCAATGTGTGGGGACTGACGTCCGCGGGCAAGCCGGCCAGGCTGGCGTAATGCGACAACATGCGCCGCACCGAGCGGGTGGTCAAACGCTGACCGCGGAAATTCAGGAAAACGGCCTGGGGGTCGAAGCGGTCGCGGTCGTGATGGGTCGCTTTCTGACGCAGATAATCCTCGAGGGCGGCGATGGCGTAGCGGCCCACCGGATTGATGCGTTCCTTCATGCCCTTGCCCTTGAGGCGGAGGACGCGGCGCTCGAGATCGATGTCGGCGTGGTCCAGCCCCACCAGCTCGAACGAACGCAGCCCGGCCGAGTAGATGAGTTCGAGGATGGCCTTGTCGCGGCTGCCGGTGAAGGTGCCGCCTTCGGGAGCGGCGAGGAGGCGTTCCATCATCGCGACGGTGAGGAAGGCGGGGATCTTCTTCTCCAACTTCGGCGTGTGGACGACGCGCGCCGGATTAACGGTGACCCGACCCTGCCGCAGCATGTATTTGTAGAAGGAACGGAGCGCGGCGATTTTCCGGGCTACGGTCTGGCGCGAAACGCCCTTTTCGCCCAGGTCCGCCATAAAGGAGCGGATCATGACGTGGGTGACGTCTTCGGGAAATTCGCCCGCCTGATCGTTCTCCGAAAGGTGGGAAAGGAATTGGGCCAGATCCACGCCGTAATTCCTGACCGTATGCTCGGACATGTTGCGCTCGCGGGCGAGATAGTCAAGGAATGCGGTGATATCGACATGATTGATACGGCTTAAGGTGGACAAGGTTTTACCCCTTTCTCCAAGAGATGACGCCGGTTGGCCGCAGTCCGGAGGCCATGCCGGTTTGGTCAGCCCGAGGCCCGCCGGTGGAGAATTCAACTCGGGCGGGATTGTCGGGCAGTCTCTAATGTTATCGGATGAAGGGGTGGCTAAGCTTAATGGTTTTTTACGATTATTATCGGATTGACCCTTCCGGCGGAACCGTTTCCCCGGTCGGCGCTGGCAGGCGGATAGCCCATTCGACCGTCTTGTCGGCGTAATAATCGTGCTCTTTCTGGAGGAATTCGCGCGTGGACGAAGACCCCTTGAAGACCGGATTCACGCCAAGCGCCGCCGCCTCGCGGCGCAGGCCCGACGTTATCGTCGCCTTGCGGAACGCTGCCTCGAGGCGGTGGATAATGGCGGGTGGCGTCTCCTTCGGGGCGGTGAGGACGCGCCAGAGGGTCTGGGTGACGTCCGGGTAGCCGAGTTCGACCGTGGTCGGGACGTCAGGCAACTGGCTGATCCGTTCCGTATACGCGACGGCCAGGGGGATGACGTCGTCGGCGTCGAGGTAGGGAATCAGTTCCGACACGTAGGGGAGGGCGACGTTGCAGTTCCCTTCCGCTGTCGCCTTGATGGCCGGCGCGCCGCCGAGGAACGGCATCCTGTTGAAGACGACGTCCGCGCTTGCCTGCATCTTGAGGCGGAGGAAATCGTGGGCTGTCCAGTTGCCGCCCATGCCTATGGTGACCTGCTCCGGATTGGCCCGCACGTAGTCGAAGAGGCTGTCCAGGCTGTCAATGCCGTGGTCGCGGGCGAAACGGGCCTGGACAACGATGACCTCCGGGTCGTCGGCGTAGGTGCAGACCGGGACGACGTCCTGGAAGGTGTAGGGGACGTTCCTGATGATGAGTTCGTCGGTGACGAGTCCCATGCCCCAGGCGAGAAGGGTGTAGCCGTCGGGCGCGGCGGCGATGCCTTCCAGATTGCCGGCGATGTTGCCGCCACGCGTCTTGTTGACGACTGTAATGCGCTGGCCAAGATGCGGCTCGGCGTACTTGGCGAGGAGGCGGGTGGCGACGTCGAGTCCGCCGCCGGCGGCAAAGGGGACGATGATTTCGACCGGGCGCGACGGGAATGCGTCGCTCGATTCGGCGGCGGCGGCAGGTATGCGGCCCGCAAGCGCGACAAGGGCGACGAGGCAGACGCAAACGGCGGCACGGTGTCGGGTGATCATCGGTTGTCCTCCTGGTCCACGCGGTACGCGGAGCTTGGTTTCGGCCATGATACACTATTGGGGCGGCTTTGCCAACCCGAACACTCGAGAGAAGTTGGTAGCGGCGGAAAAGCTAATTTTTGATCGACCATTCTCGAATTAAACATTCAATAAATTGAAAGCATAATACAGGATAATCTTTGGTTAATTACGAATAATCACGTGTTATGGGGTAAAACTTTCAAAATCTTATGAATAATTCGAAATAAAAATTGCGAAATAGGTGAAGGTGTTGTAAAGTACACGAGTGGAAGCCGCACTGCAAAAATAAGGCTTGGAGACCGCCGTGGCAAAGACTCGTGGGACTAACCAGCTCTTACCCAAACTGCGCCTGGTCCTCCCCGGCCTTGCCAAATCGGAGCGGCGTGCGGCCGAATATCTCCTGGAGAATGCCGACGAACTGCCGGCCCTCAACCTGGCCGAACTCGCCGAAGCGGCCGAGTGCAGCCAGGCGTCAATCGTCCGCCTGTGCAAGGCGATTGGCCTGGACGGCTTCAAACAACTGAAAGCCGAACTCACCCGCCAGAACCGGATGGACCGGGGCGACCTCTTCCCCGAGGTGAGCGTCGGCGACGATGCCGGCCACGCGGGAGGCGAGGGAGTGGTCCCGATGGCGGACGTCCTCCGCAAGGTGTTTAGTTATAATGTGCGCGGGCTCCAGGACACGTTTGCCCTCTATACTCCCCAGTACGATGCGGCGCTGGAGGCTATCCTCGCCGCCGGGCAACTGGCCTTCTTCTCCATCGGGAACGCGGCCATGCCCTGTCAATACGCCTATATGATGTTCAGGCGGATGGGATATCCCTGCAGCGCCAATACCGACCCCGACCTGCAAATGCTGGATGCGGCCAACCTGAAACAGGGCGATGTCGCCATCGCCGTGTCGCACACCGGCCAGACCCGCCACGTCGTCGCCGCCACAGAACTCGCGCGCGAAGGCGGCGCGACCACCATCTGCATAACCAAGAACGCCAAGTCGCCCCTGACCAAGGTGTGCGATATCCATCTGTTCACCGCCACAGTCGATTCGTCCCCGCACATGGAACTGGTGGCGAGGCGCATCGCCGAATACGCCATTATCGAAGCCTTCTACCACGCTGTCCGCCTGCGGCGGCCCGAAGTGGAAGGGCTGGTCAAGGAAGGGTCCATCGCCATGCGGATCAATAAATTGCCCGGATTCACCCGCATGGACGGCATTGACGCGTAAAATCCAACAATTGCCTTACCCCGTTTTATCTGGAGAAAGTATGGAAACAACCGACCTGCGCAAAAAAGCCGTCGCTATCCGGCGGGCTCTTTTGCAGATGATTCACCACGCCAAAGCCGGCCATACCGGCGGCGCGCTCTCCTCGGTCGACATCCTGACCGCCCTCTATTACGGCGTCATGCGAATCGATCCGAAACAGCCGAAGTGGGAGGGGCGGGACTTCTTCGTCATGTCGAAAGGGCACAGCGTCGAGGGGCTGTACTGCATCCTCGCCGACCTCGGCTTTTTCGATGCAGCCGAACTCGATACCTTCTGCCGCTTCGGCACCCGTCTCATCGGCCATCCCAACAATAAGGTGCCGGGGGTGGAGATGAACACGGGCGCGCTCGGCCACGGCCTGCCGGTTGCCACCGGCATGGCAAAGGGCTTGAAGATGATGGGCCGCCCGAACCGCGTTTACACCGTTATGGGCGACGGCGAGCAGGGCGAGGGGTCGATTTACGAAGCAGCCATGGCTGCCTCGCATTACAAACTCGACAACCTCACCGCCTTTATCGACAGGAACCACCTGCAGATCAGCGGTGACACCGAAGACGTCATGGCGCTGGAGCCGTTGGCGGACCGCTGGCAGGCCTTTGGCTGGCATGTGGTGGAACTGGACGGCAACGACATGGACGCGCTGATGGCGGAGCTCGGGCACGAGCCGCCAGTCGGCAAGCCGCGCATGATTATCGCCCGCACCGTCAAGGGACGCGGCGTGAAGGAAATGGAAAACGTCGCCAAGTGGCACCACGGCGTGCCGGACGAAGCCCTGATGGAAAGCGCCATGGCGCAACTGAGCGAGCAGGAAAGGAATTTGGCATGAATAAGGGACTATCCTGCCGCGAGGCATTCTGCAATCATTTGACCGAGATGGGCAAGACCGACAAGCGCGTTGTCGCCCTTACCTCCGACGCCAAGGGGTCGACCGCCCTGGGCGTGTTCGCGAAGGCGCTGCCGGAACAGTTTGTCGAAGTCGGCATTGCCGAACAGAACGAAATCGGCATGGCGGCCGGTATGGCGGCGGTGGGTCTGCGGCCGTACGTGTGCGCGCCAGCCAGCTTTCTGTCGGCCCGCGCCCTTGAACAGATCAAGGTCGACGTCGCCTACTCGCGCATGAATGTGAAAATCCTCGCCGTCTCCGGCGGCATCAGCTATGGCGCGCTTGGCGCGTCGCACCATTCGCCCCACGACATCGCCGTGTTTCGGGCCATCCCCGGCATCACCGTCGTCCTGCCGTGCGACGAAGCGCAAACGGTCGGGCTGATGAACGCGCTCGCGGAGACCGACACGCCTGCCTATTTCCGCGTCGGCAAGGTGGCTATGCCGGTCGTCTATCCGGCCGGGACAAAATTTGAAATAGGCAAAGCGGTCCGGCTCCGGAACGGCGGCGACCTCACCATTATCGCCTGCGGCGAAATGGTCTATCCGGCCCTGCAAGCGGCGGAAAAACTGGCGGGTGAAGGGATCGCGGCCGGTGTTCTCGACATGCACACCCTCAGCCCGCTGGACGAAAAAGCGGTGCTGGAAGCTGCCGCCATCGGCCCCATCGTGACGGTGGAGGAACACAGCGTCAACGGCGGCCTCGGCGCGGCTGTGGCGCAAATAACCGCCACCCACACGCCGGTGGCGATGCGTACCCTCGGCCTCCCCGGCGACGAGAACGCCATCGCGGGTGCTTCGGCGGACGTCTTCCGTCACTACGGCTTGGACGAGGACGGTATCTGCCGGGCGGCACGGGAACTGAGCCAATCGAAAAAGGACTAGGGCTATGCCGGAACGATTCATTCTCGCCATCGACCAGGGGACCAGCGCCACCAAATGCGTGCTTATCGACAAAAAGGGCCGCATCGTCGCCAGGGGGAGTTCGCCGCTCGGTGAAAGCTACCCGGCACCGGGCTGGGTGGACCAGGACCCGGAGGCGATCTGGGCCAGCGTCGGGTTGGCAGCCAAGGCTTGTCTGGACGGACGCGACCCCGGCTGCATCGAAGCGGTGGCGTTATCGACCCAGCGGGAATCAATGCTGCTGTGGGACAGGGCGACGGGCAAACCGATCTCGTCCCTGGTGAGTTGGCAGGACCGGCGCTCGGTCGACGCTTGCGAGGCGCTGCGTCGGCTTGGCCATGCCGATCTGGTGCGGGAACGGTCCGGCCTTCCGCTTGACCCGATGTTCTCGGCCCTGAAGGCGAAGTGGTTGCTGGACGAGTATGACCCGGATCGGGAAAAGTCCAGGCGGGGCGATGTCTGCCTCGGCACAATCGACTCGTTTTTCCTGAGCCGGTTCGCCGGTGACGACCACCTTACCGAAGCCGGTAATGCCAGCCGCACCCAGCTCCTCAATGTCCGCTCGGCCGAATGGGACGCCGACCTCCTGGACGTCTTCGACATCCCGGCACAGGCCTTGCCGCGCGTGTGCAAATCGAACGGACCTTTCCCCGCGCTTCGAGGCGTGGCGGGCTTACCCGACGGCATTCCCACTCTGGCGGTTTTGGGAGACTCCCACGCCGCCCTGTTCGGCCACGGCCTGTTTACGTCGGGCGGGGTCAAAGCGACCTACGGTACCGGTTCGTCCGTGATGGGGCTGACCGGCGGCATCGACCGGTTGCATCCCGGCATCTGTTTGACCATCGCCTGGCAGGTGGAGGACAAACCGTCGTTGGCGGCGGAGACGAATATCCGCTCGTCCGGCGCGACGCTGAAGTGGGCCGGCAACCTCCTCGGCATCGACGCGGGCGAGGTGGCGGAACTGGCGCGGGTGCATCACCTCTCCGGCAGCGAGGGTGCGGTGGTGGTGCCGGGCTTCAACGGCTTGGGCGGCCCGTGGTGGGACAACGCCGCCACCGGACTTATCGATTGCCTCGGCCTCGATTCGGGGCGGGGCGCGGTATGTTTGGGCGCGCTTGAATCAATCCCGAACCAAATCGCGGACGTGATTGAACTGCTCCGCGCCAGCGGCATGGCGGTGGATATCCTTTCAGCCGACGGCGGCCCGACGCGGAACGGCTTCCTGATGCAATTGCAGGCCGATTACGCCGACGTGCGGGTCCACCGCTCGCCCGACGCCGAACTGTCGGCGCTGGGTGCGGCGCATCTGGCCGGGTTGAGCCTCGGTTGGTGGACGTGGAATGAATTGGCCGAACGCGAGCGCCCGGGTGAGAAATATCTGCCGACACTGGGTCGAGACGAACGGGACGCGAAGCGCAACCGCTGGAAAGAGTCACTCGCCAAGGCGCGGAGCAGAACGGCGTAGCCAAATTATCTCCCTCGCCCCCGGAGGGGGAGAGGGTAGGGGTGAGGGATCTTTCGCTCACGTTTCTCGCTGTGCCACAGCCAAAACGAGGGCGCGGGGCGGCACCCTCACCCCGGCCCTCTCCCTCAAAGGGAGAGGGAGAACCGCGCATCATCACGGTGTATAATCAAGGCGGCGTCGGTACTCACCGACGTCGCCATTTTCCAATGCCAACGGCTGGGCGTCCTGCCATCCGCGTTCGCCGGTCGCGTCCTGCAGTTGGAACCTTACCATCATGCCTCTAAGCTCGCCGCTTTGGCGGGACAGATCCTGCGCCGCTGTGGCGGTCTCCATCGCATAGCGCGAGTTCGCCTGGGTGGAATGGTCAATCTCCGCCAAACCGGTGACAATCTGATCGATGTTCCTTGACTGCTCCTGGCTGGCTGCGGCGATCTCGCCATAGAGATCGGTCGTCTGCTGGGCATTGTCGAGAATCTGCTTGAACGCTTCGTCCGCCCGCAAGGCGATGGCGACGCCGTTGTCCACCCGTTTTACCGTGTCCTCGACCAATGTCGCTGTCTCGCGTGCCGCCTTGGCGGACCGTGAGGCAAGATTCCTGACCTCCTCCGCCACCACAGAAAATCCCTTGCCCTGACGTCCCGCCCGGGCCGCCTCGACCGCCGCGTTGAGGGCGAGCAGGTTGGTCTGGAAGGCGATGTCGTCGATCAATTTGACGATGCGGGCGATGTGGGCGCTCGAGGTTTGAATTTCCGCCATCGACGCCACCATCTCCTCGACGGCGGCATAACCGTTTTCAGCCACGGCCCGGCTGGCCTTGGCGAATTCGTTGGCCTGGGCGGCGTGGCGGGCGTTGGCGTGGGTCTGCTCGCCCAGCCGGGTGGTGCCGACGGAAATCTCCACCAAAGCCGATGCGGTACGTGACGACCCGTCGGACAGCGATTGGCTGGCGGCGGAAATAGCTTCGGCTCCGTCCGTCACCTGGCGGACGTGGCGGTTGACCCGTACCAATGCGTCGTGGGTTATCCGCATCATCGCGGACAACGCCTGGCCAAGCTGGTCCTCGCCGCTTCGCAGGGAGACGGAACCGGAGAAATCGCCATGGGCCATATCGCCGGCGATCTTCACTTCTTCCCGTTGCGAGCGAAGCATGTCGCCCACCGACCGCGCCAGGGTGCCGATTTCGTCGGAGCGCTGGACATACTCCTGCATAATGTCCTGGTCGATAATGCCCCGCGCCAACAGGTCCATCTGTTCGGCCGCGTGGCGGATGGGGCGGGAAAGGAAGCGCGTTTGCCACAGGGCGAGAAGGATGGACACGGCAAAGCCGAGAATGGTGCAGATGATGAAATACCAGCGCACCGAGGCGGCGTTCTCGAGGGAAGCCTTGGCCTGGTCGGTCGTCTCGGCGACCTGGGCGGCGACATTGGCCATTTGGCCCTTGAAATCACCGATCTGCCGGGTGGCATTAAGCATGCTGTCCTTGGCGGCGACAGCGTCGGAGGTGGCGTTTTGGGTGTTGAGGCTGGCGAGGCTGGCCGACTCCTGGGTCGAGTGGCTGATAAGCGACACAACCGCGTCCAGGGTGGCGTTGACCCTTTCCCGCGCGGTCTGGCCTTCGCCGAAGGCGATGTCGAAGGCGCGCTTCGCAATATCCTCGAACTCGAAGCCGCCACGGATGCGGGCGGAGAGAAGATCGTCGACCTGATCGAACTCCGACATCAGCCGGTCGTGCAATTCGTCCCATTCCCCCCACGAGACAATAAACTCGAGCCATGCCTGGCGCTTGTCTTCGGAGAAGGAGGATTCGAGGCGGGATATGCGTTCAATCGCCGCTTCAGCGCGACCAAAGGCGTCATCGATGTAGTCGCGTTGCTGCTGACGGATCTCCGGGTCGTACAACTGCCGCATCAGCAGGGTGCGCTCGCCGACGGCAACAGCGGTGAGGGCTTCGCGAATCTCGCCGATGGCGATAACGGCGGGCAGGTCGACCGCGTTCAGGTTGGTGACGCGTTCGCTCGTCTCCTCCATCGTGGCGACGGCGAGGTCGAGAGCGACGCCGGCGTTGTCGATGGTCGCGCCGGAACTTTCGAGAGACTTGATGCTGCCGGCCAGGAGGGCCGACACGCGGTCGAAGGAATCGCGCGACGTCTGCAAGGTGCGCCTGGCGTCGCGAAGGCCGCTGTCGCCCACCAGCGCCACCAAAACAGTCATGAGGGTGACGCCGCAGAATGCCATGAGCAGGTGGGTCGCGACTCCCCAGCGCATGGGACGGTGCGGGGCAGGGTCGGATTCCTGATAGGCGTTCGTATCGTTAGATGGAGGGACCATAGTATCCTCGAGTAAAGTGCCGCCGTTACCCATTATTAATGAAAAAGCCTGACGCGAGCCGTGGGTCCGGTCTCCATAAGGTAGCCGGAATCGACGACACATGCAAGGGTGCCGCGCGGTCGGACGGGCAAATCAGGCCTGCTTTCATCCAAGCGCTTGCGAAAACGGTCTTTGCCAGATACACTATCATCATCCACGTTATGGCGTCACCATGTGGTAAAACCTTTAAACTAACCCCGTCATCAGGAGGCCTTTAATCATGCGCACCATTCAGGTCAAACTCGCCGCACTTCTCTGCTTCGCAGTCTGCATGAGCGCAATGGGTGTCGCGCGAGGCGGCGAGGACGCTTCGCTGGGCTATCCGGGAAAACTCCACATCATGGCTGGTCCGCGCGGCGGGCAGTGGAATGCGCTCGGCAACGCCCTGGCCGAACTGCTGACCGAGGCCGGCATCCCGGCCGAGAACCGTGTCGGCGGCGGCGTGGAAAACCTCAAGCTCGTCGGCGATGGCGCGGCCGACATCGGCTTTACCCTGCATTCATTCCTGGGAGCGGCCGGTGCGGGTGAAAAAGAACTGCCCGAAGTCAACCTGGACAACGCCGTCCTGCTTGCGAACCTCTATCCGCAAGTCCTCTACATCATCGTCCGCAAGGATGTGGCGCGCGAACACAACATCACCTACCTGGGCGACCTCCTGAAGATCAGCGGCAAGCTGCGTTTTTCCACCCTGCCGAAAGGGACCGGGTCCGAATTCATTTTCAACATGCTGCTGAAAAGCGCGTACCAGACCGACTACGATCAATTGGCGTCCCAGGGTTGGGATATCAATTTCCAGAGTTATGCCGAAATCAGCCGCCTGTTCCTGGCCGAGGAACTGGATGTCTGCGCCTATACCGCCGGTCCCGGCACCTACCTTATTCCCGCTCTCGAAAAGAACAACCTGGACGCCGTTCTTCTGCCGGTGGAAGAGGAGATGCTCGACCTCATGACCCACCAGTTCATGACCATCACCTATATCATCGAAAAGGACGATTACCAGAGCGTGACCGAGGATATCGTCACCCTGGGCGACTACAGTTGCCTGGTGGTGCAGAGCGCCATCCCCGAGGACGTTGTCTACAATATCAATAAGGTGCTGTGGGAAAACCGCATGGAGATGGGCAAGGTTTCCGAAGATATTGAAAACATCCACCCGCGCTTCGCCATCGCCGGACAAAGCAAGGTCCACCCGGGATCGCTGCGCTTTTGGACCAGCCCCGAGATGGAGGCGATGAAATCGAGGCGGACGCGGCGTTAAGCGTCTTTCCGTGATTGCCTGAGCGAACGATAGCAAACGCTTGAACCGCTGGTGGATTATGCGCCTCGGAAAACCAGTTCCACCATCTCTGCCTCGATGCCGCCTGCACTGAGGTCGGCGAGGGCGGTCAGGAACGCGTCGGCGTTCTTTTCCGGAATCATGGCTTCCAGCAAGACGTCGGTGCCGAAATCAGCGTCCCGGACGCCGCCGCCGTGGGCGTCGATGCAGCCGCGCACCCGCTCGAGCAGCGGGTAGGGGCTGGGAACAAGAAGCACTCGCCACAGACGCATGGTCTGGACCCCGGCCGCGTCGGCTGCCAGCCGCGCCGCTCCCGAATAGGCCCGCACCAAACCGCCCGAACCCAGCAGCACCCCGCCGAAATACCGCGTCACCACGCAGAGGACATTGTTGAGGCTGCGGCCCTGCAAAACCTTCAGGGTCGGCATGCCCGAGGTGCCTCCCGGCTCGCCGTCGTCGGAAAAACGCACCGCGCCGCCCCGGATGATATATGCAAAGACATTGTGATTCGCGTCTGGGTTGGACCGCCGCGTCGCCTCGAGGTGCGCCAGGGCTTCGGCCTCGTCGGCGACCGGCCAGAGGCGGGCGATAAAGCGGGACTTTTTTTCCACCAGGGTCGCCTCGCCATAGGCGGCCGGCACCAGGTATTCTTCGTGTGCATCCATGCGGTGGTTTTACCATAAACCCCACGCTCCACGCTGCAATTTTCCGAAAAAATTGACGACCTGTCCAGAAGCGGGGTAAAGTAAAGATAGCTACTTAGGGCATTTTACTAATTTTCGGACATTAGTCGTTGGTCACAGAATTTATCCAAACGTTCTAGGTCATAGTCGTCTTGCCGAGAGGAGAAGGGCGATGAAAAAGACCGCACTCATCTTCCTGACCGCCATGGGACTGTTCGTCCTTCCTGGATGTTGCGAACCGGAATGCGATACCGGCTGCACCATCGAACCGGCTCCCCGCTGTGTTGTTGAG
>JAJPXZ010000116.1:0-8381 GCA_021205245.1 Planctomycetaceae bacterium
TTGCGGCGCAGGAATTGGGCATTGAGTATGACCTGGAAAAGGTCACGGACATCAAAGCCATCATGGGGTACGGCGTGATGATGACGCCCGCACTCGCCATAGACGGTAAGGTGGTGGCTACCGGAAAAGTATTAAGCGTGGAAGAAACGAAAAAACTCCTGTCCGGGAACAGTGGCGAAAAGACGGGCGGGTGCAGTTGTGGCGGTTGCTGCGGCTGAATGGTGTAATTCTCTCTCCTTATGAAAGGGTGACCATCTAAGCCATTACATCATTTTTTGCCTTGTTGTTTTTAACCTCCGCTATGCGTTCACCAAAAACGCTTCGCAAAAAGCCCTCAAAACCCCACAACAAAACTCGCCGAGACCTGGTGCCCGTGGTAGCGACGCGCGAGGTGAAGGTCGTAATCGACCGAAAACCGCGCCCGATCGGTCACACGGTAGTGGACGCCAAGCCCCACCACACCCGACGAACGCCCCGTCCCCTGCCCGAGAAAACGGAACTCGCCAGGACCGCCGAAGGCGCTCCGGGCACGGACAATGCCGTGCGTGTCGCCGAACTCGTACCGGTACTGCCCTTTCGCCGACAGCGATACCCGCTCCGACACCGCGCGCGCGTACGTCGCCCCGACGAAGCCCTCCCAGGAATTCATGTGGCTGGACGACAGATCCCACCGGATAGCCCCCACGCCCCGCTCCGCGTCGCCATCGAGGCGGGTGTGGGCGTAGTCGAGGCCGATCACCGGCGTGAACTCGCCACCGCAAAAGGAAAACCGCTCCGACACCGACAGCGAGGCCGTGTACAGATCCGCGTCCGGCTTCGAGCCGTAGCGCGAGAGCGCCGGGCTGCCCGGCATGATTTGCCCTTCCATTCCGGTGCTGCGCCCCTGGTCTATGGCGAAACGGGTGTAACCGGCGCTCAGCGAAACCAGCGGGTTCAGACAGCCCGCCTCGAACCGGTACGCCCCACCCGCGTTCGCGCCGTAGCCGTTGTACCGCGCATCGTAGGCCGAGCCGCCCGCGTCCGCGTGTAGATAGTGGCCGGACAACCCCAGGGTCAGGCGGTCGCGACGCCACGCGGCACCCAGGGAGCCGCCGCCGACGTTTTCCCGGAGGTCCGAATACCCAGCCTCGCCGTCCAGCCTCCCGTGGAGGAACAGCGGCTTCAGCCACATGTGCACGCCGCGCCCGCAATCACCCGACAGGCTGGCGTAGGCGGAACCGGCGGAGGCGCTCGCGGCGGACCGCACGCCCACGGCGTCGTCCATGCGCGCCGTTGCGGCGATGCCGTCCGAAAGCATCGTCGACGCCATCCGTCCCGCCCGGCCCAGACCGGCCATGAGGTTTGCTGTGCCCTGCGGCGACAGTTCACGCGAGGCGCGGGCGGCGAAGGCGGCGATGTCCGCACCGGTTGCCTGGTGGTCGGCCCGGGAGAGGATGAGGGCGTAGGGCAGGTTCCCGGCCAGATCCGCCTCGCTCATTCCCCGCAGGCCCTGCTCCAGACCACCAAGAAAAGCCGCTCCCCCACCGCCCGCGAACGAGGACGCGTGCGCGACGCGTTCCACCGTGACGCTGTGGTCGAGGCCACCGCCGGTGTCGTAATCGAAATAGCGCAAGGTCGGCGTGGCGTCCGGGTGGGAGAGCTCGGTATTGCCGCCATTACCGGTGAGAAAATTCTCGTGGAGATGGGTTCCGCCCGGCGCAAGCGTCGTCGCCGTCAGCGATATGAGGCCGGCATTGCCGGGGCTGCTGACGGGTTGGATCACAGAGGCCGAGCCGCCAGCCAAGGCCAAGGTGGAGCCGGAAGAGAAAACAAGCGGATTAGAAACCGTGATAGCGTCGGAGCCGCCGCCCGCGGCCAAGACAAGAAGGCCGCTGTTCGTGAAACTGCCGCTGAAGGGGCCGTGGACGCCATACGCTGTATCACCGCTCCCGCCGGCGGCGCTCACTGTACCGCTGTTAGTGATGTTGGAGACGACATAAATGCCGTACGCCCGATCTCCGCTCCCGCCGGTGGCCCTCACGATTCCGCTGTTCGTGAAGTTGGCGTTTACATTGATGCCGTTCGCACCTTCACCGCTCCCGCCGGTGACGCTCACCGTTCCGCTGTTCGTGAAGCCGGAGAAGACATTGATGCCGTGCGCCCCAATTCCGCTCCCGCCGGTGGCGCTCACCGTTCCGCTGTTCGTGTAGGAGCGGACATCCGCCCCGTTTTTGTAATCGGGGTTGCCGCCGGTATACGACACGTCGCCGCTGTTGATGACGTCGTCGAGGCTCAAGGCGACGCCGCACACAAGCAGAAAGCAAAGGAACGCGGTTGTAACCCATCTTGTATCCATAGTCATCCTTGTCCGAGAGGCCGATCCAATTGTAGGGCGAACAAGGATTCCGGCAACAGGATTAATTGGATCCGCAATAGAGTCAATGGTTTGAGTCATATCTGTAGGCGACACCATATTGCCCGGTTTTGGTCTGGCCGCGTCGCAAAGTTTTTGAACCGGGAGGAAGCGTAATCAGCCATTGGTTTTCACCAGCCCTCTCGATTTCAAGACCGCGTCCCGAATCAGAACGCAAGTGAGCCGCCGATTCCTTGAGTAACGTGACTTCTTCCTGATATTTGTCCCGCTCCTTCCGTTTTTCCCCAGTCTGCCAGTGCGCCATTCCCCACACCACAAGCGGTATTGCAATACAAGCTACGCAAGCCAGAATTATCATGGGACGAATGACACCGGCAAAGAAAGCTCCAGATTCGGTAATATTTTCCGCCGCTGCGTCGGCTTGGGTGGCGGCCAATTCCGTTTTAGTCGCTGCCGCGTCTGCTTTGGCAATAACGGCTCGAAATTCATTCGCGATTTGCGACCGCTGGTACTCGACTGTAAGCGCAAGCCGTATCTCTCCCGGTATGGATTTTACCATCCGGTCCAATTGCTCTGCGGTGTCCTGTGCAACTGCTACTACATCGAAATATTTATCATCGTTACTTGACAATCAATAATCCTCCTATCGTGTTTTCCCGTGATTGGATAAGTTTAGCTGCGATTCCCTCTCCTCCTTCTTCCGCTGACGCTGATACTCCAATCGTGCTTTGGCTGTCCTTCTTTTAGCAATACGGCAGCGTGCCTGCTCAATTCCACTTTTCAGTTTTTCGAACTTATCTTTGTCCCGTGCCAGTTCTTCAAAATCTTTATTTGATATGGCGCGGTTCATCGCTCCCCGCTCCGTTTTGACTCCACGCCTCTCCATCTCCGTTGCTGACGGGCCTAGATGTGTGGTTGGTTGCCGGTCGATGCCTTGCGCTTTTAAAGTACGCCTATCAACCCGCTCAAGGCTGCCGACTTTTTCAAGAGCGGTGTTGCAGATACGTTCCCAAGCGGCTCGAATTTCCTCAATTTCCTTACCGCTCGTCCTTGGCGAATCAAGAATACGTGTCTTCTCCCCAAATCCTTTCGAGGTGACGTTTCGCGTGGTCGTTGGAATGTGTGCGTGATGATTACGCTGATCGCCTTTGGTGTTCGGTTTGTGGATGCAAATATCCGCAACCACACCATACCGGCGGACAATCTCCCGCGCGAACCGCCGTGCTAACTCTGCCCGCCAGGGCGCGGGCGATTCGTCGGGTAAGGCAAGCTCGTACTCCCTTGCCATTTTCGCGTCTACGGGCTTTTCTGCCGCTTCTGCGAGGTTCCACAATGCGGGTCGGGACACCGCCGCCACGCCTTCAGGAAATATGAATTCCTTGTGAACAATCCCCCGTTGCTTGTAGCGGTAATCGTGCGCCCGACCGGTACGGTCGTTCATGATGCGTTCGCCTGCCCGGTACGTCGCTGCGGCTGGTGCGCTACGCCCATCCTTTCGATTCACCGATTTCACTGAACAATGAAAAATCTCCATAAGTGCCTTTCGAAAACCCGCCCCGCCACCAGTGCAAAACCCTGTGGGTTTCGCATGGGGGAACGTTCTGGAAATTTCCTGACTGGCATTGGGCATGGTTGCGAGGCGAGAAAAAAGGACTTTTCAGTTATGAGAAGGTTGATGCCAAACAACCGAAAACGTTTCTGGTTGCCCGCACGCTGGATGAGTTGCGTGGATTGATTCTTGCTATTGTCTCGTGCAGACGTTTGTACCGGCATGATATTGCGGAACGTATCGGTGGGTTTAAGGCCGCTGGTCTCGCACTCCAGAGCGTTCTAAGCATTAACCGTCGTTCGCTTTCCCTCCATGACCGTGTATCAATGCCGCCATCCCTCTCCGGACTTATTGAACACGACTGTATTATTTGCTCCATCTTCCATACCGTGCGCCGGTTCGTTTCAACACAACAGCCTGCCGACGAAGGTGGAACACCGAACGGATGGGAGATGTCGGTTATCGAAGGCAGTGATAATGCCCTTTTGGATCTATTTCGGCATTTGGAAAACGCTGGTGAAGAGAGTACGGGGCTATCCGTCAATGACTAAAACGCATTCACATTTATCATGGGACTGATAAATTTTGCGAGGCCCGTAGCCACCGTAGACAAAGCAGTCACACAGAATCAAAATGTTATAGAGGCGTCCAGTGTCGTTAAATCGGAAGCAGCGGCCACCAGTTCTACCGCCGAGTCTGAAACGGATCGCCGTACTGAAGAACGTGAAAAAGCAAACGCCGCAGACCTCATGCCCGACCCTACCACGAACGAAACCGGTAAGGAAGATTCCGGACTGCACACTGAGACTCCGGGTAATCATGATGGCATGTCCGTGGAGGCAGCGGCAAACAATGCCGTCGGCCAAACCGCGAAAAAAGGACGCAAAGGCTACAGAACATCTGCCATCATGCAGTATTACACCTTACGAGTACTGCTTGACCAGTACCGCGCCTATCCTGTCGTGATCATCAAGCCAGGTGAACTATGCAAGCGTATCCAAGATTTACAACGCGGGGATCGCGTGGTGGTTGGGTTGGACGAAACCTATTGCCATGCAGCCATCAATGATTTACGAAAACGTTTCAGGCGCGACTGTCCGGAAATTAAAATTTCGAAAGGGAAGTATCTTCTTCAGTTTGGTCATTATGCTCGAAAATCTGCCGTTGAAAAGATGATTGAAGCCCTGAAAATAGACACCGAATGCTAGCAGTTTGGACATTATCTGTCATTCTTTTTCATTCACCACATTTCATATCTGCATCCATGTAACCCTTTACTATGTAAGGAGTGGTTCTTTACTACATTTTCAAAATCCGCACATAACTCACTCCTAACTACCGCGCCAGAGCATCGCAGTATACTATACGAAACCACTTTCGCATCCGGCCTCCGAGCTGGTGAGCTGCGCAGCTTGACGCCAGCGCATATAATTACGAGGTTCGCGGCGGACTCCACTTTACGCCGATGATGACAAAGGACGCAAGGAACGCTTCCAGCCGCTCTCGCGCGAACTAATCGAAAAGCTGGTCGCATACAGCAAAAAGAACGACGCGAAAGAACGCTATGCAAAGATGCGGGCCAAGGCAGGAGCAAACCCCGATACCGACGTTCCAGTGAACCCTCTTCTCTATGTGCCATCCCATCCCGCCCGCGTCATTCAAGCGGATCTGGAAAAGGCCGGTGTGAGCATTGCGACCGCAAAGGGTAAGCTGGAATTTCATGCTTGTACAAAAGCGTACATCAATCTGGTAATCGCGACCGGCGCGGGCATTATCCCGGCATTCAACGCCGTATTTGACAATGGAGGTATACGGCGAGGCAGTTGATACACGCCTGACCGCCACCGCGAATTTGGTTGGCGATTTATTCGCGGGCAGTCAAATTCGTCTGGTCTCGAAAAATGGCGAAAATCAGCCTAAGAGCCTGAAAACGCGTATTTATATAAAGAGGCAACCCCTTGCGATGCAAGGGGTTGCCAGTCTGAAATATTGGTACCGGCGGGTGGAATTGAACCACCGACCTATGGGTTATGAATCCATCGCTCTAAACCGCTGAGCTACGCCGGCAGATTATACAGTTGGTCTCGATCGAGCCGGATTACGCCACAAGCATGCCACTCGGGAAAATCGTATAAGCGCATACACTGGCGAAAAAGCCAGTCCGTCTCGTTAGCGCTTGCTGAACTGGAACGAACGGCGCGCACCGGGCTTGCCGGGCTTCTTACGTTCAACCATGCGGCTGTCGCGGCTGAGATAGCCTTCGGTGGACAGGGACGGCTTGTACTCTTCCGAGATCTTGACAATAGCGCGGCCAAGACCCATCATCAACGCGCCGGCCTGGCCGGTCATGCCGCCACCGCGAATCGAGGCAAAGACATCGTACTCGGCCGACAAGTCAACCTGCTTAAGCGGGCCTTCCACCAGTTTGCGCAGACGCAGGCTGGGGAAATATTCCGAATACTCACGGCCATTGACCGTGATCTTGCCAGTGCCCTTTTTGATGCGGACCCGGGCAACCGAGCATTTACGACGACCAGTACCCCACTCGTAACCGTGCTTGTCTGCCACTTCTCTCTCCAATTCGCTATGAATATTGCGTATTCAGTCTAACGGGTGCACGACGCCAATTCAAAGGTCACAGGCGACTGCGACGCGTGCGGGTGTTCGGAGCCGGCGTAGATCTTCAGCTTCTTGATCATCTTTTCGCCAAGCTTGCCCTTGGGAAGCATACGCTTCACCGCCAGCATGAGGATGCGGTCCGGGTGGCTGGAAAGCACCTTGCGGGCGCTCTGCTCCTTCAACCCACCGATATAGCCGGAGTGGCGACGGTAAATCTTCTTGTCCCACTTGGCGCCGGTGAATACCACCTTTTCGCAGTTAATCACAATCACGCCATCGCCACAGTCGAACGACGGAGTATAGTCGGGCTTGTGCTTGCCCATGAGCCGCATGGCGATTTTCGACGCCATACGCCCGACAACCTGGTTGGTGCCGTCGATAACCAGCCAGTTGGCCTGGTGTTCGGCGGGTTTACGCATTGTGGTCTTCTTCATTGCCGTCATGGCGCGTTCCTTGGTTTGGTTCAAGGCCCGCCAGCTTGGACATTGCCTCGCCTGGGGCTATTGCAAAAAACACCCCTGGCCGGGCCGTGCCGGTCTGGGGGAAGTAAGAAAGATAGCGATTCATCCCCGAGTTGTCAATATAAAAAACATACTTTTTCGGAAATCTGCCATACATACATGCAAATTATTGCCATAAATATGGCCAACCGCCCTTACTTCTCACTATGTACAGGTATACGCGAAATCCTCCACGCTGTCAATCTCCACCGAAGCAACTTTTACCGATATATAGATGTTGTGCCCGGCAACTTACTGGGAGAAAGATTCCCCGCAATCGACGCAAGCCCGACGCAAAGGTCGGGCTTGGTCGAGCGGTCAAAAATCGTGACCGCGCGGGATAGGTGGTCCTTACCGCATCGCCACCGGTTCCACCCCTGTGATGGCGGACATGCCGAAGATGTTGGACGCGGCGGGGTCGATAAGGATGTCGACGCGACGGTTCAGCTTCTTCGAGGCGGCGTTGTTGTTCGGAACGATGGGCCGCAATTCGCCCCAGCCGGTCGGGTACATGAGCATGGGCGGATACCCGGCCTTGCGGAGTTCGTCGACAACCGACTTGGCGCGGAGCAGGCTCAGGTGCAGGTTGTCGTTGATGCCTTTGGAGCGGAGGGTCGGATTGCGGACCGGGTCGTTATCGGTATAGCCGACAACCATCAAGAACAAGTTTTCGCCGGCCAGGATTTCCGACATGCGGCGGATAGCGGCGCGGGCGTGTGAGTTCAATTCATAGCGGCCGGAATCGAAGAAGAAGTCGCCCGGCAGTTCAAGGCGGTTGCCGACAACCACGCCGCCGAACTGTTCGGCAAGGGCCGAAAGCTGCTGCGCGACTTTTTCCGACATCCCCGCCCTGCCGCTGACAAACTGGGTGTTCGAGGCGTTGGCGGCATTGACGGCGATTTCACGCAGACGCGGAATTTCGCCCTCGTACACTCCAACCTTGCGGTTGGCGGCGTCGAGTTCAAGATTGATGCGCTCGACCCGGCTGTTGGCCTCGGCCAGCATGACCTGGTTGTTGCGCGCATCGTTCTCATACTGGATGAGCAACTGCTTCAGGCGCGCGTTCTCATCTTCGACATAGGCGATGTCGTCCTGCGGCGTGCAGCCGGCAAGGGCAACGAGCGATGCCAAAAACACCACTGCCGTAAAAAACATTCGTGACCGCATGGAAGACTCCCTTTTATAGAAAATACCCCCACCAGCGTGAGAACGAAACACGGAGGCTCCCGCAGCCAACGGTTCCGCGACATGCCGTGGAATGACCGGTAAGGTCTGCCTAGTCTTCCGTCCCGCCGGGGTTTCCGTTCCGGGGTGGTTAGGGTTGGGTGGCGGGTGGGCCGCGCGGGCGGGCGCCGCGGGG
>JAJPXZ010000116.1:8391-27274 GCA_021205245.1 Planctomycetaceae bacterium
TCATTTTACTTTATTTTTCCGATTGCTCCACCCCGTCAGGCCACTCTTGCGCGCAAATATGGCGTAAAAGGCGAGTTCCGCCCGCGCGACCATCAATATTTCGGTAAAGATTGCCGTGTTTTTTTCTCAATCATGAGGTCTTTTTGGTCGATAACCCGACCCGGGAGGCGTACCGGTCGGTGATGGTGGCGTCAAAGATCCGTCCCCTCTTGATACGTCGTACCGCAAACTCATAGCGACCTTTTCGAACAAAGTCGCCCGGTTTAGCCGCTGCTCCCACCTCCGCGGCCAACCAGTCGCCGAGGATTTCATCGCCGCTGCCGAAATCCTCGCCGACGCGGTTCGACACCTCCGCCATCGGCACGCCGCCGCCGACAATCCAGACGCCGCCGGCAAGGCTATGGACGTTCTGTGGCAGGCGGTCGAACTCGTCCTCGATGTCCCCCACCAGCTCTTCAATTACGTCCTCCACCGTGACAATACCGAGGCTCCCGCCCTCCTCTTCGACCACCACCATGTGGTTATGCTGGTCGACAAACAGCTTGAGCAGTTCGGAGGCATTGGTATCTGGTGCGATGGGGTTCAGCGGCCGGATAATACCGAGAAATGATGGGTTGTTGGGGTTGGTCGACATGAAGTAGACCAATTCCTTGAAGTTGACATACCCGGCGAGGCGTTGTGGATTGTCCGAATCGCGGACCGGATAACGGGTGTGGAGATCCTGGTGTGCTATAAGGAATGCCTCGTGGATGGTGGCTGTAGCCTCGAGAACAGTCACCTGGTCAAGAGGAATCATCACCTGCCTGGCGGTCGTGCCGGAGAGGTGCGTGGCGGACGAAATGATCTTTTCCTGCTGCTGGCCGATCAGGTTGTTTACCCGGGCGAGCGACGCGAGGGAATCAATTTCACTAATGGTATTGGCGGATTCCTCGCCCGGCTTTTTCGACACTTCGAAAGGACGGTTAATAAGGCGAATCAGCCCGATGACCGGGCTGAGTATACGGACCGCCAGCGCCAACGGCCGAGCGCCTGCCTTGGCAAAGGCGGCGCGGAAGCGGACGCCCAGGGTTTTCGGGAGGATCTCCGTATATTGGAGCATGAGAAAGGTAAAGGCGAGGGAGAAAATCCACAGGCTGCCGTCCCCGAAGAGTTCCGACCACTTGGCTCCCGCCAGGGACGCGCCTATGGTGTGTGCGGTCGTGTTCAGGAGCAGTATGACGGAAATCGGCCTGCCGATGTCTGTTTTAAAGCTCTGCCAAATCTTTCCCGCCACCGGGTCGACCTTGTTCAGGTCGGCGACGTTTGCCGGAGTAAGACTCAGGAGTGCCGCCTCGATAAAGGAGCACATGAACGACACGCCCAGCGCCAGGCCCATCGCGAGGAGAAGGGTTGTCATGGAGGAGACTCCTTTGAGATACGGTCCGCTCCTTACTTACGGATAGAGTGGAAAGCCTTTCACTATTTCTCGAAGCTGCCGACCATACGCAAACGCGGAGGAAGCCAATGGCCTCCCCCGCGTGGAATCACGGTAACACCTCTATAATGTCCCTACTGGAAAAACGCCATATTGACCACAATGATGATTATCGACCCAAAAATCGGCAGGATTATCGTTCCCACCGTCCACGTCTTCAGAGACGTCTTCACATCAAAGCCGCTGAAGCGGGTCACGACCCAGAAATACGAGTCATTCAGGTAGGACGGACACATGGTGGTAAGGCACAGGGCCAAACCGGCGATGAGCGGGTTGAGACCGAGCGTGGCAAGCATGGGAGCGAGAATCGACGCGCCGGTGATCATGGCGGTGGTTCCCGAACCCTGCGGGAAGCGGAGCAAAGTGCCGATCAGCAGCGGGACGAGAATGACCGGCAGGGGCGAAGCGGCGATGCCCTGCGCCATAAGGTCTCCCGCGCCGGTGACGCGGATAACATTGCCAAGCGCGCCGCCGCCGGCGGTCACGAACACAATAAGGCCCGCATCGGCCAGCGACTGCTCGACGCACTTCAGGGCTTCTTCCTTGCCCATCTTGCGGCCGAGGATAAACATGGCCATCAGGACGGCAATGAAAATGGCGGTGATGGGGTGACCAATAAGGATAAAGAACTCGCGCACCGGGCCGGTGACGCCGGCGATGCCGACCAGGGTATTGAGGAGAATCAAGCCAACCGGAACCAGGAGTGTCGCAAAGGAAATACCGGCGGGCGGCAGATCCTCGGCCTTGAGCAGCTCGTGGAAATCCCCGCTTTCGAGATCTTTGCCGCTTTCCTGTTTTGCGAGGATCTTATCCAAGACAATGCGTTGCGA
The DNA here is from genome assembly GCA_021205245.1 of Planctomycetaceae bacterium. Taxonomy (GTDB): domain Bacteria; phylum Planctomycetota; class SZUA-567; order SZUA-567; family SZUA-567; genus JAJBSZ01. Next base: position 10,696 of record JAJPXZ010000116.1, read on the forward strand.
GGTCGAGAGGTTTTGCAGCTCGTCATCGCTCCGATCCGGAATGACGGCCGGGAAGCGTTTTGCCACCCAGCGGAAATAGATGACGGCAAAGATGAACAGAGGAATGCTCAACAACAGCCCGCCGATGATAAACAGGCCGATGTCAATACCGAAGGCACCAGCCACGGCCAGCGGGCCGGGCGTCGGCGGCACCAGGAAGTGGGTAATGTAGAGACCCATGCCGAGCATACCACCCATGAGGATCATGCTCTTCTTCGTGAGGCGGGAAAACTCCTTCGCCAGTGACGACAGGATGACGAAGCCCGAGTCGCAAAACACCGGGATGGAGACAAGGAAGCCGGTAAGCCCAAGCACAATGTCGGCGTTCCTGACCCCGACGGCGGGGAGAATGGTCAAGGCCATTCGCTTTGCCGCGCCGCTCTTTTCCATGAACTTACCCATGATACAGCCAAGACCGATGACGATACCGATACTGGCCATGGTGTTGCCGAAGCCGGTGGTGACGGCGGAAATTGTCGCCGACGCCGTATGCCCCGACAGCAGGCCAATCAGGATGGCCGACAGAATCAAGGCCGGAAACGCCTGGATACGGGTCTTGATGACCAGTACCATCAGAAATACGATACCCAACAACATGGCGATGATAGTCCACATACCGCGTCCTCCCCCGGTCAGATAACCGGACCCATGGTGTAGATGTCTATGCTCCCGAAATACCCAATACTCTCATTTTTGGTATATTCACCCGACAACACCCGGAGGAGCTTGGCGAACGCCTCCTCCCCCACCTCCTCGATGGATTTCGCCCCGGTGATGATAAGGCCCGCGTTCAGGTCCATATCGTGCTGCATGTGCTCGTAGGTTTGCGGATTGCCGCAGATCTTGATGACCGGCATGGTGGGGAAGCCTTGCGGCGCGCCCCGGCCGGTGGAGAACATCATCGCCTGCGCGCCGGTGGCTGCCATGCCGGTGAGGATTTCCGGTTCGCGTCCGGGCGTATCCTTGATCCACAAGCCTTTTTGATCCGTCACCATGTCGGTGTATTCGAGCACGCCCTGGATGGGCCGGCTGCCCGACTTGACGATTGCCCCCAGCGACTTTTCTTCGATAGAAGACAACCCGCCCTCGATGTTCCCCGGTGTGGGCTGGCCCTTACGCATGTCGCAGCCGAGCGACATGGCGCGCGCTTCCATCTTGGCGACGATTTCGTTGATGCGTTTCCCGACCTCGGGCGTCGCACCGCGCTTGGCCAGGATATGCTCGGCGCCGAGGAATTCGGTTGTCTCGCCAAATACTACGGTCGCGCCGATATCGACCAGCTTGTCGGAGACATACCCGATGACGCAGTTCGAGGCCATGCCGCTGGTGGCGTCTGACGCGCCGCATTTAATCGACATCACAATGGATGATGCCGGCACAGCCTGGCGCTGTTCGCCTGAAATGGCCATGGCCAGCTTTTGCGCCTTGTCGATCCCTTCCTGCACCGCGCGGCTGAAGCCGCCCAGTTCCTGGATACGGATAATTTCGACAGGCTTGCCGGTCTTGGCGATTTCCGCCACCAGCTTTTCGTGATCCGTCCCTTCGCAGCCGAGGCTGACCACCAATGCCGCGCCGACATTGGGGCTGGAGCCGAGGCCGATCAGGGTATCGGTTACCCGGTCCAGGTCGGGCGGGAGTTGGCAGCATCCCTGGTGGTGGAAAAAGCCGCGCGTGTTTTCCACCCGCGAGCAAATCACCTGGGCGACGTCGTTGGCGCAGACAACGCTTGGAATGACCGCGACGTGGTTGCGTGCTCCGACCTTGCCGTTTGGCCGTACATATCCCATGAATTCCACAGCTATTCCCCCTTTCCGATATCGCCGCGCCCACGGGTGCTGTCGAGGTTGTGGACATGCACGTAATCGCCGGGGGCTATGGTCGCCGTCGCCATGCCAATCACTTCGCCGTATTTGTGGATATGGCTTCCCGGATTGATGGCGACCAACGCGATTTTGTGACCATAGGGAATGTCGTCGTTGACGATGATGGGATGACTGACTCCAGCCTTGTTCCGTACCTCGACCGTTTCGCCTTTCTCCACCGTGGCGAAGATGGTGGCGACGTTATCCTTGTCGTCGACCTGTAACGCTAGCTTCATGGCTGCTCCTCAATTCCAAAACAATGACACCAGCCCAGTCCTGCTGCTCCCGGCCAGACTGCCTGCTCTGGACGGGTGGAAAATACCGGAGAGACGGTGGAGGCGGGCGCGTCGTTTCTGAGCGGTGAAAAATGATACCGCGCTCAAAACTTCACGCCGCCCCCATACCGCCACCTCAGCGGGGAATCGTCAAAAGGGAAAAATCGTCTACCACATTTCGATAACACAGATCATTTCAGTGTAAGAACCGCCACGCCGTCCGGAATCACCACCACCCGCGCATCCCGTCCCTTCATGGTATACGCGATTTCCATTGCTTCGTCCGGGGTGGATGCGGGGATCATGTTGGCTTTTCGGACCACCTCCGGCGGCAAAAACGTGGTGACCAGGATGACCGGATTTTTTTTCAGGATACGGGCATAGATTTGCGGGCACCACTGTTCCGGAATCGTCTCCTTCGGTGGAATAGTGGCCAGATACGCCTCTATCTCCTCCGGCGACCCCATGGTGATAAGCCGTTCGAAGTGGGTTCCGCCCATGCCGTCGACGCATGAACAGCACATGACGATGACGCCGTCCTCCCCGGCGCACGCTTCCGCCGTCGCCACCGCCTTGGGCGACTGGTAGAGGTTCTGGTCGAGGGGATAGCCGCCGTTCGATGTAACGACTATGTCGCCGGTGACAGCGGGGCAACGGGAGAGATCGGCGATAAAATCGCACCCTTTCTGGTGCGAGTCGATAATGTCGCCGGCGAATGCGGCGATGATTTTCTTTTCGGCGTCCAGGCCGACGTTGAGGGTGAACTGGACATTCACCTTGCGGCAGGCAAAGACCATATCGTCGTGGATGGGGTTGCCGGTGGTGATGCCGGCGACGGAATTCGGATGGGCGATAGCCTTGTACGAGTGGTTTTCGTTCACAGTCACGGCCGAGCAAATGCCGGGGAGGACGCTCTTGCGGCCGCCCGAAAACCCGGCGAAGAAATGCGGCTCGATAAAGCCTTCGGTCACGAGGAGGTCGCATTCAACCGCCAGGCGGTTGACGACCAACCCGGCTCCGGACGGCAGCGTGCAGACGTCGACCATGTCTTCGTCCTTGAACGCGTCATGGACGACGATGCGCTCTTTATCCACCAGCGCGTCGCCGAACATGGCACGTTGTTCTTCCGGCGTGGTGGCGCGGTGCAGGCCGGTGGCGATCAGGATGGTGATTTCGGCGTCGGGAGCGCCTTTGCGTAGTTCTTCGAGAAGAATCGGCAAGGTGATTTTACTCGGCACAGCGCGGGTGTGATCGCTGGTGATGAGGGTGACCTTCTTTTTGCCCTGCGCCAGGACGGACAGCCGTTCGGAACCGATGGGGTTGTCCAAAGCCTGGCGGACAAGGTCTTCCTGACCGAGTTCCGGCTTGTAGTCATGGATTTTGGCGGTCAGGACCGCTTCGACATTGGCTTCTTCGATATTCAGGTCAAGCGTGCCGGTGTAATAGGGAATGGGTATCGTTAACACAATCGTCCCTCGCTGGGTAAAGTAGTATGGGGTATGGACGTTGCATGATGTATACATCATACAATGGTATAGTACCCCACAGAGGCGCGGTTGTCAAATATGCCAGTTATTTTTGATACGGGCAGAGCGGAGCAGTGCCGGTACCCCCGTTACATATTTCCAATGATTTTCGGAAGAATCGGTAACACCTGCGTCGTCTTTGACACTACCAAGGCGAGGGCGCAGGCAAAACGCCCGGGCATAAGGCAGGCGCGAAGAGCGGCGTTCATGGGCCGCGTTTTCGCGAAACACGCTGGAACGGTATGTTCCAGCGCCGGTTGAAAGGGATCTGCCATGAAAAAGATACTGTGGGCGCTCGCCTTCGCGGTGGCGATTGGCATCGCTGTCCCGTCGGCGGCATACGCCAGGGAAACGTCGTTGAAGCCTGATGCGGGCATTACCGAGCACGGACCGCGCCGTCATCGTGGGCCGCGTCGGGGCGGGCCGCATTGGGGCGGCTCATACGGACCGCGTTATCACCGGCCCGGCTACCGCTACTATGCGCCGCCGCGCCGCAACGTCTACGTCGTGCCGGCAAGGCCGGTGGTTGTCTACCCGTCGCCGTACTACGGCGGGACGGTTGTCTGCCGCTGAACGGTACAGAGCATGTGTAGCCCCGGCCGTGTGCCGGGGCTTTTTTACTGTTATTATTACGGGATACTATTGCCCCGCCTTGCATTCAGAACGCGATCACCCATCCGGTGTCGCCTCGTTCCGGTTTTCCAGATGAAATATTTATCGTAAACGGTATCATACTGTCGTACCCATGCCGCGCTTGCGGCAATTCGGTCCCGCGCCGTCGTTTTTCAGCTTGGCGCTGGACAGTTCGTCAGGAGAACCGTATGCGTTGCCTCCGTGCCTGTATCCTCTTTTATATCGTCTTCTCGACGGTCTTTGCCGCCGCCGTCGCAGCCGACGTCCCCCCGCTTCCCAACTCGCTCGCGACTGTCCGCCCGGGCCAATGGGTCAGGTACCGCCACCGCACCGAATATGGCGTCGCCGACCAGAAGCAAGCCATCCTCGCTGTCGAAGGCGAAGGGGACGATCAGGTGATTTCCATCGAATCGGTCATGACTATCGAAGACGAAATAGTGGACGAGCGCACCGAGACCGTCACCTACGGCGTCGCCATGGAGGAACAGCGGCGCGCCCTCGCCGACGCCGCCGATCTGACAGTCACCCCGGTCGTCATCCCGTTCAACGGACGGGACTTGCCAGGCGTGCGCGTCGAATTTCGCACATCCGAAGGCCGGTTCAGCCTCCTCTTGTCAGACCTCGTACCCTTATCCGGCGTCATCAGGATGGAAGAGGACGGCGTTGACGAACCGGTGATGGAGCTTCTTGAATTCGGCGAGTAACGGATGGCATGCCAGGGGAGATATTTCCCTACCATCTTTTTTCCCAAGCCCATATACTATATAATGCCCAGCTGCCGTGATCTTCATAAATGATTACCCTCTCGGTTGCTTTCCTGAAAGCGAGTTCGACCGTTGCGCAACGTTTCGCTTCACTGTCTGGCAGGCCCTCTCAAGGGGCAAACATTCCGCCTTAACGGCGGACCAGTCTTCTTGTTTGGCCGTTATGCCAAATCCACCTTCTCGCTTGCCGCCGATGCGGCGGCAAGCCACCTGCATTTCCTCATCGACACCTCAGAGGATCGCGTGCGCATCGTGGATCTCGGTTCCACCAACGGTTTGGTTATCAATGACAAGCACATGGGCGGCAAGCAGGGTCCGGCCTTTACCGATTTCGTCACTCTGAAAGCCGGCGACACGATTCTTGCCGGCGCATGCCTGTTCCGTCTCTCGGTCGCCGAAGAAGCCACTGTCTACGATCTCTCGACCCTCGCCCCCCCCGGTTCCAATATCGTCCTGGCGCGGAGCGAACAACCCCGCTCCGGCAAGGTGACCACCATCATCCACAAGGAATCGGCGACGTCGCGGTTTACCGACCACCTGACCGACCAGCCCAAACTCGACGCCGACGGCCTGCCCCAGGTGGAAGGATTCACCATTTTGGAGAAAATCGGCGGCGGTGGACGCGGCATTGTTTACAAGGCGGTTAAAGACGACACCGGCGCTGCGGCAGCTATTAAGATGATGAACTTCAACAGGAACAAGAGCCGCAAGCAGCGTTCCATCGAGATGTTCCGCCGTGAGATCCAGATAACCAAGCAATTGCACCACCCGAATATTATCCGTTACCTGGGCGACGGGATTTCCGGCGGCGCGCCGTTCCTCGCCATCGAATATGTCGACGGCGGCACCCTCGACGAACTTATCCAGGACGCACCCGGCAACAAGCTGGACATGCCCCAGGCTGTCCCGCTGTTTATCCAGCTTCTCGAAGCGGTCGCCCACATGCACAGCCGCTCGCTTGTGCACCGCGACATCAAGCCGAAGAACATCCTCCTCGATCTGCGCCGTGGCGGCAGCCTGGCGGTCAAACTGTCCGACATGGGCCTGTCCTGTCGGTTCACGTCGCAGGACGCGAACGAGTTTCTCCCCATTATTTCCGAAGGCGGTACCCCGGCCTATATGCCGCCGGAACAATTGACCGACCTTACGCGCGCGATTCCCCAGTCCGACGTCTTCAGTTCCGCCGCCACTTTCTACCAGATGCTCACTGGATCGCTCCTCTACGACTTCAAGGACAAGGACCAGAACGAGACCATCCTGGAAGGTAGCATCACCCCGCTCCGCGAACTGCGTCCAGACATCCCGGACGACGTCGCCGACGTCATCAACAAGGGTCTTTCCTACCAGCCCGAAGGGCGGTACGAAACAGCGCAGGAAATGCTTGACGCGTTCAAGGAAGCCTTGGCGTAACCCAAAAAAAGCGCAGCCCCCGAAAGGGCCGCGCACCACTGACCGAGTTCGCGCTTGTTGGGTTAAAAGCGCTCCCTGATGTATTCCCGGGCGTTCTCCAGACCGTCTTTTACCGCTTCGCCCATTTTCTCCACTTCGGTCCGGACCGCCTCGGCGGCGCTGCGCGCGCCGTCCCCCAGGGATTCGCCCATCGAACTGAGCCCGTCCTCAATCACTATTTCCCCTGACGGCTCATGTTCATCTTCGTCTATCTGCATAAACCCATCGCCAAGCGATTCGAACTTGTCGCCGCTCAGCTCACCGCGCTCCCTCAGTCGTTTTTCCGCTTCGTACGTTTCTTTGGCACTCGCTTCCAGCGGATAGCCGTTCCGGCTGTCGTCGAACATCGCGGACATGCCGGGAATAACCGCCAGCAATTCGCAGAAGTAGTCCCAATTCGATTTTTCGTATAACATCGTACCGCTAGCCTCCACGCGGGCAACCCCGCCGAATCTACAATTTCAGTTCGACCTGGTGCTCCTGCTGGTCGTCGGCAAGGACGATTGTCGCTTCGCCGTTGTTAACGCCTTCACTGATAACTGTCCCCTCATTTTCACGCTCCCCCGTCGTGCTGACGCTAATGTCGTAGCACGATTTCTTCGCCTGGTAGCGAATCCGGAAACCGCTCCAGGCGGCCGGAACGCACGGGTCCACGCGTATCCGGTCGGGTGTTAATTTGAAGCCGAGAATCTCCTCCAGCATGAACCGGTACAGCCACGACGCCGATCCCGTGTACCATGACCAGCCGCCCCGGCCGCGATGCTGCGGGTTGGCGTAGACGTCGGCAGAAATGACGTACGGTTCGACCTTGTAGCGTTCGGCCAGGGTCCGGTCGAGGGCGTGGTTGACCGGGTTCAGCAGACGCTGCATCTCCCAGGTTTTTTCCGCGTCCCCGAGGGTAGCGTAGGCGATGCCGGCCCAAATCGCGCCATGGGTGTATTGGCCGCCGTTTTCACGCACGCCAGGCACATAGCCCTTGATGTAACCGGGGTGCATGTCCGACTTGTCGAAGGGCGGTTCAAACAGTTTGATAACCATGTGCTCGTGGTCGACGAGGTGGTCGTCCAGTGCCTGCATTGCCTGCTTGACCCGTTCGGGAGAGCCGACGCCGGAGATGGCGGACCAGCTTTGCGCCAACGAATCGATGCGGCACTCCGGGTTCTGGGCCGACCCGAGTGGCGAACCGTCGTCGAAGTAGGCTCTGCGATACCATTCGCCGTCCCAGGCGTTTTCTTCGATGTTTTCGGCAAGGCGTTTCGCCTCGCTCCGGCAGCGGTCGGCGAATATCGAGTCGCCGCGCGATTCCGCCACCCCGCCGAAGCGCATCAGGGTGTCATGGAGGAAAAAGCCCAACCAGACGCTTTCGCCTTTGCCTTCGATGCCGACCTGGTCCATGCCGTCGTTCCAGTCGCCCGATCCCATCAGCGGCAAACCGTGTTCGCCAAAGCGGAGACCATTTTCGATGGAGCGGCGGCAGTGGTCGTAAAGCGTCGTCTTTTCCTCCGACCGCTGTGGCGCATCGTAGTACGATTCCTCGTCTTCACGGAGCGGCCTGCCGGTGATAAAGCGAATCTTTTCATCGAGGATTTCCGTGTCGCCGGTGATGGCGATATACCGCTCGGTCACGTACGGCAACCACAGGTAATCGTCCGAACAGCGGGTTCGCACGCCCCTGCCCGCCGGCGGATGCCACCAGTGCTGAACATCCCCTTCCAGGAATTGATGCGCCGCGCTTTCCAGAATATGCCCTCTGACCAGAGCCGGTTCGGCATAAATCAATGCCAGCGAATCCTGCAACTGATCGCGGAAGCCAAACGCGCCGCCGGATTGGTACGTCGCTGACCTGCCCCAGAACCGGCAGGAAAGCACCTGGTAGAGCAGCCAACCGTTGGCCATAAGGTTAAACGCAAGGTCAGGAGTGTCGACCTGGACAGTGCCCAGGGTCGTCTGCCAAAAGTCCTTGACCTTGTCCAGCGCTTCCTGCGCCGCCTCCGGACCACGAAACTGCTTGATCAAGGTACGCGCCTCTTCCAGTGTTTTACCGACGCCCATCCGGAAGACGATTTCACGTTCCTGGCCGGGTCCAAGGTTGAACTTGGTCTGGATGCTACCGCACGGGTCCAGACCCGGACCGACCCGCCCCGACAAGGTGGGCCGCTGCAGCGCTACCGGACTGGCCGGGCTGCCGTTACGGCCGATGAATTCCCGCCTGTCGCCGCAGACGGTTCGGCCGGGGTCATCGCAGTCGAGGAAAGCGGTACGGTGGCGGAACTCTTCGCTGTAATGGTTACGGGCCAGCAACGCGCCGGAGCGGGAATCCACCCCGGTCGCCACATGCATTGCCGTCTTGGTGCGGAGGTCTCCCAGCACCCATTCAACAAAGGCGGTGGCGGAAAGGTTGCGTCGATGGCTCGAATTATTCCTGATCGTCAATGTGTAGAACTTGACCGGTTCGTCCCGATCGACATAGACGGTCAGGCTTGAATAGATACCGTGCTCATTGTGCTCGAACGTCGTGTAGCCGAACCCGTGCCGGGTGACATACTGGTGTTCTGTCCGCACCGGCAAAGGTGTCGGGCACCAGAACGCGCCGGTCTGTTCGTCTCGTATATAGATCGCCTCGCCGGTGGAGTCGGAGACGGGGTCATTATTCCACGGCGTCAAACGATGTTCGTGTGCATTTTCGCTCCAGGTATAGGAGCCGCCCGCTTCGGAGACGACAGTGCCAAACTCCGGATTCGCCATCACGTTGACCCACGGGAGCGGCGTCGCGACAGTACCGCCGCTGACGATAATGTATTCGTTCCCGTCCTTTGAGAAGCCGCCGTATTCATTCGGGAGGAGCAGCTTCTCCACCTCGACCGGCTGGTCTTCGCCCACAACCGGCTCGAATTTGCGGTACTGGACGATGGTGGAGTTGGACGTCATTTCCGCCTTCATCAATTTACGCAGTTGTTCGTCCAGCATCCCGTCGCCGTCCGACAGCACCACCCGGGCAACCGACTGCAGGAGGATGCGGTCCTCTTCATTGATGCGGTCGGGCGAGCGGATAAAGATCCCGCCCGGCTGTTCCATGGTGGCGTCGTCCAGCACCGCGCCGGCCAGGCTGACGATCTGATCGTGCAGGGTCTGTCGGTAACCGGTCTGGTCCTCGTTCCAGATGACCAGATCGACCTTCAGCCCCTTTTGCCGCCAGTAGGTGTGGGCCTGCACCACCTGCTTGACCAATTGCAGCCGCGACGGCTCGGCGATCTTGACCAGGAGAATCGGCCAATCGCCCGAAATCGCATAGCCCCACAGGCCGGACTGTCCCTTGCGGTTCCGCATAAGGGTCGCTGGTTCGGCTCGCATGGCCGGGTTGGTGTAGACGATGGAGCTGGCGAGCTGACAATACCGCTGAGCGTCCGTCTCCGACACGTCCAATTGCCGCAAGAGCAGCTGGCCGTGGGTGTAGGCCATGTCGAACGCCTTTTCAGCCATGCGCTCGTCCTGATACTTTTCGAGTAACTGCATGGTCGCGTCTTCGTCGTCGCCGACGCCGGTGACCAAATCAATAATCACCGTCTCGCCCGAGTCGAGCGTGACAGGCGACCGGATGGCGACGATGGGGTCGAGAACCGCGCCCTCGCCGTCGGCCAACGGTTCCGACCCCGCCCAAACAGCCTGGGGATGGGTCGCGTCATTGCCGCGCCCGAGGAAGGCCAAGCGGTCGGTCTCGTACGACACAACGCCGCCGCCGACGCCACGGACCGCCAACATGTGGAACATATTCGGCATCCGCTCCTCTTTGGCGCTCCGCGCCCGGCGGCTGCAGATAATGCCCTGGCGCTGGCGGACGATATGGGTTTGGACAAACAGTTTGCTGAAGGCCTGATGGCTGTCGTCAGCCGCCTGCGAGTTGAGGGTCACTTCAGCGTAAGACGTAAGATCAAGGACGCGCCGCCGGGGCGAGCGATTGGTGATGCGTAACCGCCGCACTTCAACGTTGTCCTCCGGCGCGACCACAACTTCGGTGCGGCAATCGAACTCTTCATCACGGCGGATAAATTCGGCCTTGCCTTCGGTAAAGACGGCTTCGAACGACTTGGCCGGGGTTTGCGTGGGTTGATAGGTATTGGACCACACCTCGCCCGTTTCCCGGTCGCGGATATAACAGAAGCTGCCCCAGTTATCGCGGGTCGCGTCTTCGCGCCAGCGGGTGACGGAGAGATCGCGGTACCGGCTGTAGCCGCCGCCCGACGCCGTAACCATGACATGGTAGGAGCCGTTAGAAAGAAGCTGCACGTCCGGGTGCGGCGAGTTCGGGTTCTGGATAAGCCGCGCCGGCGCTTCCTCGTCCACCGCTTCGTCGACGATCTCCGGGCTGTACGTCGAGTGGAAATACATCGCCTTTTCCGCTGGCACCATCTCTTGCAGGAGCATGGTGGCGGAGTGCAGCATGGGGTTGGCGTCGAAGCGCTTGTGCATCGGCCGCTCAAGCAGCGTCTGCGCCAGCGCAACCAAACTCATGCCCTGATGGTGCGCCATATACGAGCGAATCACCGCGTATTTGGCATCGTGCGGCATACGGGACGGCGTGTAGTCGATCGCTTCGTAGAATCCGTAGGACGACTGGAAACCTTTTTCATGCAATGTCATCAGGTTCGCCGTCGCCCTGGCCGGGAACACCATGGTCGCCAGCATGGTCGCATAGGGTGCGATGACCAAATCATCCGACAGCGCGTGGCGGAGCCCCAATTCTGGAACGCCAAAGGCGCGGTACTGGTAATTCTGTTCCGAATCAAAGAGGTTATACCCGGATTCGGAAATACCCCACGGCACATTGCGGCTCGCGCCGTAATTCATCTGAATCGACACGCACGCCTTGTACGTTTCGTCCAGCAGCGTGTCCTCGTAAGTCGGCATGACCAGAAGCGGCATAAGGTATTCAAACATCGACCCGCTCCACGAAATAAGCAGCGGCCGCCGATCCGAAAGCGTCAACATGCGTCCCAGGGCGAACCAGCTCGATTGCGGAATCTTGTTTTGAGCCACGCCCAGGTAGGCGGCAAGACGCGCTTCCGACGCCAGGAGATCATAGAACGACTGGTCAAGTCGGCGTTCCGAAACATTGTAGCCAATAGCGAGGAGACGCTTCGACTTGTCATAGAGGAAGTCATAATCGATATGCGAAATGTCTTCACATTCCACCAGCGTCTTTTGGATGACGGCCAGACGCTGCCGCGCAGACGCCATCGCCTTGTCGAGATGGGCCGCCAAATCGGCCGGCACCGTGGCATCGACGCGGAGCCGCTCGCCCAGCACAGCCGCATCGACGAGGGACGGAACATCGCACAATTGATCGAAGGCCTGCCATTCCGGCCGCGACGGCAGTTCCGCCGCCCACGGCATCAGTTTGCGGCAATCCTCGAGGGCGTCTCGGCACTGTCGGGCAAACGCGGCCACCCAGGTACGGGTGCGGTCTTCGCCTTCAACCCCGGCCCAGTCCGCCTCGAGCTTTTCCGCTTCGGCAGCCACCGAGGCGAGTGCGGCGTCGATGTCGCCCGGGTAGGTCGGCGGATTCGCGGCGTCCTCGCGGAGGCGCTCCCGCAGCGGCGTCAGCGCCACCAGAGCCGGGCTGGCGGGATTCTCCGCTTCCTCAAGCGCCAGTTCCAGCGTATCGAGGAGACCGCAGAAAATCGCCGGGTTGACCACGGGGCAGGTTGTCAAGCCACGAAGGCCCGATGCCAGCACCAACATGTGGGCGGCCATATTACCGCTGTCCACGGTGGAAATGTAGGCGGGCTGGAGTATTTCGAGGCTGCGGGTATCGTACCAGTTGTAGAAATGGCCTCGAAAGCGTTCCATCCGATTCATCGTTTCAAACGCCTTTTCGGTGCGTTCGATCAACGTGCCGGTGGAAATATAGCCGAAATCGTGGGCCGACAGATTGGCCAGGAGCGACAAGCCCATATTGGTCGGTGACGTACGGTGGGCGATCCGTCCGACCGGATATTCCTGGTAGTTGTCGGGCGGAAGGTGGTTTTCACCTTCGGTAACAAATGTCTCGAAGAACAACCAAATCCGCCGTGCTGCATGACGCAGGAAGGTCTCCTGCCTTTCCGACAACGCTTCGCGGGCAACCGGGCGCGGCTTCGACAGCCAGGTCACGAACAGGGGCGACAGGCACCATAGCAGCAACAGCGGCACCGCGTACCAGAGGAGGTCGGGGTTCACGTCCGCGACAAGCACCGTCATGGCGACGGCGGCGACGGGTCCGGCCCACATCCGTCCAAGGATCGGCCAAAAATGCGTATAGTCCTTTTTGCTGCTGTTATCCGACGGATTCCACTGCAAAAGCAATCGGTGGGAAATCACCTGACGCCACAAGCTGCGGAAAATCGCGTCGGCGCAGAAATACGCCTCAAACGGCACGCAGGAGAATTTGAATATCGACTGCACCGCCTGTTTGCCAGTCGACGACAAACTGTTTCGGAGATGCTGTCGAAACGTCTTGTCAGGCGATTTGCGGAACAAGCCCCACAGTCCCGCCACCGCCACCGGCAGCAGGAACACAGCCGCCACCACGGCGAGATACAGGCCGGGGCTTCTGAGCACGACAAAGCCAAACACGAGCAGCAGGAAGATGACGATAGAAACCAAACTGCGCCGGAGGTTGTCAAACACCTTCCCTTGCGCCAGGACGTTCAGCGGTTTGGTGTTGGCCTGCCGCCCGCCGCGAATCTCCTTGGCAGCCAGGAAGCTGGCAATCTGCCAGTCGCCACGCACCCACCGGTGGCGGCGGTCGACATCCATAAGGTAGGTTGCCGGCGGATCTTCATAGAGCTTGACGTCATTGATCAGGCCGGAGCGGACCACACAGCCCTCAAGCAAGTCATGGCTGAGGATTTTGTTATCAGGGAATCGCCGTCCCAAACCCCGGTCGAAGATATCGACATCATAGATGCCTTTGCCGATAAACGAGCCTTCATCGAAGAGATCCTGATACACATCCGAGCTGGCGCGGGTATAGGGGTCGATGCCGATTTCGCTTGCCGACATGCGGGCATAGAGGGAGCGGTGTGCCCCCGATAGGGTGGCGTCGACGCGGGGCTGGAGGATGCCATGACCGCTGGTGACGCGGCCAAGTCGGCCATCGTACACCGGCCGCACCAACGGGTGCGCCATCGTGCCGACCAGTTGCCAGGCCGATTCCCGGGCCATCTGCGTGTCGGCGTCGAGGGTAATGACATACTTAACATTCGACAACATGTGGGGCGAACCCTCGATGCACGAGAACGGCTGGTCTTCGCCCCGCAGGTAGCGGTTGAGATCCTCTAGCTTGCCGCGCTTCCGTTCCCAGCCCATCCACATGCGTTCCGACTCGTTCCATTTGCGCGGCCGGTGGAAGAGGAAAAAGTTGTCGCCGCCGTCGTCCGGGTAGCGGTCGTTTAATTTAATAATGCCGAGGCGGCACAGATTGAGCAGCCGCTCGTCGTCCGGCATGGTCTCCTGCGGTGCGTCGGGGAAATCGGTCAAGAGGCCGAAATGGATGTTTGCTCCGCGGTTGTTCAGGTAATGCGTTTCCAACGACCGCAGGAGCGAGCCAACCGCCTTCTCGTTCCCGAGCAGGACCGGCACCACCACCAGCGTGCGGTGCTCGGCCGGAATCCCTTTGCGGAAATTGAGGCGCGGCAACGAATGCGGCCGTACCACTTGAGTAGCAAGGTAATTGACAAGCCCCACCGCCAGATGGCAGCAGGTAAAGGCCAGCAGCACTGCCATAACAAGCAGCATGTCGCCCCTGACGCCGCCGGCGTGGGCCAGCCATACCGTGACGGCGGAAAAGAGCACGGTCAGGACAACAATAGCGCCAAGGTACAGCAGGAGGGACAACCGCGTCGACGCTTCACGGAGAAAATCGGCAATGCCGCCCCGGTGGCCAAGCACCAAACGCAAATCCCGCTCGCCCGGGCCGACGAGGTAATACCCGACGTGGGCGGAAGCGGCGGTCTTGCCAGCCGTCAAGGCGGCTTCGCGGGCGAGATCGAGGCAGCAGGCGGCGACGGTGGTCTCCTCCTTGCCGCTCTTTTTGGCGAGCCGCTCGACCACCCTGCGGTAGTCGTCGCGGGTGGTGAAATCCATCTTGCCATACACGTCGCCCGGGTCTTTCCGAAGCACCGCCTCTACCTTGCTCATAGTCTCGACAAACTCGTTCCAGTCCGTGACATTCAAACCGCGCAGACTGGTTATGCAATTACGCATCGATATTTCGATAACCGCCTGTTCATGGTTTTCCTCATTCACGACCTGGTCGACCGAACGGTCCTGCTCGTTCAGGTTTTGCTCGACCCACTGCAGCGGCAATTTCATCCCGGCGCCCCTGCCCTGGAGCTTCCGTTTGAACTCGGCCACGAACGAACCGGTCAGGACGGGTTGCGCCCGCGCCATATCGGCGAGGATAAGGACGAGGCTCTTGGGATCCTTTTCATCCACCTTGATCAGGGCGTCGGCCCAGCGGCTGGCGATTTCGCGGTCGTCCCGGCATTTGGCGGCGAGGACAGCCATGCGGCGGATATTTTCAATTAATGCAAGACGGAGCATGATGGGAATCGCCCACAATTCGCCCAGACGCAGCGGCGTCACCTCCTGGTAGGCGGTAATAAGGACGCTGACGTCGGTCACCTCGACCCGGCTGTCGCCGTAGGCGATTATGTGTTCGGCCAGATCGTAGACGCGGGGGATACCCATGCGGCCGGGATTGGAGAGGCGTGGCAGTTCGAGCAGGTAATTCCGGGGAAGGTGGCGCTGGGCCAGGCTGATCTGTTCTTCAATAACATAAAAGTTATCGACCAGCCATTCGCCCACCGGCGTGATTGGCTTCTTCTCGTTGACGTCGTCCACCAGTTTGCGGTGGACCAGACGGAGAACAGCCTCGTTATCGTGAAGACGTTTCAGGAGGGTGTCGCCGCCCTGGAGGCGTTTACCGGCGTGGTGTTCCTGCCCGAGGACATGGCCGCGTTCACGGCGCTGATCGAGGCTGAAAAGTTCCATCCGTAGAGGAAGGCGCTGGCTGAGGCCGCTATTGTGGTGGTTGAGATGTTTTTCCCGTTCATCCAGATGACTCTTGACGCCGTCTTCCGTCAACATCGCCAGACCTTTTTTGCAAACCGACGCGCAAATCTAAACGCCTCGGCCGGACCATCCCCCCCGCGCCGGATCATAACTCTATTTTCCGTAAGCATCCTACGAAGCGGACTTTCCCGCTTCAAGCATATATTTACTATGTGGCTGGAGGGGGGTCTGCCTTCTCAACCAAAGACGTTAATATGACTAACGCTACTGTTTAACTTTGCGGCGATGCGGTGGGGGTGGAGATTTTTTTTCGTGGGCGAGGCGATTTCGACGATAAAAGTGGCGAAGCGGTCATGCACGACTCGCATGGGCGGTTTTAAACGGGTTTTGATGATAGTTGCGGAAATGTCAAGGATCTCGTCCTTGATAATACACGGCATTCCTCGACAACCGCTTCTTTTATCCGTTAAGTTTTAGTAGAGGCATTTATTTAGTAAGACATAATTTCGCGTCCATGTATCCACACGAGGCTACAATCAAGCCGCGCCAGCCAACGGCTGGGACGACCACCCCAAACATGCGGAAGCCGCGCCTAGCAAATAGGCGCGGCTTCCTTGAATTATGAGGTAAGGCGGCAAACCGTCAAACGGCTCGCTGCCTACTTGTCCACTTCCTCGATACGCACCGGGCGGTTTTCCTTCAACGACTTGATCGCCGCATAGCCCATCAGAACCGAGATCCGGCCGTCATAGCCGCCGGACGGCGGAGTCTTGCCCGCCTTGACGCATTCGGCGAAGACCTTGCCCTCTTCCTCAT
Source organism: Planctomycetaceae bacterium (assembly GCA_021205245.1). Classification (GTDB taxonomy): domain Bacteria; phylum Planctomycetota; class SZUA-567; order SZUA-567; family SZUA-567; genus JAJBSZ01. The sequence continues at coordinate 27,114 of JAJPXZ010000116.1, forward strand.
AGGCAGGCATGTAGCGTTCCATGAAGAAGTTGTAAATCGGGGGTTCGCAGTAGCCGTCAGCGCCGCCGATGACGGTGTTGTGGTCGTGCATGTTTTTCGTGAAGGCGTGGCCTTTGGAGCCAAACACCTCGGCCCGCTGATCATCGCCGTACACTGCTCCG
>JAJPXZ010000051.1 GCA_021205245.1 Planctomycetaceae bacterium
GCCACCCCCACACGTCACCCCGGCGTGCGGACCTCCACCAGCGCGAAAAGCGGGCTGTTCGGCCGGGGTCCATGCCATAGACAGTGAATGCACCGATCGCAAGCGTTCGACACGCGGGCATTTCCCTCCTCACCACGCGCCCGCATTGGCCGTTATATACCTTTTAAAATGTTTTTCTCTCTCCGGTTCAAACCATGTTTCCCGCTCCTCGTCCCAGGGTGCATTTGTACGGTGCACTGGTCGATGGGAATTCCCACTTAATTTTTTATAGTAAGCAACATCATAAAAATGAGCATGTTGCGATAATACACTTAATTCATGAATAAAATCCGCTTTACTAAGCCAAACCGTGGGATATACTGCCGTAAATACTTCACAGTCGAGGCGGAGCAACGGCGGGGCTTTTTGCACTCCCATAGGTTTTAAAAACGTTTTGAAAAAGAGCTTGACATCGCCCCCGATTCCGGGTCTCATGCAGGTATCAGATTGATTACCGGAATACGCCATGCCGTGGAAACGCGCTCCTTCTCGGATGTGAAGCCGGGATTGGCTAGTTACGCAGTTTTTTGGGTTAAAAAACCACACCAGGAGAAAACACAATGCGCGCGTTCTATGTCGAGGCCGATTGGGCTCCCAAGCCTGGCTACAAGCTCTCCGCGAGGGAGCTGGAAACAAAGCGAGCCATGCGCGGCAACAGCATTTTCAAGAACATCCGTGGCACCGTCGTCGACCGCCCCAATCCCCAGATTAAGCCCGACGAAGTCTTGATCAAAGTCGGCGCGGCCGGCATATGCGGTACCGACGCACACCTCTTGCGCAAGGATGACGACGGCTATACCAAGTACGACGGCCACTCCCGCTACCCCATCATCACCGGCCACGAATTCGCCGGCACCGTCGCCGAAGTCGGCGCGAACGTCACCACCCTCAAGGCTGGCGATCTGGTCGCGGTCGAGTCTATGCACTGGTGCGGCATGTGCGATGCCTGCCGCCGCGGCATGTTCAATCAGTGCAAACTGCTGGACGAGCCCGGTCTCACCTTCGACGGCGGCTTTGCCGAATTCGCCGCCATCAAGGCCAAGCACTGCTATCCTCTGAACGATCTGAAGAACTTCTATAAGGACGACACCATCGCCCTCGAGCAGGGCGCGATGATCGAACCGGTCGGCGTCGCCTACAACGGCCTGTTCGTCTGCGGCGGTCTGCAGCGTCCGGGCGGCCACTCCGCCGTCTTCGGCGCAGGCCCCGTCGGCCTCGCCGCCGTGGCGCTCCTGAAGACCACCGGCACCGCCAAGCTGTTCTGCTTCGAGACCACCCCCGAGCGCCAGGAACTCGCCAAAAAGCTGGGCGCGGACTATGTCGTCGACCCGACCAAGTTCGGCGAAGGCGAGGCGTCCGAATACCTGATGGACATGACGAACGGGCAGGGCATCACCACCTTCGCCGAGTGCGCGGGCGCGAATCCTTTCACCTACCCCGTCATGGAAGGCGCTCTGGCCATCGGCGGCAAGACCTGCCAAATCGGCCACCGCGTCGGCAAGACCCCGGTCGACATGTACAAGTTCATGTGGAACGCGGCCCGCATCTCCGGCTCCAACGGCCAGTCCGGTTGCGGCATCTACCCCGACGTCATCAACCTGATGGCCTCCGGCCGCATCGATATGCGTCCCGCCATCACCGGTCGCGTCTCGCTCGAGAATATCCAGAAGGGCCTGGACGCGTCCAGCGCCGGCGCTGCGGGCAAGATTCTCGTCAGCACCATGTACAAATAAGGGTCGGGAACCAGGGAAAAGGCTTTCACTACAGAGGAAAAGCAGATGAAGAAAATCGCGAAAATCGGCTCCATCGGCCTCGGCCGCCAGGGCGAACAACACGCCATCAACCTTGCCACCCGCGTCCAGGGCTGCGAACTCGCCGCCATATGCGACATGGACGAACCCAAGCTCAACCAGTTCGCCGACAAATACGGCGTCAAGCACCGGGTCTCGACGTTCGAGGAACTCATCGCCATCGACGAACTCGACGCCGTGGTCATCGTCTCGCCGTCCGTCTTCCACGCGAAGCAGATCGAGCAGGCCCTCGCCGCCGGCAAGCACGTCTTCTCCGAGAAACCCCTCGGCGTCACCATGGAAGAATGCGTCGCGACCGAGAAGGTGGTCAAGAAGTATCCGGACAGGTTGTTTATGCTCGGCTTTATGCGCCGTTTTGACGCATCCTACAGGTATGCCAAGGCCAAGATCGACGCCGGCGAGATCGGCCGCGTCGTCCTGTTCCGCGCCTACAGTCAGGATCCGATCAAGTATATCAAGGGTGCCATCGCCTACGGCCCGACCTCGGGCGGCCAGTTCCTCGACATGTCGGTTCACGACATCGACCTGGCGCGGTGGATGGTCGGTTCCGAGCCGGAACAGATTTGGGCCATCGGCGGCTGCTACGCCTATCCCGAATTCGGCTCCTACAAGGACGGCGACAACGTCTCGGCCTTGATGAAGTTCAAGGACGGCGCGATGGGCTTCCTCTTCGCCGGCCGCACCGCCAACCACGGCTACAACATCGAGACGGAGATCATCGGCACCAAGGCGACGCTCCGTATCGCCAGCGTTCCCCAGGCCAACCTGGTGGAAATCCTCGACGAGCACGGCGTCCGCAAGGAATGCCACGACAATTTCCTCGAACGCTTCGAGTTGGCCTATGTGAACGAGATGCAGGAATTCGTCAACTGCCTGAACGAAGGCCGCAAGCCCAGCCCCACCGTCGACGACGGCTACCGCGCGTCGCTGGTCGCCTACAAGTGCCGCGAAGCCTTCGAATCCGGCAACCTGGTCACCACCGGCCTGTAGTCGTACAAGGCGGGGCGGATGAATCACCACGCGGTGGAGTGACTGTAACGTAAACGTTTCGTGGCGCGTTTGGCCACACGGTTTGGAATTGTTTTTATCCCGGGAGAAATACCATGGCGGAAGTGCTCAAGTATTACCTCAACAACAAGTATGTGGAATCCAAGACCGACAAGTTCTACGACGTCTACAATCCCTCCACCGGCGAGCTGCAGGCCAAGATGCCGCGCTGCACCACCGATGAAGTCAAGGCGGCGGTTGAATCGGCCCACAAGGCCTACGCCGGCTGGTCCGCGACCCCCCCGATCAAGCGCTCCCAGGTGCTGTTCAATATGCGCAACCTGCTCGAAAAGCACATGGACGAATTGACCATGATCTGCGCCAAGGAACACGGCAAGAACTGGGCCGAGTCCCAGGGCGACATCCTCAAGGCAAAAGAAGGCACCGAACACGCCTCCGGTATCTGCAACCTGATGATGGGCGATTCGCTCATGGACGCGTCCAAGGGCTATGACACCGTCCTCTACCGCGAGCCGCTCGGCGTCTTTGTCGGCCTCACCCCGTTCAATTTCCCCGCCATGATCCCGATGGGCTGGATGGCTCCGCTGTGCATCGCCTGCGGCAACACCATGGTCCTGAAGGTTGCCGGCGCGACCCCGATGACGGCTCTCCGTATCGCCGACCTCTACCGCGAAGCCGGTCTTCCGGAAGGCGTCCTGAACGTCCTGTCCTGCGACCGCTCCGGCGTGCCGGAACTGATTCAGAACCCGGTCGTCAAGGGCGTCAGCTTTGTCGGCTCGACCTCGGTCGGCCTGCATGTCTACTCCACCGCCGCCGCCGCAGGCAAGCGCGTCCAGTGCCTGACCGAAGCGAAGAACCACGCCCTGGTCCTCAATGACGCCGCTCTCGACCGTACCGCGGCCGGCATCATCAACGCCGCCTACGGCTGCGCCGGCGAACGCTGCATGGCGCTCCCGACCGTCGTCGCCGAAGAAGGCATCGCTGACGCGCTGGTCGCGAAGCTGATTGAACTTGGCAAAAAGCTGAAGATCGGCCCGGCCTATGAGAAGGACACCCAGCTCGGCCCGGTCTACTCCGCCGATCACAAGAAGTCGGTCACCGAGTGGATCGAAAAGGGTGTGCAGGAAGGCGCGAAGCTGGTCCTTGACGGCCGCGACTGCACGGTCAAGGGCTTCGAGAAGGGCTTCTACATGGGCCCGACGATTTTCGACCACGTGACGGAAGAGATGTCTGTCGGCCGCGAAGAAATCTTTGGCCCCGTCCTGTGCGTCAAGCGTTGCAAGAACTTCGCCCACGGCCTGGAAATCATGAACAACAGCCGCTTCGCCAACGGGTCGGTCATTTACACCCAGAGCGGCTACTACGCCCGCGAATTCGTCCGTTACACCGACGGCGGCATGGTCGGCATCAATGTCGGCATTCCGGTTCCGGTCGGTTACTTCCCCTTTGCCGGCCACAAGCAGTCGTTCTTCGGCGACCTGCACTGCCTCGGCAAAGACGGCATCCGCTTCTACACCGAGTCGAAGTGCGTGACCACCCACTGGTTCGACGAAGAAGAAATGAAGTCGACCAAGGTCTCGACCTGGGACGGCACCATTTAATAAAAAACGTAATAGCAGTATTACTAAAGCGGATCCGCACGTGCTGCGGGTCCGCTTTTTCTGGATCTACCTGTCCGAAGGTGTAGCAGGGGTATTACGCGCGGCTTTCTCAAACGGGACATCTGCGCTTCAAAGTCAGCCGCATTGCACCATCCCCCACCCGTCTCTAAAACCTCGTCATCCCCGCGAACGCGGGGACCCAGTAACTGTGTCGTTAGTCAAGGCGGATT
>JAJPXZ010000087.1 GCA_021205245.1 Planctomycetaceae bacterium
CGCCCGCGCCGCGCGGAAGGAAGCGCGCCAGCGTTATATCGAGACAGCCGGTAAAGTCGCCGACGCGGTGGTGGACCGCCTGTCGGGCGACGAACGCATTCGCTCCGCTTTCTCGCGCAAATTCCGTCCCGAAGACCAGCATTACCTCCTCTATGAGGCGCTTCCCTCCTATGGTTTGCTGCTGCTCAGTCCGGAAGAACAGGAGCGCGTCCGCGACCTGTTGCATCCGGACCCTATCAGCCGCTCCGACCTCACCGTGCATACCCGCATCAATTCGGTGATGTCGTCGGCCGGCAATATGGATGAACTGCTGCTCCTCGACGCCATCGGCTTGGGGACGGTGTTTGAGCGCGCCATGCGCCGCTACGGCATCGAGGCAGGCGATCAATCGAGCGGCGGCTATCTGGTCGACAAGGACGCCACCATGCTCCTGGCCGCCATCCAGCCCGACCGCCCGGCCCAGTCCATCGACTTTTCGAAAAACATTTCCGCCGCGATCCGCGCCATCACCATGCAGGCCTACGACGAATTGGTCCCGCCGGCCGCCCGGCCCTCGGTGCGGGTGGAATTCGGCGGCGGCTACGAGGCGGCGGTCGGCTATACCAGCCATGTCAATTCCAACCTGCTGACAACCCTCGGCACCAGCCTGATCGGTGTTCTCGCCCTGTTCGGCTTTGTCTTCAAGCGGGTCGGCGTGCTCCTCTACATCGGCATCCCGCTGATCATGGTGGTGTCATGGACCATCGGCGTGGGCTGGCTTATGTACGGCCAGTTGAACATCATCTCCGCCTCGTTCGCCGCCGTCCTGGTCGCCCTGGGCATCGACTACGCCATCCACATCTACAACCGCTATATCGGCGAACGCGCCAAAGGGAAAAGCCTCGAGGACGCCTTCGCCATTTCGCTGCAAAACACCGGCTGGGGCGTCATTATCGGCATGGTGACGACCGCCATCGCCTTCATGTCCCTGGGTGCGACCCGATTCACCCAACTCGCCGAGTTCGGCATGCTGGCGGGCATCGGCATCGTCCTGTCGGCTCCGGTCATGCTGTTCGTCCTGCCCGCTCTCCTGAGTTGGCGCTACCGCGAGTCGGGCGAGCGCGCCGCCACACTGAAACCCCTCGGCATGGGCCTGGACGGCTATGGCAGGTTGGTCGAACGCCATGCCAGACTCGCCGCCGGCGCGGGCGTGTTGTTCCTCGTCGTCTGCCTCGGCGTCCTGCTTGGCTTCCCCGATCGGATGCTTTTCGACGAACGCATTTCCAGCCTGCGCCCGCCCGAGCGGGTCTTCGATTTGGCTGGCGAAATCGCCCGCGCCTTCTCGAACCGCAACCCGAATTCCCTCATGCTTCTGGCGTATGGCCAGTCCGAAGAGGACGCGGTCGAACGCGCCGCCGTGCTCCAGACCATCTGCGCCGAACTCGAGCACGAATCCATCCGCAACCGCAAGGGGGTGGAGGTGCCGCTCCTCGAGGCGCACGAGTCGTTCCTCCGTTATATCCCGCCGCCGTCGCAGCAGCGGGGCATGCTGGAGGTGTTGCGGGAAAGCGATCTCCCCCGGGCGCGCCGGGTGTTTTTGGAGGCGCTGGAGGAAGCCGACCTCGACCCCGAGTTCTTTGGCTTTACCCTCGCTCTTCTGGACCAGCACCAGGAACGGGTCGAGCACGACCGGGTGGTGTTGCCGACGGATCTGCGGGAAACGCCCCTGTGGCGCTACATTAAACGCTTTATCACCCAGCGGCGGCGCATCCTCGATCTCCGCCAACCGCTCCCGGGCGATATCCAATTCCCGGTGACGGTCGCCGCCCCGGCGGTCTCGCGGGACGAAATTATCCGCGCCCACGTCGGCGACACCCTGGACCGTGAGCAATTCCTCGGCCTCTACCACAATCCCGATATCAACTGGCAGGAACAGGTCAAGCGGGTGGTCATTGTCGAACCAAGCGGCTGGGCGGTAAAAATCGCCGTCTTCCCGCCGCTCGACGTCGCCACCAAGGCGGGTGATCCGCTGGTGGACGAAGCCTGGCTGGCTGCGGTGCGGAGCCGCCTCGGTATCTCCGACCAGCCGGGGCAGGAGACCATCCTCGCCGGCATGCCGATACTTGCCCACGAGCTGGCCGGCATCGTCAAGGCCGATTTTCGCCGCGTGTCGGTGGCGGTTTTCGCCATCTGCGCCGTGGTGTTGCTCCTCTTCTTCCACAAGCATCCGGTGCGGGTCGTCACCAGCCTGGCGCCGGTCGTGTTCGGCCTTATCTACCTGATGGGGTTCATGAGCATCGTCGGGGTGCATTTTAATTTCGTAAACACGCTCGTCATTCCTATAATAATCGGGTTGGGCGTGGACAACGGCATCCACCTCACCGAACGGTTTTTCGAATCCGGATACAGCGCCGTGACCATCATCTCCGACACCGGCAGGGCGCTTATCGTCACCGCGCTGACCAGTTGCGCCGGGTTCGGTTCCCTGGCCATCAGCGGCTACGAAGGCGTGGCCAGCATGGGCCGTTTGAGTATTTTCGCGCTGGGCTGGGTCTTGTTCGCCAGCCTGTGCGTGGTCCCGGCCATGATGTACCTGGGCTGGAGAAAAGCGCGGGAAAAAGAGGGTGCGCCCCGCCAGCCATAAGCCTCGGCCAGCCGATCCGGCCGCGGTACACCTCGAGGAGAATCTATGAAGCTATTTGCCGCAATCATACTGGCGCTGGCCCTGGCGGCCGTGCCGGCGACGGCCGGAGAACCAACCGGCCGCCAACTCAGCCCCCAACAGACCGACCAGGCCATCGACAGCGTCTTTTCCGGCGCCATGGGCGTGGTGCGGATGGAGGCGGACATCATCACCCAGAAAACGGGCGGCATGCAGCGGGGCAGCCAGACGACCTACGAGTTCCTCCGTCTCGCCGCGCCGACCCGCATGCTTCTGGTTAACCGAGGCACCAACCGCGAACAGGTGGCGCTCGATGATTCCGACATCATCATCGTCGACGGCCGGAACATCTGGGAGGTCGAGGGCCGCCGTGGCGGCGACACCCGGTCGGTGAGCCGCCGCGCCTTCCGGCCCAATCTCCAGGGCGTTCAGGCACAGGGTTTGGCGGTGTTTATCGGCTTGTTCCTGATGGGCCGAGACGTCACCTCCGCCACCGGCCTGCGTGAAGACTTCGACATCGTCGCCTACGACGAGCCGATTCCGAACCGGCGCGAGACGACGTTGCATTTTGTCCTGACGCCGAAGCGCGGCGGCGAGACGTTGGAACTGTGGATGCTTCCCGGCCAGGCTTTGCCGTGGAAGGTGCGCTCGTTCGAGCGGAAGGAAATCAAGTTCCCGCCGCCGAAGCCGGGCGAACCGCCCCGTTTCCGCGTCGAGGAGACGACCCGCGTCCTCCGCAACGTCAAGACCAACCTGAACGGCTTGCCGCCGTTTACCGCCGAGACGTTCCTGCTGCCCCTTTCCGGCGACATGGTTATCCGCGACGAGCAGACGAACGAGCGGATGAGCCCGGAGGCGGTCCAGGCCGAGCTTCGCGAAGTGCGGCGCGAGTACGACAGTTCCGTCGCCGTGCAGTAGCGATCGTTTTTCCCCGGGGGAATCCGGCCTTGACCTGCGGCCCGACTCCGCTATAGTGGGTCCGGAAGGCGGCCTGGAAAAATTGGGGACTCTATGCGAAAGCTGCTGGACATAGGCAGGAAATACCCGGAGATCACCGGGCCGATTTCGGACGCATTCGCGGCCGATCTGAAGAAGGCGATCGGGTCGACTGATTATTCCGTTCTGGTCCTCGACCTGCGCGGCACCAAGACTATCAGTTCCATGGCGATGGGCGCGATGTTCTCCGTCTACCAGGAGCTGAAGCACGAGGGCCGCGAACTCGAAGTCATCAACGCATCGGAAAAGGTGTCGCATCTCCTCCGCATGGTGAATATGGGCGATATCCTGTCCTGAGCGGCCACACAGCAAAATAAACCCATCGAGGGACGCCCATGAGGCGTCCCTCTTCTATTTGGCTCTGTGTTTTTCGCTACGTCGACTCCGTGGCAGGGGGAGGTCATTGTCTGTCCCGCCGGTACGGATTATTTCTTAATGGCGACGGCCTCCACCTCCACCAGCGCGTCCTTCGGCAACCGTGCCACCTCCACGCACGACCGCGCCGGCGCGTCGCCCGGGAAGAATTCGCTATAGACCTCGTTAAAAGCGGCGAAATTATTCATGTCGGAGAGGAAGCAGGTTGTCTTGACAACGTCCTGCAGGCCGCAGCCCGCCGCAGCCAGGATGGCCTTGACGTTTTCGAGTGATTGCCGCGTTTGCGTTTTAATGTCGTCGCCGACAAAGGCCATGGTGGCAGGGTCGAGCGGAATTTGTCCAGAAGTGTAGACGACGTTCCCAGCCTGAATTGCCTGTGAATACGGGCCAATCGCACTCGGTGCCTTATCGGTGCTGATGACTGCCATACGCGTTCTCCCTTTACGTGATTATTGCGTCGTTGTGACCGGTTATCATTCCACTGATGATTGCCCCGGTTCAACCCCGACGAGAGTGTACCAGCCCTTCTCTTATTTGGAAAGCCCCTGTGTCCGAACCGGGGGTAAATCATTCCAGTAATTATATATGGAATATTAAAAATGCATTTAAGAGTGATAGTTGTAGGA
>JAJPXZ010000017.1 GCA_021205245.1 Planctomycetaceae bacterium
TTTCCAGCAGGTGTTTGATATTCGACGATACGGCGGGAAAGCTCATCCGCGTCTCCCTGGTTACGTCGGCCCGCGACATCGCGCCGTTGTGGCGGAGACAGGTGAGAATGAGCTTCCGGTTCGCTTCGCCGATCCCTTCCGGCGTGCCGATTGTCGACATCAAATTTCCAGTGCGCAGTTCCCGAGGGCCGGCCGTAAATAGTTGAACCGAACGTTAGGATGATCGGCCAAGAGCGACATTGGGACGGAGGTGTCTACCATGCGCTTCCCGATCATATAGGCGGTAAGGCGAATGCCGAGCGGGTTGTCGTCAAGGCCTCGGTGCCAGATGGACACGCACTCCGCCTTCCAGGTCTCCCGAGGTCCGACGGTCATAGCCTGGTGGGGAACGTCCTGTACCCGGCCGCCGCCGGAAGTGCGCGCGTTCTGGATCATCGTCAAAGGATGCAAGGTCACGAGCCGCGTGCCCTGCTGGCGGTATTCCGAGGGCGACGGCGGCGTGTCCACGTATTGCCCGCACCGCTGCGGCGGATCGTTGAAGGCCCAGTGCTTCACTTCACCTTGGCCCCCTTGCATGATGACGCAGCGCGCTCGGTCCCAACTGTCGATAAAGGGTTGGGTATCGGTCTCCGGGAAGTGGAGATTCTCCTCCGGCATGCGCAGTTCCGGCCGGATACGGGAGAAACACAGATCCATGTCGGCCTTCTTGAAGCTCAGGGGGAAGTCGACCGGCACTGTTTTACCGTCCCGCACCCATTCATCCATGCCCCAGAAGTGCGCGTGCTTCAGGTCGAGCCCGATCGCGTTCACCAATTGCGCCACGATAGGGAGCTGTTCCACTGGCCCGATGGGGCCGCAGATGCCGGCCGGCCGTTCCGGTGTGGCCTGAAGCCACGCCTCGATGTATTCGAGCGCCTCGGCCGCATAGAATTCCTGCGGCGTGTCGTACAAGGTCACCCGGAACCCGTCCCGGGACAACGCTTCCAAATCAGCCGCCGTCAGCGCAGCGGCGGCGTCGAGTATTTCCTTGTCCAGGGTCGTGTAATCCCACCAGCCTGGGGCGATCCTGCTCTCCTTTCGTGCCATGTCCTTCCTTTCTTAAGGGGTGTGATTCTTCCCCCGAACGCCGAGGCGTCAGGGAGAAAAAGGGTTATTTATTGCCGTAGTGCTCATCGTAAAACGCTTGGGCGTTCTCTTTCGTGATAGGGATGATGGGCATATAGGTCACCCGTTCCACTGCTTCGTTGTTCAGGAGCTTGTAGGCGAGGTCGACGATGGTGTGGGCGTGCTGGCGTGAGCCGCCGAGGGCGAGGGTGCCTTTTTGCGGATCGCCCCGCAGGATGTTGAGGATTTCTTCTTCAGTGGCGTCGATGGAGAATATGCCCCAGTCGTCGTACTCTTCCGGCGAGGCGATTGCTTTGATGGCTTCATTGCCGCCCACGCCACCGCCGGCGCTGAGGCTGATGACGAGACGCATATTTGGGTTGGCCTGAATAAAGCCCTCGGTGTGCATCATGCCTTCCTGGACGGTGAGGGTCGAGTTGCGGGCGACCATTTTGGAATTCGGCAACTCATTCAATATGCCTTCCTCGGTGGCGCGTCCCTCGATGACGCCTATCTCCACTGTCTCGATGCTAAGGTGCCCCCACTCGACCGTGTCGTCGGGTCCGTATTTGGTCCTGGCCCAGTCGGCCGCCATTTTGGCAAGAACATGGCCGTTCGTGACGGCGTCCAGGTTGTAGGTGGTGTGGGCGTTTTCGACGCCCCGTCCGTAATCCACTACTTTGATGCCCGCGTCCATGGCTCGCTGCATAACGTCCTCGACCGCAGCGACGTCGATGGCGAGGACGATCAGTGCGTCGACGCCGCTCTGGATAAAGTTTTCGATCTGGGCGATTTGTTTGGCCGAATCGGTGCCGGCGTCGACATAGGTCACGTCGAGGTCCAGGGTCTCGCCGTAACGCACGCATTCGGCGGTGATTTCGGACCAGAACGGGTTGGTGAGGTTGTAGAACGAGACACCGACCCGGTAGCGTTCTCCGGCCCCGGCGGCTGACGCTGCCACGGCGAAGGCCAGAACCACAGCGATAAGCTTCTTCATGCCGAACTCCCTCCATTTCAGGAAATGTTTGCGCTGCCCGGAACGTCCGGGGCAGGGCGGTAGTCAACCGATGTTGTCGGCGTCGATGGCGGCCATGCGGCGGATGGATTCGCTTTTACGGATGGACATGGTGTCATAGACGACGGCACAGAGCATCAAAACGCCTTTGATGATCAGCTGCGGGTAGGAGCTTACGTTCATGAGCAGGAGTCCGTTATCGAGAAAGCCGACGATTAGCACACCCACCAGTGCCCCGAACACGGTACCCCGGCCGCCGTTGGCGCTGACGCCGCCGAGGACGCAGGCGGTGATAACGTTGAACTCGAACCCCGCGCCGTTGGTGGACAGGCCTGAGTTGGTGCGGGACAGCATGACGAGCCCGCCCAGCGAGGCCAGGAAGCCGCAGATGCCGTAGGCCAGCATCTTGATGCGAGGCGTGTTGATGCCAGACAGCTTCGCCGCTTCTTCGTTACTGCCGATAGCGTAGAAATAGCGGCCGAAATACGTCTTTTTCAAAATGATGCTGCCGACCAGAAATACTGCCAGCATAATGAGAAGTGAATACGGCACGGTGCGAAACAGGTTTCCTTGCCCAAGGATGGAGAAGGAGCGGGGAAAGCCGAAGATAGGCACGCCTTTTGAAATCGTGAAGCTTACACCGTTCAAGATGTTCAACATGGCGAGGGTGACGATCAGCGGCGCGACACCAGTTTTAACGATAATGAAGCCGTTAAGGAGGCCGAGACAGACCCCCATGACAAGGATGATGGCTGCGGCGTACAGCGGGCTGATGCCCCCCTTCACCATCAGCCAGGCGCAGAGCACGTTGGCAAGGGAGATATGATACCCAAGCGATAGGTCGATGCCGCCGCAGATGAGCACGATGGTCATACCGACGCTGACGATGCCCAGCACGGCAATCTGACGCGACACGTTAAAAAAGTTGCTGAACTGCATAAAGTTCGGCGCATAGACGGTAAAGAACGCCAACATGGCGAAAAGGACGATGACCAAGCCGTAATCGCCCACCCTGAACCCGCTCCCGTTATTTCGCGACATTATGCCCCTCCACGGCGTATTTCATGACCTTTTCCTGAGAAAAATCCGCCTTGTCCAATATTCCCGTGACCCTGCCCTTACTCAGGACCACCACCCGATCGGACATGCCCAGGAGTTCTTCCATCTCGGACGAAATCATGAGGATGGATTTGCCGCTGCGGGCGATGGCGGACATGAGGCGGTAAATTTCCTGTTTCGCGCCGACATCAATGCCCCTGGTCGGCTCGTCGAATATAAGGATATCCGGATCGGTGCCGAGCCATTTCCCCAGCACGACTTTCTGCTGGTTGCCGCCGCTGAGGTTGCGGGCGAGCTGGCGCGAACTCGGCGTCTTAATGTTGAGGTTGTCGATTTGCTTTTGTGTAAAGGCCTCTTCAGAGCGCGCGTTCAGGAAGCTACGGTTCGAGAGCTTGCGCACCGACGCTACGGTAATGTTTTCGCTCACCGTCATGTTGAGGAGGAGTCCCTGGGTCTTGCGGTCCTCCGGCACGAGGCTGATTCCACGGGAGATGGCGTCGCCGGGAGTTTTCGGACGCAGGGGTTTGCCGTGCAAACGCATTTCACCGGAGCGGACTTCCGCATTGCCGAAGATCAAGGCAGCCAACTCGGTGCGCCCGGCCCCGACCAGCCCGCCCAGGCCGAGGATCTCGCCCTTCCGCAGAGAAAAGGAAACGTTCTTCACCCCGTTGCCGGTGACATTGTCGAGTTCGAGGACAACCTCGCCGTCCGACGCGGGACGCTCGGGAAAGGTCTCCTTCAGGGAGCGGCCGACCAAGAGGCGGATCAGATCCTCTTTGTTCGTCTCGGCGATGGTTTTGGTGGCGATGTACTGCCCGTCCCGAAGGACTGAAACACGGTCGGCTATCTGGAAAATCTCGTCCATGCGGTGGGTGATGTAGATAACGGCGACCCCTTCCCGTTTCAGCATACGGACGATGTCTAGCATGGAGTCGACCTCGTTTGTGGTGAGGGGGGCGGAGGGCTCGTCCATGATGAGGATTTTCGGGTTACTGGCTACGGCCTTGGCGATTTCGACGATCTGCTGGTAGCCGGTGGTGAGGGTTGACACTTCGGCTTCAGGGTCGATGTCGATGTTCAGTCGCTTGAAGAGGGCGGCGGCCTGGCGGTTCATGGCGCGGAAGTCGCAGAACGGCCCCCGGCGGATGTATTTGCCGAGACAGATGTTTGCCGCCGCCGTCATCACCGGCACGAGGGTAAATTCCTGGTAGCCGACGGCACTGCCATTTTCCGCAGATTCGGTCGGAGTAAGAGCGGGGTGAGAACAGCCGCCGACTACGATGCGGCCGCCGGTGGGTTCGATTGCCCCAGACGCCGTTTTGATAAGGGTCGATTTGCCCGCGCCGTTTTCGCCGACGAGGGCATGTACCTCGCCCGGCCGGAACTGGAGCGTGACGTTGTCGAGTGCTTTGACGCCGGGATAAAGTTTGGTAATTTTCTGCATCTCGAGGATGAATTCGCTCATGACTCTTCCGCCTTCGGAGGTGGGGCAAGATGCCCGCCGGGGAGGTGCGGCGGTGGGCATGCGGAGGAACGGAACAAGTAACTTAATAATCCTTACTAAATAAACTTTACCTCAAGCATACCTCATGCACGGCGTCATGCTCGAAATATTTCGAAAAAACTTACCAAAAAAGTGCGCAAAAATTGACTAAGTGGATTTATGGAATATTATTAAGGAAACCTAATAAAATAGATGCAAACCACAAAAACGCGTATTTTCCTGTCCACGTTCAAGGAGACAATCCATCATGAAGACGCCCGTTAAAATGGCTATCGTTGGCGCGGGACTGTGGGGCAAGGCCCACGCCAGCATCTACCGCGAGCACCCGAACGCCGAGCCCGTCGCCATCTGTGACCTGGACAAGTCAAAGGCGGAAACGTTCGCCCGTGAGTTCGGTCTGCCGGCGGTGTACACGGATTACAACGAGATGTTCGCGTCCTGCGACTGCGACGCCGTCGCCATTGTCACCCCCGACTTTCTCCATGCCGACATCGCCATTGCCGCAGCGAATTCGAAGAAACACATGATTATCGAGAAGCCCCTCGCTACCACGCGGCCCGACGTTTCGCGGATGCTCGACGCCATTGAGGGAAACGGCGTCCGCGCCATGGTGGATTTGCACAACCGCTGGAACCCGCCATTTAACGCAGTCAAGCAGCTTGTCTCCAGCGGCAAGTACGGTGTCCCCACCAATGCGCACTTCCGCATGAACGACAACCTCTGGGTCGCCACCGACATGCTCTCTTGGGTGGCGAAGTCGTCGATCCTGTGGTTTTTGGGCAGCCACTCCCTTGACACGATGAACTGGCTGATCGGCGACTATCCCGTCGAGGTGTACGCGGTGAAAACGGAGGGCAAACTCAAGTCGCTCGGCATCGACACGGTCGACACCTATATGACGACGATTAAATATGCGAACGGCGCGGTGGCGCAGATGGAGAACTCCTGGGTTACACCGAACGGTAACCCCAACGTCAACGACTTCAAGTTCTATATGCTTTGCACCGATGGCAAGTTCGACGTCGACTGCTCCAGCTTCAACCTCTGCCAAGTGACGGACGGCGAGCGCATGGTGAGCCATGACATCCTGGTCAAAAACTACGTTTTCGACAAGTGCCGAGGTTTCGCCTACGAGAGCATCCGCAGTTTTGTCGACAAGCTGGTGGCGGGCGAGGAATTCCACGTCACTCTCCGTGAGGCGGCCAACGTGTCCCTGGCCATTCTTGCCATTTTGGAGTCGGCGGAGACGGGGAAAATCACTCCGGTCGAACGGGTGTAACCCACACGCAGAGAGGAATACTATGACAAACGGATTCAACCTGACTGGGAAGGTAGCTCTGGTTACTGGGGCGGGTAGGGGCATCGGCAAGGAATTCGCCCGCAGTCTGGCATCGGCCGGCGCGGACGTTTTCATCCTCGCCCGTGATACAGGGAGACTGGAACAAACCGCCGACGAACTCCGCCGGGCGACGGGACGAACTTTCTGGACCCATGCTATCAACGTGACCGATGAAGCCTCGGTCGAGGCCGCCGCCGCCTTTGTCCAGAAAACAACGGGCCGTCTTGACGTGCTTGTCAACAACGCCGCCCTCGGCCGGGGCGAGACCCCGCTGGAAAACACGAGTCTGGACGAGTGGAACGCCACCCTGGCGACCAACGTCACCGGTACGTTCTTATGCATGAAACACTTCGGCCGAATCCTTATTGAACAGCAGTCGGGATCGGTCATTAACCTTGGCTCGATGGGCGGTTCCTCCTGCCTGAAAAACTGCTGTACCGGCGCGTACGACGTTTCCAAGGCGGCGGTGGAATGCTTGACCCGTTGCATGGCGGGGGAGTGGGGTAAATACAATATCCGCGTCAACGCCATCTGCCCCGGCTACACCCTCACCGAAATCAATGAGGATTTTCTCGCAGATCCGAAAAACAATGGCTTCCTGGACAAATCTCTCGGCCACATCCCGCTGGGCCGGTGGGCAAAACCGTCCGAGATGGGCGACATCGCCGTGTTCCTCGCCAGCGAAGCGTCGAGTTACATCACCGGAGCTACCATCGTCGCCGACGGCGGCTATCGCATTTACTAAATCGCCATAGGGAGCGGACCATGCGCATCAGGGGAAAAATCGCCGCCATCACTGGGGCAGGGAGCGGTATCGGACTGGCGGCGGCGGGGCTGTTCGCTCGTGAAGGCGCAACCGCCCTCATTCTGGAGAAAAACGGCGAGAGCGCTGAGGCGGCCCGGAAGAAAATTGTGGACGCGGGCGGCAGGGCCGAAAGCTACGATGTAGACGTCGCGGAGTGGGAGTCGGTGCGGGAGACGTTCGATCGCATCGGCGAGACCCACGGCGGCATCGACGTCCTCTACAACAACGCGTCGGTATTTTGGGGGGAGAAGGACGCGGCGATAGATATCTTGGATGTGGGGGTGCTGGACAGCATCCTCCGCATCAACCTGTTCGGGATGATGTACTGCTCAAAGTGCGCTATTCCGCTGTTACGAAGGCGGGGAGGGGGCGTCATCATCAATACGGCGTCCAGTTGCGGCATCATCGGAATCCCGAACTGCGACGCCTATTCCGCCTCCAAGGGGGCGGTCGTCACGCTCACGAAATCCTTCGCCGTGGAGTACGGCCCGGAGAAAATACGCACCAACTGCATTGCCCCCGCCGCTATTCTTACCCCGATGGTGTACGAGAGCGATCTCAACAAGCCGACCTTCGACGAAAAGAAATTCCTTGCCACAGGCACGCCCCTGCGCCGCTGGGGTACGCCGGAGGATATCGCCAACATCGCCCTGTTCCTGGCGAGCGACGAAAGCAGCTACCTGAACGGGGCGATCATCGTCGCCGACGGCGGCATCACCGTGTCGTAAAAAAACGGCCCGCCGCAGTTCATGCTGTTGTAAGACGAAGCACCGCATATGCCGGAACCGCTTTGACACATGAATAGCGCCACACGCCCCTAGAGGCTCTTGTAGCCGCCCAGGCTTCCCCAGTCGTCGTAGTGGGTGAAGGCAATGAAGACGTCGGCGGGATCGATGGCGTAGATTTCCCGCAGAGCGGCGAAGACCCCTTCCGAGAAGGCCTTCTTCTCGTCGTTCGGGATAGGCCCGTAGAGGCGGCAGTCGACAAACGCACCGTTGGCGAGATCGTCGCCCCGGAAGAACATGCACGGACTGTGGCGAAAGTCGAGCATAAGCTTCGACTCGTCCTTCCCTTTCAGGATGGAGACGAGTCGGCCCAGCTCCTGTTTCGCCCGGAGAGTTTGTTCCCTTTCAAACGCCTTCGAAAAGCTGATGCGGATAAATGGCACGGCCGTGTGCTCCTTTAGCTAGTGAAAAAGCGGATACGCTTTTTTGAGAATGGCGTCTGTTGTCGCGGTAATACCACGGTAGAACTCGTCATTGATGCGAGTATAAAGGCTGTGGTTGTCGGGGTCGGGCGTAAAGACGTCCTTCGGCCGCACCATCGCCTTGACGGCCTCCTCAAAGCCGGGGTAGATGCCGGTGGCGACGGCGGCGCATATCGCGGAACCAAGGCCGGCCGCGCCGGTAATTTCGTTCCGCGTGGCCGGCACCCCGAAGACGTCGGCGAAAATCTGCATAAACAGGGCGCTGTTGGAGCCGCCGCCGGAGACGGTTATCCGCCCGGGATGGATGCCGAGTTCGTCGCACATCTCGTCGTAGCGGTTCTTCATCGTCAGGGCGATCCCCTCCATAATTGAACGGTGCATATGGGCGGCGGTATGGCGCACGTCGAAGCCGAGCATGATCCCCTTCTTGTACGGCTTGTCCTTGGTGCTAAGCCATTCCACCACCGTCGAGAGCCCCTCGGATCCGGCCGGGACCTTTTCCGCCTCGCGGTTGAGGTATTCCTCGGGCGAAATATTTAAGGCCTTCGCCTTCAGCCCGATCTCGTCCCCCAGGAGGTTTTTAAGCCAGCTTACCGTCCACATGCCGCGCCGAATACCGAAGCTCTCGTAGAGATAACGGTGCGGCACCGAGGCGAAGTTGGTCCAGAAGTTTGCCGCACCCTGTCGATTCCGGTCGCCGCAGACCATGGACGCGATATAGGTCCCGAGGGAAATGAGCCCTTGCTCGTAGGGCTGCCACAATCCCGCCCCTAGCGCCTCCACCGCCTTGTCGTTGGCTGTCGCGACGACGGGAAGGCCGGCGGTGATGCCGGTTGCCTCGGCGGCTTCCCGGGTAACCGTCCCCAGTATATCGCCCGGGAAGTGGAGTTCCATCATCTTCTCACGAGTGATGGCGAGGGAGCGGAAGTCCTCGTCGTCTCCGCTCCATGTCCAATTGTCCATATCGGTCGGCCACTGGCGGTTGGTGCAGTTGGCGACGGTGTCACGGAATTCGCCAGTGAGGCGGTGGGTCATATAGCCGGTGGTGGTGGTCGCGTAGGTGAAATCCGTCGCCGGACACTCGAACGGCCCGTAGGCGCGCGGGTCCATCCAGTCGATGACGGGATAGGCGAGGCTGCCGTCGGACCGGAGAAACGCCCGGCAGGCGCGGATGGTGCACAGGCCGACGGCGACGATGGTTTTGGGGTCTCCAGGAAAACGTGCCAGAGCCTGACGGCAGGCGCTGACGAGAGCGTCCCAGAGATCGTCGTCCGGGTGCTCGACATAGCCGATGCGCGGCGCTTGGGTCGGCCGGAGCACCTGCTTGCCTTCGCATACCACGTTGCCGGCGACGTCGAAGATCAGCACCTTGGTGCTTTGCGTGCCGCCATCGATAGCGAGAATATATTGTTCCGTCATTATCGTGATTCCTTTATCAAATCACCGCATCACCATCACGCGCGGGTTCAGCACCCCACCGGGATCGGCCGCCGTGCGAAGCCGCCGCCAGCGATCCCGTTCATCAGGACTTAGCGCAGCGAACAACTCCCGCTTGGCACGCCCATACCCATGCTCCCCTGACGCCGAGCAGCCCATCCGCTGTAAAAAATCAACCAACTCTCCCGCATCCAGCAGCCCGGGCGCACGTGCGCTCGTCCTACCATCCCGCGCGTGTCCCATTAGGACAAAGGGAACTCCTTCGCGCCGAAACAGGGCTGCCGCACCCTCAGCCACCGACGCCCATTGCCCGTCCGGCGAGCACCAGTCGAGAATGGGCGAGCGCGTTCCGGCGGCGACCCTGTTGCATGTCTCGGTAAGTACGTGGCGGAAAGTGCCGATACGCTCGCGGTCCCGATCGACCGTGGCCGCCAGGGCCGCATCGGCAAAGCCGCTACCCGCTTCCAGGAGCTCCATTGCGTCGAGCAAAAACGCCTCCGTCCCCACCGCCTCTGTCCACACACACACCGCCGCGCCGGGGGGGAAATCGGGAATATAGGTATGCGGCGGCAGCGTCGCGGCATGGCTGGCGAGAAAATCCCGACATGCGATATCGAACCAGTCAACAGCGAGAATTTCCGCGCGCGCGGTCAATTGTTTACCAAAGGTCGCCGCCTCGTCATAATTGGCGTGTAAGGTCATAAGTCCGTATAGGAGAGGAGGCCTGACAGAAAGCCGAAGGGTCATGTCGGCGATCACCGCGAGGACGCCTTCGGAACCGCAGAGAGAGTCGACGGCCCCGATCTCGCCGTTCGCGCGCACCGCCGTCATCGTCTCGAAATGATCCGCCAAGCGTCCGGCCGGAACGCGGGAGCCCGAAGAGCCCGTCGCCGCAATGCCGCCAAGGCTGGCATTAGTTTCGGTCGGGTTGGGAAGGAACCATAGGGTATCGCCAGATTCGCGGTAGCGTTCCCACGCGGCTTTGGATTCGGGGGACCAGTAATCTGGAGCAGAGCCTTTAGCGGCGAGGAGGCCGTTTACCTGTTCCAGCGTGCAGCCCGCCTGGACGGTAAGGGTGCCAGTGCGTAATTCGTTACTGTAGGTAAAAGTGGTGATGGTGTTCAGGCGCGAGAGGTTGAGGATTGCTCCGCCGGCGGGAACCGCACCGGCGCAAAAGCCTGTTTTGCTCCCCTGGATGGTGATCGTTTTCATGTCGGCGACGGCGGCGGCGACTTCCTCGATGGTTGTCGGAAAAATGATGGCATCGGCTGTGCCGGCGAGACCGCTTTCGTCAGCGAGGTGGGACGCGAGGATAGCCGGGTCTTGAATCCATTCAGCCATGGTCCGGCTCTCCTGCGGTTTTTTCCAGCAGACTGGCAAGCACCCGCGTGCAGTCTCCCACCAGGCCCACGTCGCAGTGCCGGAAGATTATCGCGTCGGGATCGCTGTTGATCGCGATCAATACTTCGCTTTTTTCCACCCCTTTCAAAAACGGAATACTGCCGGAAACGCCGAAGGCGATGCACAGCTTCGGCGCGACCGAAATGCCTGAAACGCCGACCATCCTGTTCATCGGCAGCCAGGCATTCAAGACCACTGGACGGGTCGCGCCGACGCCGGCGTGCATCCGCTCGCCCAGCCGGTCCAGGTTTTCCGCCGCCTCGCGGCCACCCAGGCCGCGCCCGCCGGCAAGCACCAGACTGGAAGAGGATAGCGTTTTTTCCTCCGTGTCCGACGTCTCTTCAAAATCCACAAACCAATCTAGATTACTCGGTAGTTCCAGCGGACTCGACACAACGACCGGCTCGCCGTCGTCCGTCGCCGCGTCGAAGGAATCTTTCGCCACCGTAAAAATGCAGGAGTGTTTCTCGAAAACTATTTCCGCTTCTATCTGCATGCCGAAGGTGCGGCGGATGACGGCAAAGCCAGGATTCCGTGCGGCGATGCCGGTGATGGCGGTGGCGCAGCCCGCGCCCAGGAGCCATGCCGTGCGCACGGCGAGAGCGTTCTCGAGGATGCCGGCGGGGAGGAGCAGAAGGGCGCACGCCCGTTCCGTCATCATCGCGGCGAGAGGAGTGGCGTACCGTTCGGCGGTGGGTATGGCGTCATCCTCCACTGTCAGAAGTATGTCGGCCGGAGCGGTGCGGTAGCGGTCGTGGGAGACGCCGAAGAGCCAGAGTTCGATACGATCCGCCCCGGCGGTCCGCGCGGCAGTGATCGCTTCGCGGACGCGCGAGAGATCGTCGGCGCGGGTGACGGGAATTGCCGCCACGGTGGGCTTCATCGCTCCACCGCCTCTCGGAGGTGATCGTGCCAGAGCTTATCGACTTTTTCGTCAAGGGTCACTCCGTCAATAAAGACGCAGGTTTTTTCCGAAAACTCGTAGATGCGGCGCAGGAGGCGCGGTTTCTCCATGCGGTAGGAGGGCGGTGGGGGGACGAAATCGTCGACGGTGCGCTCCCCGGCCTTGAGCTTCTCCCGCAGGGTGGCTATGCGGAGGTAGGGGTGGAACGCCTCTCCCATCACGTAGATCGCCGGTCGGGTAACGGTGCGGGTGGCTGTTCCGGCGTCAGTCCGGGAGCGGGCGACGATGCCGTCCTCGCCATAGTTAAGGTCCAGCGTTTCGGCGAGGCAGGGCAACCCTGTCATTGCACCGAGGAGGAAGGGGGTTTGGCCGTGCTCCTCCGGGCTTGTCTGTCGGCCCATGAAAACTGCGTCATAGCCGCCCTGAGCGGTAACGAGCTCGGCCAGGGCCGACGCAACCGTCTCGGGAATATCGGCCGGACCTTCCTGCTGCGGGGCGATACGGAAAATCCGGGTTATCCCCAAGGCAAACAGATCCCGGGCGAAGCGGTCGTCGCACTCGCCAGCTGTGGCAGCGTGGACTTCGGCATCGCCGCCACTTTTTTGGATAGCGTCGCGGAGGCGGAGGGCGTTTTCGAGCGCTGCTTCGTCGTAGCCGCCAATGATGGTTTTGAAGACATTCAGGTCGAGGGTGCCGTCGCGCAGGGCAACCAGCTCCGAGGGCGCGAGCTGATCAATGTCCCGAACGATTTTAAAAGAGGCGAGGATACGCATGGCGTCTTCCCGACAGAGACGACGCACCAGAACACGGTCCTCCGCGCCCTGGTGCGTCCCTATACTCCAGCAACTGATTCCTATTGGGTGATCAGGACGCCCGGGTTCATGATGCCGTTGGGGTCCATCATCTTTTTCAATTCCTTCATCAGGAAGTAGCTGGAGCCGTGTTCCTGCGGCGCAAACTTGACCCGCTGCTTCCCCATGCCGTGGTGGTGGACGCAGCCGCCCGTTTCCGCCTTGAGGACCTCTTCGCAGATGGCGTCGATGATCGCCTGGTGGGCGGCGAAATAGGTGGTCGCGTCCTCGACCTTCAAGCGATAGACGAAATAGATGTTCACGCCGGTCTGGTAGGCGTGGGAGACGTGGCCGCCCAGCAATACAAGATTGTCGATTTTTCCAGGCACGTTCGCCATCACGTTTTTGTAGATTTCGCGGATATCGGTGTAGCTGGCCGAGATCTCGTTTGTGGCGTAAAAGATCGGGACCTCGCGGTATTGCTGGCGGGTGGCGGGAATTTTGAAGCGTTTGGTGCAGTGGTCGTTCCGGTGAAGGAGCCAGTGCTCAACCCCTTCG
The DNA here is from genome assembly GCA_021205245.1 of Planctomycetaceae bacterium. Classification (GTDB taxonomy): domain Bacteria; phylum Planctomycetota; class SZUA-567; order SZUA-567; family SZUA-567; genus JAJBSZ01. The sequence continues at coordinate 13,125 of JAJPXZ010000017.1, forward strand.
GTGCCGATGTATTCCCCCTTCGCTTCGAGGGCGAAGGCGTGAATAGCGTCACCCGTCGCCTTGGCGATGGCGGGCGGGCCTTCGGCCACGAAGAACATATAGGCTTGGCCATCTTTCAAGGTAACGCTGCCGAAGTTGTAGTCGAAGTCCGGTTTATCGTAGAGGCGTACAACAGAGGGCCGGTATCCGGCAGCCATGATGCGCTGGATGGTGCTGATGCCGGCCTCCATGGAAGGGACGATATAGCCGCCTTTCCAGAAGTCGTTCGGGTAGTAGGTGAAGATCTTGACCGTGACTTCGGTGATAAAGCCGAGCGCACCTTCGCTGCCCATGAACAGGTGGCGGAGATCCGGGCCGGCGGAACGGCGCGGGACGTTGCGGATGCGGACTAGCCTACCGTCCGGCATAACCGCTTCCAGGCCGCAGAGCATGTCCTCGATGCCGCCGTAGTAGGTGGAAAACTGGCCGATGCTTCGGGTCGCGACGAGGCCGCCCATCTGTGCGACCGGAAGGGATTGGGGCGAGTGGCCGGTAGTGAAGCCCTTCGCCTGCAGGAGTTGCTCGAGTGTATCCAGGGGGACGCCACACTCGCAGGTGGCGGACATGTTTTCGTAGTCGATCTTGATGATCTTATTCATCGCCGACGCGTCCAGAACGATGGTGTCTTCACTGATGGCGGTCAGGAGCCCTTCGTAGGACGACGCGCCGGTGCGGGGAATGACGGCGACGCCGTTCGTGTTGCAATACTGGAGGGCTTTGGCGACCTCGTCCTTGTTCGTGACATTCAGGATGCATATCGGTAGGGGGGCGGCATAAATGCCGTTCGCCTTGGCGAAGTTGCGGTTTTCGGAATCATATTCCCGCAACGCCTCTTCCTGGGTAACCACCTGGTCGGCGGAGAACATCGCGGCCAGATCCTGCTTAACCTGCTCCTTCGAGACGTTCATCATGTAATTCTCCTGGCGAAAGGGATTGGGATTGGATAGCTATCGGTTGTTTGATAGTACGTTTTAATGTACATTATACCGGATGTTTTGAGTTAGGCAAATGTTGTCCGGTTTTTTTTGCATTGCGGGTGAAAAAGTATCCGCCGACGGGGCGGCTAATAGTAACTGGGATTCCTCGATCCGTTCATCACCTTCTTCTGCGAATTCGCGATAACGCTGGGACGGAGGGTGCTTTGCAGGATGTCGGCAATGGCGTAATTGTCGTGACGGGCGAGCACGACTGAATCGGAAAAAGCGTCGAATTCTTTTTTTGTGAATTGAGGCAGGATGATATCCTTGATATGTTTCGTCCCCATTCCGAGAGACTCAAGCGCGTCGGTTCGGCAGACGGTTACGTCGGACTCGGCCCGCTTGACGCTGTAGCGGGTCTCAATGTAGGTGAGCTCGTTATAGCGGACCTTTTTGTCGGCGCAGGCGAGTTCGGTGAGGTGGAACTGGTCGAAGGAATTGCGGTCCACCGCCACCGTCATCCCGTTTTCGATACGGGTTTTGGTCGGGTCGGCGAAGAGGAGGATATAGCGGCCGGCATAGGCGCAGCCCGGTAGCTTCATCACCGTTTCCAGGTTGGGGTACTCAGGGAGAAGCACTGACTCCGTCAGCTTCGACGCCACGATAAAATCGTATTTTCCCGCGTCCAGGCCCTTCATGCGCGTGCGTGACCCCTGCATAAAGATACAATTGAAGGGGATGCCTCCAAGCTTCATGCAGTCGCAGATACCCGTCGCCAAACCGGCGACAAGCTTGTTCAGCGGCAAGGACATAGCGCCCGAAAGCGTCCCGAGGCCGGAATATTCCCAGAGTTTTTCGCTGTCCTTGGTGAGGAGAAATGTGCCGAGCTGGCCGCGAAAATGGGTGGTGATGCATTGCTGATCGATCAGGAATTGCATCGCCTTTTGCACCGTACCCCTGGAGACTTCCAGCTTTTCCACATAATAATCCACCGTCTGGAGCTGCTCGTCCGGCTTGGTTGAGAGCAGGTCGCGAGAGAGCCGCATCACGGCCAACCGGTTTTTCAGAAAGAAATCTTTCGATATTTGCACGGGCCTGGCCTCGAGTATGGTATTTTTGGCTGTGTTGCGGCCACAGAACCCCGATCCTGGGGGCGGTCTTGCACGCTGGACAAGCATAGGCACGCTGCCCCATTCATGCCACACTAATCTTCCCCTGCCCAAGCTGTCCGGGCTCGTCGGCCTTTGGTACATATTATACAACATACTTTCATGAAACGCAAACGGCTTGGATAGAGGGGAGGCTTTAAAGGCGATTATGGGATCTTTTCTCGAAGAAAATGGATTTTGTGATTTGACGTAGGGTGAATCGTGGGTTATTCTACAATAGTCATTGTTCTTTAATTGTACATAAAAACATACATTGAAACGGCGATATGCCTGCGTATCGCTACCGCCTCCTCCGCCGATACATGCTGATATTCTTTGCCATCGCCAAAAACGCCCGTGAACGAATAGTTACCGCCGATGCCCAATCCGTAGAAGTGGTGATGTAGCCACGGAACCGCTATGGGCAGTCTTTTTCTCCAAAAGGAGCTTTTTATGCGAAACGTATTGGTGCCCATTCTTGCCGCTCTCCTCCTACCGGCACTGGCCGCGACCGCTCCCGCCCAGGAAACGACCCGCGTCGGCCTCATTACTCCGCTGACCGGAACCCTTTCGTTCGGCGGTAACGAGGTTAAAAATGGCGTTACTTTGGCAATAGAAACGAAAAAGACCCTCTTCGGCAAACCCATTGAACTCGTCATCGCCGACGCCCCCGACTCCACCGCCGCCGTCGCCGAAATGGAACGGCTCCACAGCCGGGAAGACCTGGCCGTCGTCTTCGGCGGATACGGCTCCGCCATGGAAGAAGCCTGGCAAAAGGTGTCGGAACGGGAAAAGAAGCTCTGTCTCGGCCTCGTCAATTGGGCCGACAAGCTTACCGAGGGCGGGCTGCAATACTTCTACCGCTTCGCCGCGCCTGTGAAGGTGCTCGGATCTGAACTCGTCGGCTTCGTCAACTTCGCAGCCCCCGAGTACTTGAAAAAGTCCCCGAAGGACGTCAAGATTATCGTCGCCAACCCAGACCTCACCGGCTACGTCACCGCCCCAATTCTGGCCGACCTGAAGAAATTCGGCTACACCAACGTCACCCATGAAACCTACCCGAGCGATCTGAAGGACTTCACCTCCGTTATCCTGAAAATTCGCCGCGCCCGCCCCGACATCCTCATCCTTAGCCAATATACGGCCGACGGTATGGCCTTCCGCCGCCAGATGGTGGCGATGGACTTCGAACCCCCGATCCTTCTCGGCGCCGGCCTTATCTATGACCAGCCCGAATTCGCCGACCTCGGCCCTGTCGCCGCCGACGGAGCGCTGGCCGTCTCCTTCACCAACCCCATGATGAATCCCGCTGTCGCGCCCGGCCTCGAAGAATATAAGGAAGAGTACATCCGTCGCTTCGGCCACCCGCCGCTGACCCACGCCCTCGCGTCTTACGCCGGTGCGCTCGCCTACCTTGAAACCATCGAAAAGGCCGGCTCCATGGACGTCGAAAAAATCCGTGCCGAGCTCGCCAAGGTGAATATTCCCGAAGGGCAAACTGCCGCCTACTGGGGAATGCAATTCGACGAAAACAACCAGAACGTCCTAGCCAAGCGCTGCGTCGTCGCACAATGGAAGAAGGGTGAATACGTGGTGGTTTGGCCCGAGGAATTCGCGACCCAGAAGCTGGAGCTGCCGCTGGTTCCGTTCAGCAAACGGTAATTTCTCTCCCTGTACCGTGCCTGCCGGTCCGCCGGCCGCCCGTTTGACTTCCCGCAATCGGCATTCCCCATCCCAGTCGCCGGCGGCCGGAGGTACGGTACGATTTTCATTGCCCATGCAGTCCGGGCCGCCGGAGGATGTGGTCCATGCCCAAACCGGAAAGGGGAGCTTGTGGAATTTTATGACATCGTGACCTGCGTCTGCGCCGGTCTTTTTATGGGCGGCATCTACGCCATGCTGGCCGTGCCGTTCAACTTTCAGCTCGGGGCGCTGAAGGTGACCAACTTCGCTTACGGCAACCTGCTGATGGTGGCCATGTACACGGTCTTCATCTGCTCCAACAACGGCATCCCGATGTGGGGCATGCTGGCTGTGTTGCTGCCCTGCTTCTTTCTCCTTGGCTGGGTCATCCGCCGCTATATCGTCTTTACGGACGACGGCAATGTGCAGTCCCTCCTCACCATGGGACTTGCCATCCTAATTGAAAACCTGGCACAGGTCGTGTGGGGCAGTTTTCCCCGTTCGCTCGGCACCATCGAGAGCGGTGTGATTCTGGGTGATATTTATATCAGTATGACCCGGTTGAACCTCTCTCTCCTCGCACTCGCCCTCCTGGGCGTCGGCTACCTGTTCCTGCAAAAATCCTGGTACGGCCGCTGCATCCGCGCCCTTGTCCAGCGTCCGCAAATGGCCTCGGTCATGGGCATCAACGTGCCTCGGGTTGCAGCGATGGCCTTTGCGGCGAGTTGTTGTTACCTGGCCCTCACCGGCGCGTTCATGATGCAGCTCTACAGAGTCGAGCCCCACACCGGCCACAGCTTCCTGACCATGTGCTTCCTCATCTCGGTCATGGGCGGCATCGGCAATCTGGTGGGGACGTTTTTCTCCGCTTTCATTATCGGCGTCATCTCGGCTTTTCTCAGCTTCTTCGTGCCCGGCTACCACGACCCGCTGATCTTCCTCATGTTCATCGGTATTCTTCTTTTCCGGCCGTCGGGCCTTTTTGGGGAGGCTTGAAATGTCTTTTGATAACGTGATCGAGAGCGGCCGGCGGCGTGATACGCGGTTGGGGCTGTTCTTCGCCGGCTTGTTCATCCTTTTCGGCCTTCTTCCGCTCGCCGACCTCGGCACTTGGGGCATGCACATTGTCATCCTGGTGATGATGTACACCTCCCTCGCCGGCGCGTGGAGCATCTTGGGCGGGTATACCGGCCAATTCTCCGTGGGCCACTCGGCGTTCTTCGGCGTGGCCGGGTATACCATGGGCATCATGATGGCGCGCGGCATCTCCGGTCCGTGGGGCGGCGCGGCGGTCGGGGTAATCCTTGCCATGATCCTGGCGTGTCTGGTCGGCGTCTGCACCGCGCGCCTCAAGGGGATATTTTTTACTCTTACCACCTTCGCCCTGGCGGAAATTCTTAGGAAGTTATCCCTTTTCCAAGACAACCTGACCGGCGGGCCGCTGGGGCTTTCCCTCGTCCTGCCCGGCGTGACCAAGACCCAGTTCTACTATGTCGCCCTCGCGATGATGGCGTCGGTGTTCCTCGCCATGTTCCTGTTGGAACGGTCCCGCTTCGGTTTCTACTGCCAGGCAATCCGCGAAAACGAGGATGCGGCCAGGGCCACCGGCATCAACACGGCGCGCATCAAACTCCAAGCCACAGTCCTCAGCGCCTTTTTTACTGGTTTGGGTGGCGCTTTCTACGCCGCGTATATCGGCGTTATCGAGCCGGACGTGGTGTTCTCGTTCAACCTGTCTATCAAAATTATCATCCTCGCCATCATTGGCGGCTCCGGCACGCTCATCGGCCCGATTTTGGGCGCGGCCATCGTCATCGTCCCGGAGGAAATCATCCGCGGCAGCCTCGGCGGGTCTTACGCCGGCGTCTCCGGCATCGCCTATGGCCTGATATTGATCGTCGTCATTTTGCTCAAACCCAACGGAGTCCGGTCGCTTCTGGCCTTCGCCATTCCGCATAAGAGGGACTGACAGATGGCTAAACTGAACATAAAAAAGATATCCAAGCGCTTCGGCGGGGTGTATGCCGTCAATGACGTCAGCTTCAAGCTGGAAGACGGGGCAATTATCGGCCTGATCGGCCCGAACGGGGCAGGGAAGTCCACCGTCTTCCGAATGATCGCCGGGGTATATCCCGCTGACGCGGGCGGTATCTACTTCGACAAGGATGAAATCACCAAGCTTACTCCCTACGACATTTGCCGCGCCGGCATCGCCATGACGTCCCAAACCACCATGCCGTTCATGAAGTTGTCCGTCCTGCAAAGCACCATGGTAGGCAGCTTCCTACACTGTCCGAAAACACCCGACGCGCGCCGGGACGCATTTGCCGTCCTTGAATATCTCGGACTCGATACCAAGTGGGACAAGTTGGTGGCGGACTGCAATATCGCCGACCGCAAGATCGTCGAACTGGCCCGCGCCCTCGCAACCCGACCGCGTCTGCTCCTTCTGGACGAACTCATGGCCGGCCTCAACCCGCAGGAAGTGGAAATGATCCTGACCAAGATCAGGGAGATCCGCCGGGACAAGCACATGACCATTCTCTTTGTCGAGCACCTGATGCAGGCGGTCATGAGCATCTCGGAGTACGTTTACGTCCTCGACCACGGCGAGTTGATCGCCTCCGGCACGCCGCAGGAGATCAGCAGGAACAAGCAGGTCATCACCGCCTACCTAGGGGAGAACTACAATGCTGAAGGTTGAGAATCTGGCCGTCTCCTACGGCGACATCCCGGTACTGCGGGAAATCTCCCTTGAGGTGGAAAAGGGCAAGTTGGCGTCCCTCGTTGGCAGCAACAACGCCGGCAAATCCACCGCCCTGAAGGCGATCATGGGTTTGGTACCGGCTCGCTCCGGCAAGGTGACCTTCGAAGGGCGCGACATCACCACCCTGCCGCCGCACAAGCGCTCGGCCTACGGCGTGACCATGATCCCCGAGGCGTGGCAGCTCTTCGACGAGATGTCTGTGGAAGAAAATATCATGATGGGGGCCTTCCTCTGGCGCAAGGAACCGGAGAAGAACCGGGAAAAATTCACCGAGTGCATGGAGTTGTTTCCCGCCCTCAAGGATAAGCTCCGGCGGCGTGCCGCCAATCTCTCCGGCGGCGAGCGGCAGATGGTGAGCATGTGCCGGGCCCTGATGAGCAGGCCCAAACTATTGTTGATCGACGAGCCATCCATGGGCTTGGCTCCGGTGGTCGTCGACCAGATCTTCCGCATTATTGAAGAGCTGAACATCAAGGGCTTCAGCATTCTTCTGGTCGAGCAAAACCTTCAGTTGGCCCTCAAGGCGGCGAGCCACGGATATGTACTGGAGCACGGCGTTATCGCAATGGCAGATACCGGTGCGGCGCTGCTGGCCGACGATAATGTGCGGAAACGGTACCTGGGTGTATGATGGTTGTGGTAGGTTTCATTTTATCCGCTTAAACCGGCAGTTGGATTTCTTGACGATGGATTATGGACGATGATTATTTTTGGCGCTCCCTTTCGGTATTATCAGGGATACGGCATTATTAAAAACGTGGGCGAGGTGTTGGCCCCGATGGGCAAACGCTTCCTGGTCGTGAGTGACGCGTTTGTCTTCGGGTTGCTCGGGGAGACCGTGGACAAGGCTTTTGTCGCGGCGGGGCGCTCATGCGTTCGCGGGCTTTTCAGCGGTGAAAGCAGCGACCGTGAAATCGGCGCAATGGTGACCTCTTCCGGGCCGAGAACTGCGACGCTGTCGTGGGGCTGGGCGGCGGCAAGGCCGCCGATACCGCGAAGGCTGCCAGCATCTTATTGAAGGTGCCCGTCGCCATCGTACCCACCATCGCCGCCTCCGACGCGCCTGTCAGCCATATCGCCATGATATACAAGGACGACCATTCCAAGGAACGGGTCGATCACATGGCGTATTCGCCCTGGTGCATAGTTATGGACACCGAGGTGATCCTGCAGTCACCCCTGCGGCTCCTCATCTCTGGTATCGGCGACGCGGCCGCAACCAAGTTTGAAGCTGACGCCTGTCGGGCGTCGGGGGCGCTTAATTTTCTCAAGGGAAAGCCGCCAAGGACAGCCGCCGCACTGGGGGATTTATGTTGGCAGATCATCCGGGGCAAGTCGCTCAAGGCCATCGACGACATGAAAAATCGCCGTTATAGCGATGATTTCGAGGAGGTGGTTGAAGCGGTGACGCTCCTGAGCGGGTTAGGGTTTGAGAACGGCGGGCTCGCCGCCGGGCACGCCATGAGTTCCGGTCTCACGATGATTCCCTCCACTCTCAAAAGCACTCACGGCGAGACGGTGGCGTTCGGGTTGTTGGTGCAGTTGGTACTGGAAGGGAGACCGGATGAGTTTATCGCGGAGATAGCCGGATTCCTCAAGTCTGTTGGATTGCCGACCACGCTCGCCCGATTGGGGCTGCAGCCAGGGGAAGAACCGCTCATCGCCGCCATGGCGCGGAAGATCTGCACACCGCCCAACATCATCTTCAATATGCCGGTGGAGGTGAATCCGGAGATACTCGAAAAGGCAATTTATCGCGCCGATACCTTTGGGCAGTGAGCAACACGTAGAATGCAGTTTATGCGCCCCGCAATGCCCGGGGCGCTTTTTTGCGTCCATAAGGCAATGCGATTGCGATGGTCGAGGAGAATGCTTCATGCCTTTTAGCGGATAGGTCTAATTAGGGAGGGCGGCGCAATTGATAAGGCGAAACCTTTTTCCAAAAATAACTGGTGGCGGGAGCTCTAGAGAGTCTCACATATATTAATGGACAGCAAACCAGTCTATTTTAATAGAACGGTATATACCAGAAAAATTGATTCTATCGAAGTAACTTATTGTAAGCGTGCTCGCAACGTATTGATAAACGCTTAATTAATTCTATGGTTCAGCCACTAGGTATTCTTTCTATACCTTACGCTTCTGCGATAAAGTTAAGGAAGCATGAGTGTCCGTATTGCTTTGAGGTTCCTTCATATGGGGTGATATTCCATTCCCGCCTTGGAGATTGACTATTGCGAAACAAGGACTGGCAATTGGGTTACAAAGTTGAACTCAGAACGGGGGTTTGGTTTTATCGTTGACATTAAGGGTATAGATGGTGATGATGACAGTACATACCGATTCGTCGGTTCTGAATAGTTTTTATTAATTAAATAATGTTCTTTATCACGTGAAATTGCACTGCGGATGGAATGGCTTGGAAATGAAGCGTCAAATTAATGACATAAGGCTTGAAAATATTTATGGTGCGACACCGTTGTCTACAACGTATACTAACCCTTCATTCTCAGTGGCGACGATTCGCCGCCGGTTTTTTTGTATATACCATGTTCTTCGTTGGAGGGATGGGTGCCAACGTTACCGGTGGGGATAGTGCACCGCCAATCCCAAATCCATCGGTATTTCCTCCAGGACGAATTGACGAACAGGTCGCTCCGAACAGCCACGTGGTTGGCGACAACTTTGCCTCAAGCCTCCCACTCCTTGTCGTCGAATATTCGGGCGGCGACTTTACCGGGACCGGAACACCTGCCGAAATATCGGTTTACGACAGTCCTTCGGGCGTCAACTCTCTCTCCAATTCGCCGACGTTTACTCTGCCGGTTATTATCGAGGAGGACATGGTGTCCGCCTCCACTCCCGGTAAGTTTTCCGCACTACTCTTCCTGGCCGGGGATCAAGAAATAGCGCCGGTGTCATTGGCTGGTCTTCCCGCTAGCACGGAATGGTACCTCCACGGTTCGGTCCGCGATAAAGGGATGTTACGGACAAGCGTCGCTCTCGAGCTTGGCCGGGTGCTTATGCCGGATGTCACCCCGCAATCTCGGCATTGCGAGGTTCTTTCCCTTTTGAATGGCGTGTACCACTACGAGGGCATCCATATTTTAGGGCAAAACCCGCTCCGCAACGTGAATGATCTTGCCCTTTCCACCCCGGGAGAAGGCCCTGTCGTCTTCCTGCGTCAACTTGTTGGCAGGGAACGACGGGGACAGCACGTCGTGCGGGTTGGAACACGGGCCTTTTCCATAGTCCCCCTCGATCCGCGCACCCTTCTTTCTACAGATGGGCGGAGAAGGCTCGGTGTGGAGCTCGAAAAACTCGATAGCATCCTTAACTCGCTGGAGCCAACGTCTTTCCTAACTTACCAAGTCCAGTTGGACGAGCAATCGCTGGCCAATTTCGTCCTTCTCAACTTGCTAACCCTTAACGCGTTTGATACCAGGGCGCCGTTTTTCCTCATGCGCGGAGCCGACGGCAAATTCGGGTTCGTACCGGACTGGAAGTTCGACAATTCTCTCGACAACGGCCTGACCCGCACCAGGCCTCTTCCTTTCGAAGAACCGTTTCAGTTGCCGCCCGTGACCTACCTCCTGGAACGAAGGGTGCCGGTGTGGCGAACGCTTCAGACAGGCGGTGATTTCGAGGATTTGCGGATTTATCCCGTCTACCAGGCGCTGAGTGGCGATAACTTCATGTGGCTGGATCGGCTGCTCCTGAGCCGTTCCTTTGTCGAAGGGTTGAGCGCTCGCTTTAACCAGCTTTACCATGAGGAGCTGTCTCACGACAACCTGCGGCACATGATTTTCGACCTGGTCGCGTCGCTTGGAGGCGCGTTGGAGCGCGATTGGCTGCGATGGCAGGACGAATATGCCGCCGCCGAAGGCCCGTTTGCGCTGAAGCCGTACGTGGGTAAGCGGATAACCCGCAATCGGCAGACGTGGTCCTATGACCAGGATGTGGTCAAAATAGTTGAATGTCTAACCAACCAGAGCGAGTTTGTCCACAAGCGCCTGGAAGACCTAATATGGCTGTCTCCTGATCTGTATGCACGCGGGAAAAGCGGAACTCGGGAATCGATTTTTGCATTCCTTTCCCTCGTCGTCATGTTGGTGTTTACCCACCTACTGACCAGAAAGTAGGCAGAGTGCCTTTTCGTTTGTATTTGAGAGATGGGCAAGCGTGTACATGAAATCGCGTATCGGTCACATTTACGATAAATTTCTCGGCTATGCCGCTTCCGTGGCCATCGCCGTGTATTTGATATGGCGTGTCTTTTACACCCTGCCATTCAGTTACGGATATTTTGCCGTCGGGCTGGGTCTGGTGGTGCTGCTGTTTGAAGCTCTGGCCGGGATTGAGCATATTATCAATCACGTGACCCAGGTTCAGGATCATCATCCCGAACGCCCGGACATCCCTGACTCGTGGTATCCGGAAGTCGACATTTTTATCGCCACCCATGACGAGGACGAAAATATCGTCTACAACACGGCCAATGCCTGTTGTTACCTCTCTTATCCCGACTCCACCAAAATTCATGTCCATATATGCGACGACGGCAACCGGCCGGCAATCCGGGAACTCGCCGAAAGGCTTGGCGTCAATTACATAGGCATGCCGAATCCGCAATTCGCCAAGGCGGGCAATATCAATAACGGCCTCGCGCAGACATCTGCGCCGTATGTGGCGTTTCTCGATGCCGACATGATTCCGCGGCGCGACTTCCTCATGCACATGATCCCGTACTTCTTTGCCCCAAAGTTGAAAAAGGACGAACACGGCAGGTGGGTTGAGAAAGCACCGGAAGAGGTGGATCCGAAGGATGTGATCGGCTATGTACAATCCCCGCAGGGCTTTTATACGCCTGACCTGTTCCAATACAACCTCTACGCGGAAAAACGCATTCCTAACGAGCAAATCTATTTCTTCCGCGAGGTGAATGTTGCCCGTTCGTACTACAATACGTCCATTCTCTGCGGCTCGAATGTGGTGATGGACCGGGCGGCCCTGGCGGATATCGGCAACTTCGCCACCCATACCATTACCGAAGATTTCGAAACAGGCATGCGCCTGCAGGTGGCGGGCTATAAGACTATCTCCCTCGACGTCACCCTCGCCAACGGCTTAACGCCGCCGAACATTGGCACGCTCATCAGCCAGCGGGAACGATGGGGGCGCGGCTGCATTCAGTCGCTTCGTAACGTCCGGCCCATCCGTGATTCGCGCGTTTCGTTCATGCGTAAGCTTCTTTATCTGAATACCCTTATATTCTGGCTCACCTTCCTGGGCCGGTACGTCTTCGTCATGGCGCCGATCATGGTGGCGTTTTTCCACGCCCATATCCTGGAAACGTCGATGGCGGAAATCGCCATTTTCTGGTTACCCAGTTATCTGCTCCACATGATAGCGACCAAGCGGATTTCCGCAAAAACGCGTACCTTGAATTGGTGTAACGTTATCGACACCATCCAGTATCCATTCCTGTGTGTACCAATCCTTGCGGAGTTGTGTGGCGTTTCCCTGCGTTCGTTCAAGGTCACGGAAAAGGGATCCCGCAACCGGTCGAACGTGGATCCGGCGCTGATCCTGCCGCATGTGGTGATGCTCGTTCTTTCCGTCATCAGCTTGTTCCTATTCATCGGCGAAGTCATTCATTTTCGCGCGTTCTACGCGGTCATCATGATCTTCTGGGTGGTGGTGAATATAAAATGTCTCGTCCTTGCGACATTTTTTATGCTGGGGCGAGTCAACGACCGTAATTTCTACCGCTTCAACGTGCGGTTGCCTGTCGAATTCGAGACTGCCGGCATTGTCTGTAAGGGCTTCACCAACGACGTATCCGAGGGCGGGCTTTCCGCCGATTTGGACTTCCCGTTGTTTATCGGGCAGGACCAGATGGTGACTATTAGGGTTAACGATGCGACCTACCGTGCCGAAATGCAATGCACCATGGTGCAGGTGAAGCGGGCAGGGGCCAAGGGCTGGACCTATGCCATGGAGATCGCGGAGATTGACGACAAGAACCGCAGTCAGTACCGGCAAATCCTTTACGAACGGGATCCAACCCTGCCCGACTCCATACATGAAACGATTCCGATTGTCGAGGATTTGAAGGTCAATTTCGACAGGCGCTTGACCAAGCCGAACGAGTTCTTCTCGCGCAAGCTGCCACGAATTCTCAACATCCTGCCGGCAACCCTGGAAGACGGTACGCCGGTTAGCCTGAATGATTTCAGCTATCGGTATATGCAGATTTACCCGCCTGTCAGCCTCGTACGCGGCCAAACGGCGACGGTGGAGGTTGAACCGGGACTCAACTTTTTGGTGACGCTTCCAGAGGAACATCTGACCAGGATCAACGGCAACCTTGTCGCTGTCGTCAATTGGGAACAGTGGGTTACTGATCCGCGCTGCAGACGCGTGGTGGCGCGGTGGGCGGGGGCGAAGGAACCGCTCCCGGTCGGGGAAAGCCAAGTGGATGTAGAGCCGGTAGAGGTGGAGGTCGAGCCGGTCCGGAAACGCAAACCAACTGTTATCCAACGTATTACTCGGATCCTCAAAAAGACTAACTGACGATGTGGCGATCGGGGAGCCAGAACCGTGTTATTTCCCACTCTATTCTTCATTATGTATTTTCTCCCTGCGGCGCTGGCGCTGTATTGGGCGTGCCATTTTTCGATTTCGGGGCAGAACTTCTGTCTCCTGATCCTTAGCCTCCTCTTTTACGCCTGGGGCGAGCCTCTTCATCTTGTTCCCATGGTCATCCTTATTGTGGGCAACCACCTCCTCGGTCTTCGGCTTGTCGATGCGAACAACCCGGCATATATCGGTCGCATCGTCAAAATTGCCGCAGTGTTGAATATCGGTACTCTGCTGGCGATGCGTTATGGATCCCACATTCTCTGGTATGTTGCCGGACTTACCGGCCTGCCGCAATTCAATATCTACTGGAGTGCTCCGCTAGGGATTTCGTTCTTTGCCCTGCAAGCGTTCGTGTACATTTTCGATATCGCCCGGGGTAAGGCATTACCGTCGCGGAACATCTTGAATACCGGGCTTTTTATTGCCTTTCTCCCCACTGTTCTTTTCGGTCCTATCTTGAATTATCGCGATATGGAACCGCAATTCCGCGCGCGGCCGTTCTCTCTGGCTCGTATGGGCGTTGGTGGTGAGCGCCTTGTGGGCGGGCTGGCAAAGCTGCTCCTTCTGGCCGTTCCTTTGTATAATATTTCGACCGACGTGTTCGGCATGTCAATGCAGGGTGCGTATGTCCCGGTGCTTTTGGCCTGGTTGGGTCTTATCGCCCTTGGGTTGTACTACTACATGCTGCTCTCCGGATTTGCCGACATGGCAATAGGCATAGGCGGGTTGTTTGGGTTTACGCTGCCGGAGAATTTCCGCTATCCCTACCTCGCCCATACGGTCACCGAGTTTTGCAATCGGTGGAACATCACCATGTTCAGGTGGTTTTATGTG
>JAJPXZ010000070.1 GCA_021205245.1 Planctomycetaceae bacterium
AGTATATTAATGTTGGCCTTGGGTATGGCGAGGCAAACCTTACCGCCATGAACTTCAGCCGCAAAAATATAGGTTCCCGCATCGACGGCATCATCAAGGCTGCTGGCATCAAGCTGGACCCGTCCGAGAAGCTGGCGATCTCTGTGGATAAGGACGACAATATCGTTGTCGCGGGTTTGAAGGATAAAGATAAGGCAAAGGCCATCCAGGAAGCGCTCAACGGGGATAAAAAACTCGCGCGCACAATGAAAAGCCACGTCGCTTCAGCTCGCGTGACCCAAAACGACCAGAAGCAGGAAGAATACCAGGAGTACCTGAATCAAAGCGGCATTGACGCGGCCGAGGCCCATCCCGAAGGCCTTGACGAGCTGTTCACCTCCGACAGCCTGCGTTCCTGGGTGGTCGGTAATTACATTACGGAAGAAACCGGACAGTCTCTTGATCAACTCTCTCTCGACAACGATGGCGCCGGCAATGTCACCATAGTCGGTGCCGGCAGCAAGTTGCAGGGCTTGTTTGGCGGCGATCCGGCACTCCAGAATACAGTGATAGGCTTGTTGGAGCGGGGCAAGACAAAGTCCGACTTCCAGGTCTCTTTCGAGTTCTCCAACGGTACCCTCTCCGACTCCGCCACCCTTGATATGGCCAAGAGTAAAATCGAGGGGGTCAAGGATAAGTTGATGGGCGGGTACAACAAGGAGACCAAAGAGTATGATGATGGCATCCTCACCAAAGTCCGCAATCAGCTCGAGCAGATTGGCGGCGAAACCGAGAAGGAGTTTATGGACGCCCTTGCCCGGGGATTTTCGATTCGGGTCAAGCAGGGCGGTGGCTTCGAAATCGTCGGCGCAGAGAACATGTCGGGCAAGCTCAAGCAAACGCTCGAATCCCTGGTGCAGCAGGCCTTGGATGAATGGGCGGGCGATGGGTCCAACGCCATGGACGCGGGCGGCAAACGCGTGGCGAATTTCTCCGACGTAGCCGAGACCTTTATCGAGGAGCACCGCTTTGAGCACGGCGACGTGGATAAGCACGAGCACCTGCTGGAAATCAGCTTCGGCGGCGGACCGAGCGATAACAAGGTTGTCTCACCCGAAGCCGACAAGGCTAAGGACGAGAAAAACAAGGAGCTCTCGGGCGAGCTTGGCGACGCCGTCAGGGATATGTTAAGCCAAAGCGGCATCAATACAAACGGTCTCGATCTGCAGATTGACGAGTCGGGCAAGATTACCGTCCTTGGCGATCCGGCGAACGCGGACGTCTCCAAGGCCCAAACTCTTCTGGACCAGTTCTGTCAGGAGACGAAGGCAAATAGCAAGGTGGCGGACGATACCGCCAAATCACAGGACAAGCGGGACGCGCGCACCGTAAGCCAGGAGCGGCGCGACGTTCTTCTCGGCAAATCAGAAGAAGGGGACGACGATCATATCCCCGACGGCTATGCCAAGCGAGACGTCGTCAACTCCGGCGACAAAATGAAGCGCGAGGCTGACAACCGCGAATATGCCAAGAAGGTCAACGAAGGCGATACCATGGCGGCATGGCAACGGACCTTCCCAATGAACCAGAAGGTCGATACCTTCTTCCTTGGGATTGTCTCCGGCGGCGTGTCCGACAGTCGCAGGCCGAAATATTCGCTTATGGCGGCGCAGGAAGGGGGCGTGGGAGCCAGCGGTGCCAGGGCGACCGCGATGCAGAAGTATGTCGAACTCCTGAACGGCATGAACGGATTTCACGACCCGAACCGCAAGGTGACTTACTCGCTCTCCGCCGCGTAATGAGAATGTATAAAAATGGCCCAATCGAACCGGAACGGCATTGCCGTTCCGGTTTGTTATTTTTCCTATTGCCGCGCCTCGACTTCATCCCGCCTGGGAATGGACGGTGTCGCACCTTGTCTTGATACGGTGATGGACGAGGCGAGGGCAGCCAGCCGCATACACTGGGCGGGCGGCAGGTTTTCCATGGAAGCGGCAAGGAAATAGCCGGTAAAGGTGTCACCCGCGGCGGTGGTATCGACAACCTTGACGGGGAAGATGGGTTGAGTGACTATTTCGCCCCGGCCCTGGTAGGACGCGCCATCACCCCCAAGGGTGAGGACCACCTCCGCCTCCGGATACCGTTCCCGCATACTGCCGAGAATTGTTTCCGGGGTTGATTCGCCGCTAATCTGTTCTCCCTCCACCTCATTCATGATAAACAACGAAACCTTGCTGAGTTCGCACCCGTTCAGATTCGAGTCGAAGGGAGCAGGGTTAAGGGCAATCCGCATTCCCCGTGATGCCGCCTGATCGATAATGCGATCGATATGGTTGATCTCGTTCTGAAGCAGCACTAGGTCGTCGTCGCCAAACTGTTCTAATACTTCATCCACAAATTCGGGTGTGTTTTGGCGGTTCGCACCGCCGAAGAGGACGATGCTGTTCTGGCCGTCCGCGCCGACCTGGATGATGGCGTTGCCGGAGCGTTCCGGCACGCGCTTGACAAAGCTTGTATCGACGTTGTTCTCAGCGCATGCGTCCAGGAGGATGTCGCCGTCGGGGCCGACCATGCCTGCGTGAAAAACCGTGGCACCGGCGCGGGCGAGGGCGATGGACTGGTTGAGTCCCTTGCCGCCGCAAAAGATCGTCAAAGCGCTTGAGGAGATTGTCTCGCCTGGCTGGACGATATGGTCCACGGCATAGACGAAATCGATATTGAGGGAACCGAAGTTCAGGATTCGCATGCGGATTATCCTCCGGAAATGGGCATATGGGGGTATCCCGCCTGTTTTACCGGCAGACGCACGTTTGCACAATCCCTTTTCTCCATTTACTTTCGGTAAGAGCCGTCCAATCAGCAGTTTTTTTATTTCCGGCTATGACCAAAAATGTGGTACTATTGATGTTACTAACCCTGTTGCCGGAGGCTGCCGGATATGCAAACCACAAAAACCATCATGATGGTGGACGACAGTACCAGCAACCTCATGATCGGCCGCAACACCCTTGGTGGGCTGTATAATGTCTTTACCCTGCCTTCGGGCGAAAAACTGTTCGCCATGCTGGAACGGATCCTGCCTGACTTGATTCTCCTCGATGTCGATATGCCGGGAATGACCGGATACGACGTTATTCGCCGCCTCAAGGGAGACCCGCGCACTGTGGGAATTCCGGTTATATTCCTTACCGGCAAGGATGATCTCGTTTCGGAACTTGAAGGCTTGACGCTGGGCGCGGTGGACTACATCACCAAGCCCTTTTCTCCGCCAATACTCCTTAAACGGGTGGAAAACCACCTGCTCCTCAAGCGCTACCACGACAACCTGCTTGAAATGGTGGCTGTCAAAACCCGTACCATTGCCGGTTTGCAGAATGCGCTGTTGGCAACGGTGGCGGAAGTGGTGGAATACCGCGATCCCGGCTCCGGCAGGCATATCCAGCGCACGCAGGAATACCTTCGTTGCCTGCTGGACGAAATCCGCCGTCGTGGCTTGTATCAGGCGACGGTGGCAGGATGGGATATGGACTTTGTCGTTCATTCGGCGCTCCTCCACGATGTCGGCAAAATTTTTGTCCCCGAATCCATACTGCTGAAGCCTGGACGGCTTGACGCCGAAGAGTTCGAACGAGTCAAAGAACATCCCCGACAGGGTGTCGCCGTTATCGAACGCATAGCGAAAACTGCGGCGGTGCGGGAATTCCTGGCCCATGCCAAGATCTTCGCCGAATCCCACCACGAACGCTGGGACGGCAGCGGTTATCCGGCCGGTCTTCAGGGCGAGGAGATACCGCTCCAGGGCCGGTTGATGGCCATCGTCGACGTCTACGATGCACTGGTCAGCGAGCGTCCGTACAAGAAGGGGTATCCGCAGGACGTTGCGGTGGAGATCATCCGGACCGGCAGCGGCAGCCATTTCGATCCCCTGTTGGTGGAGGCGTTCCTGGCTAAGGCCGACGACTTTGCTCGCATTGCACAAGGCGAGGTGATGTCCGGTTGTTTCGGAGAGGACGGAAAAACTGTGGCTGAATCCACTGTAAAAAGCACGAAAACCGCATAACGGCGGCGAATCCGGCATGTCCCCTGCCATGCCGTGGGGTAATCCATGCAACGATATAATATGTGGAATTAAAAACCCACCTAGTTTAACTAGGTCTTAAGCAATAATAAACCGCATAAACAACTTGACGTGGAAGCGGTTAGGGGTTATTAAACATTATATTCTGATTGTAAGTATTTATCCTCTACGGTCCGGTCCCGAGGATCGATGGAGGTGCGTCTCCTACATTCTGTTTGAAATGGATTTCGTTGCCGTGGAGTCAGAGGGCGCTGATGGATACCGCCTGGGAACCGTCGTTTGACGCGTTGCCGCCCATTATTGAAAACGTACCAGGGGTGGTATTTCGCCTCTCCCACGATGGTGGGAATTGGCGCACGTTGTATGTGACGCGAAACATCGTCACGTACGGGTACACCGTGGACGATTTCCTTTCTGGCGATCGGCAATGGCTCAATCTGGTCCATCCCGACGACCGGGTGACGGTTATAAAATCCATCCGGGATCATGAGGCAAAGCAGGTCAACGCCTTCAGGCTTCGCTACCGCGTCGCCAAGCGAAACGGCGACAGTGTGGCGGTGGTGGAACACAACACCATTTACCGCGGCAACGACGGCAGGGTCGTTTGCCTTGACAAGGTTATCTTCCCCGCCGGTTCAAGCGAGGAGGACGTGGGCGCACGCGAGGATCACTTCCGCCAACAATTGGCGCTGAACGAGATCCTGCTGAGCCTGCATGATTCCGATGCCGACCATTCGCTCCCGATTATCCTTGAGCACGCCGGTACCTATCTTGACACCAGTCGGGTTGTTCTTTATCGCGACAATACCGAACATACCAGCGGCCGCATCGAGTGTGAATGGTGCAATCGCGACATTCCTTCCATCAAGGAATCCTTATCCGAACTCGAATACCCGGCCGCGCTACCGGGTGTAAGCGATACGTTGCGCCAGACCGGCAGGCTACTCCTGAACGCCAGCGACCGGTCCGAAGTAACGCGAGGAATTTTGAATTTCAAGGGGCTGGTTTCCTCGGCGGTTTTTGCGGTATACCGTGACGGGGAACGCTATGGTTATATAAGCTTTGACGACTGCGTCGACAACCGTGATTGGGATGACGATACAATACGTTTTCTCGGTTCCATTGCCAACATCGTCTCGACTGTTCTTGCCCGCCAGAAAGAACGGGAGGTGCTGGAGCAGAGCCAGCGTGCCTATGAGGCGGTCCTTAATAACGTCGATTCCTATATTTTTGTGGTCGAACCGGCGGATGACACCATCATTTTCGCCAACCATGCGTTTCGCCGCGCTTTTGGGGAGGACTGCCTGGGGACGCCGGTTATGCAGCACCTTGGCAATGAATACGGTGCGCTCGAAGCGAAGCGGGGCAGGAACGGCGGTTCCGAAGCGTATCCGGAATTTTTCTGCGAGAAATCCGGCGAATGGCTGGCTGTGTCGGCCGACCTCATCAGTTGGGTCGACGGCAGGCAGGCGCGGCTGGTCAACTGCTATAACGTCACGGCGAAAAAGCTCTTTGCCGACGCCCTTGAGGACGCCAGCCAGGCGAAAAGCGATTTTCTCGCCCGCACCAGCCACGAGATTCGCACACCCATGAACGCCATCATCGGCATGGCGGAACTCATCCTCCGGGAGAACGCGGGAAATGTGGTGTCCAGTCACGCCCGCAGCATCAAGCACGCCGGCACCAGCCTCCTGTCCATTATCAACGACATCCTCGATTTCTCGAAGATCGAATCGGGTAAAATGGAGATTGTGCCATCCGACTACAGCTTGGCCTCGCTCCTGAATGACGTTGTCTCTATTATCCGAGTCCGCGCTGCGGAAAAAGCACTGGTCTTTACCGTCAACGTCGATGCCCGCTTGCCGGACGGGTTGCGGGGCGACGAAGTGCGCGTCAGGCAGATTCTCCTTAACCTCCTTGGTAATGCGGTGAAATTCACCCGGCGCGGCGCGGTGGGTCTTGAGGTGGTAGGCAGCGTCGACAAGGAGGCGAAGCGAGCCGGCCTTAGCTTCAGGGTGATCGATACGGGGAGCGGCATTAAACCCGAGGACCTCGACCATCTCTTCGCCGACTTTGTCAGGCTGGACGCCCGTACCCACAAAGGTATTGAAGGGAGCGGCCTGGGACTGCATATCGCCAAGAGCCTGGCCATGGCCATGGGCGGAGATATCCAGGTCGAAAGCGAATACGGTTCAGGCAGTATATTTACCGTCACCCTGCCGCAGGAGTTCACCTCGCCCCGGTGCCTTGCGGCGGTGGACAATCCGGAAGGCAAGTGCCTCCTCGTCTACGAGACGCGCAAACGGTATGCCGAATCCATTCTCCGTACCTGCCATAATCTCGGGTTGGCTTGTCAGGTGGCAACAAGCCAGGAGACCTACGCCGACCTGCTGCGGGAACGGCTTTATTCGCACATTCTGGTGGCCGATTATCTCTACCGGGCCGCCAAGCAGATCCATGACAAGCTTCGCTTATCGTCAGTGTTCATCACCCTGGCGGACTACGAGGTGTCGGATGTCAAGGGGGTGCGATCTCTGGCGATGCCTGCGCAGGCTATATCGGTCGCCAATGCCCTAAACGACGTGGACGAACTGGTTGACGCCGAATTTATGATGCCCGAATTCAGCGCGCCGACGGCACGGATCCTGCTGGTGGACGATAGCCATATCAATCTCCAGGTGGCGGCTGGCCTGATGCAACCCTACGGTATGCAGATCGACATGTGCACAAGCGGCGCGGCAGCGGTGGAATTGGTACAGCGCCGCGACTACGACCTCGTCTTTATGGATCACATGATGCCGGAGATGGACGGGGTTGAGGCCGCCAAGGAGATACGCCTGCTTGAAGGCGAACGCTTCCAACGTCTTCCGATAGTTGCATTGACCGCCAACGCCGTTTCAGGTGTGCGCGAATTGTTCATGAAAAACGGCATGAACGATTTCGTCGCCAAGCCGATTGAAATCGCCAAGCTGGCCGAGGTTTTGGACAGGTGGATTCCCGATGCGAAAAAACTCTCCATTGCCTTTAGGGCTGAAAATGATGAAATCAGCGTTCGCATTGACGGCGTCGATACCCGATTGGGGCTGCAAAACGTAGGCGGCAAGATGGAGCGGTATACCGATATTCTCGCCATGTTCTGCGTCGAAGGCGACAAGGCGAAGCGGCGACTTCAAGATCTCCTCAAAGAGGGCGATGCCGGCAACTTCAGGATTCAGGTACATTCCCTCAAAAGTGCCTGCGCTTCCATTGGTGCGACCTCCGTAGTCCAATCGGCCCAGCAATTGGAGACGATGGCCCATGCCGGGGACCTCGACGGCATAGCCTTGCGGTTGGACTCGTTCCTGGACGAGCTGGGGCTGGTGGTCAACAACATTCGCGCTGTAATTCGCAGGGCTTCCCGATCGACTGTGCGTAAACGCCGAAACGGCGACATGCACATCTTGGAAGATCGCTTGGCGGCGCTGCTCCGATCGATGCGCAGCCTGGACGCCAAGGCTGTCCAGAACGGGCTTGATCACCTCCGTACCTATGTGTGGCCGCGCGGCGTCGAGCGCTCCTTGACCGCGGTCGCCGACGCGGTGCTGGTGTCGGACTTTGATTCTGCGGAAGAGGAGGTCCGCCGCATCGAGACCGAGCTCCTCCAGACCGCGCGCCAGCGCGGTGCGTAATCCGCGGTAGTGGCTGCTGAAAACGGTAGAGGTTTGGAATAGCTTTGCTTTCTCCTCCGATTCGTGGAAGATTAGGTGTAGCCACCCGAAGAGCGGCTCTTAAAGAAGAGGGGACCGATATGGGCAAACTATCCGAAAAAATGTGGAGCGCCCTTAACGAGCAGGTAAAGTATGAAATGGAATCGGGCTATTTGTACCTGGGAATGGCTTCTTGGCTGAATGACCAGGCCTTTCCCGGCTTTGCCCACTGGATGCGCGTCCAGGCGGGCGAGGAAATGCACCACGCGCAGAAAATGTACAAATATATCGAAGAGCGTGGCAACCGGGTGGAATTGCTGCCTATTGCAGCCCCGCCGAAGACATGGGATAGCGTAGAGGATGTGATGAAAAAATCCCTCTCCCTCGAGAAGCTTGTCTCCGGGCTTATAAATAAGCTGGTGGATATCGCCGCTGCGGAAAAGGACCACGCGACGTCAATTTTCCTGCAATGGTTCGTCACTGAACAGGTCGAGGAAGAAGAGACTTTCCGTACTGTCCTTGATCAGCTTAAGATGGTCAAGTCAACGTGCTCTGCCATGATCTACTTGGACAATCACATGGCTAAACGCGGCGAGTAACATCGACTATCATACCAGTACAATACGCAGCCGGTTTATCCGGCTGCGTATTTTTTATGCCGTCCACAATATGGAGATGGCCGTAGCCAGGAGGAATGCGCCGCAAATGCGCTCAATCCATGGAATCTTCCGCCACAATATGCGTTGAGAATGCGGGTTGGTGACCACCAGGGCGAGGCAGAGGTCCCAGACCAGGACGACGCTCACCATCCACACTCCCGCCGCTATGCGTTGGCGCAGAAGCGCGCTGTTCTCTACCAGCACAGTCATAATGGTGAGGTAAAACACCATATTCTTCGGATTGAGAATGGCAGAGCCAAGGCCCATCCCGAACTGTCGCCACAAAGGAACCCGCGGCACCATACCCGTCGGGACCGGAGCAGGCAAGGCAGCCGATTTCAGTAACCGGTATCCCAGCCACGCCAAGTAAAACGCACCGGCAGCCTCAAGGATACCCTGTAGCGAACTGTTCCCATGCATGCCGGCCCACCCGGCTATTGCCAGGACTATGTAACAGGCATTACCGAAAGCTATACCAAAACAAATCCCCAGCCCGCCGGTAAAGCGGTGTCTGGCGCTGTGGCTGACGATAAGCATGAAATCCGGGCCTGGACTTAAGAGGGCCAGGCCATGGGCTAATGCCAGCGGCCAAAAGCTGGCTGGGAAAAGATCTGCTAACATAAGCATCTCCTGGTTGATAGGGAGATGCTACTCTTCCGGCGTATTCTCGTCTTGAACAGAAGTGACTCGTTGGTACGCAGGCTTATCGAGGTTTCAATTGTTTGGGCGTGGCAGCCAGATATTTGACGCACATGCGGTGCAGGTGACTTTGATCCGCAAACCCGCTTTCCAATGCGGTGACGGCAAGGTCGGTGCCATGGCGGAGGAGTTGCCTTGCCTTAGCCAGCCGCAAGCACTGGCGATACGCCCCTGGCGTCATGCCGACTTCGCGTTTTACATGGCGGATAAAGCCCTCTCGGCCCATGCCGGCTTCCCGTGCCGCTGCGAAGATGGTCTGGTCCGCGACGCCGTCTTGCCACAAGCGTTTGGGGTGCCCTCTTACTGAGCAACGGTGCGCAAGTAAATGACTCAATAATTTTCCCGCTTCGGGAAATCCCCGTCCTTGGGCAATGGCTTCTGCAAGGCGGGTCAGGTCACTAATAATGGCGGAGTCCCGGATGACCGGGTTATGAATGTGGATGGCGGCGTCTTCCGCCGCATCAAGCGCTTGGAGGACCCAACTCGTATCGATGTAGAACATGTGATAGCTTCGGAGCGTGTTGTCCACCGGATTGCAGCTATGGGCCTGCTCGGGTGCGATAAGCACTCCTTCCCCGGCCTGGAGCAAGCATTCACTGTGTGCAAACTTCAGGCGGGTCTTTCCCGAGGTAACAACGCCCAGGCTCATACAGTCGTGCATGTGGGTAGCGTAGGGCTGTAAACTGTCCAATGTCGTCCTGACATCGAGGTGAGGGTGGTGACTGCTGTGGTACACGGATTGTTGAATTGACGCTGGTTTGAGGTTCATTGTCATTGATTTATTCCGTCGGTGATCAAGCCGAATGCCTTCTTTTAATGCATATCCATAGACACACTATTGGCGCATAGGCGACAATTGCGGTCCACGCGGCCCAAGTAGGGTATAACGATATCATCGTAGCCCAGGGCGTCAACCAGACAATGTTAATAACGATAACCGCTAGGGTGACTCGGGTATGGCCCCATCGCTGTGCCACAATCTGATAGGCGTGAGAGCGGTGGCTGTCGCGCCAGTTTTCGCCACGATAAATTCGAAGTATAAGGGTACAGGTTGCATCGACGAAAAAGACTGCCATCAACACCGGCCACCCCCAGAACCCGGCAGGGGTGTCCGACGTGGCAAGCCAAGAGACGCCGATGACAAAGCCAAGAAAGCCGCTGCCGACAGCGCCCATAAAGATGCGGGCCTTGGGCCAATTCCAAACGAGAAACCCCAAAACCGCAGCCGCTGTCATGAGTGCCGGGGCAGGGGGAACGAGGAAGAGGTAGCCGCCGACGAAACAGACTGTCATGCCTTGCCAGCCAGCCAGCCCGTCGATTCCGTCCATAAAATTGTAGCTATTAATCATCCAAACCAGCGCAAGAAAAAAGAAAACGATGGCAAACCCTGGAATATGTGGGAGATAGGGGATATACGGTATTGCCTCCGGAGGTGTGAGGAGGGACACCGCCCACGCGGCAGCCAACAGATGGGCGGCGAACCGGTAGCGACGACGCAACCCTCCCTTGTCGTCCAACCACCCTACCAAGGCGACCAAAGCGCCGCCGCCGGTGAAGGATGCGACCATTTCCCGAGGTGCGTCACCCATAGCATAGAGGACAAAAGCGCCCCATATTGTAATGACGACAAAACCGGCCCCGCCACCACGAGGAGTGGGAACGAAATGGGAACTCCTATCATTAGGTATATCAAGTATGTTCCGCTGCACTGTGTAGCGGCGAATCAACCCGGTGACCGTTAATGTGGCCACCAGCGTGAAAAAGATGCAAAGACCATAAAATAACATGAAAGGATCCAGCGCTGCGCGGTAATTGGTCAACGGAAAACGCTCTGCTTATGGGATAATGCATAAACGGCGGGGAATTTCCACAAAATAGCGGGGTATGCCTCCTTTTGTCGGTACGCTTGATGGAATTTCGGGAAAAGTTGGTGGTGGTTGCCCGTTATTTTTTCCCACAGGGATCTGATCTGATCGGATCACGGAGGGGAAATCCACCCAAAAGAGGCTCGGAAGCGAAACTTTTTTCAGAGATTTTTTCGGTTTGTCCAAGGCGTTTAGTTTTCGCGGCGGCAGGCAGGCATTTACCATAAAAAAGTCGTGGACAATGGAGATATTTCTGTTAGCATGTGGCGAAGCGATTCTAATCCACGAAAGAGCATGGAGTTATATTAGGTCTTTTTGATTGTGCCCGATATGGTGTCCTGAATGACGGACCAAACCAGATAATGAGACACTGAGATAAAAGTATGGAAAAGTTAGGAATTTGGGCGGGGGATTTCGACATCTTATGGACAACCCGGGAAAAAAACGTATTGACAAAATCCTGGAAAAGATAAAAATATGCGAGTCCTTATTGTGGTAGGATAGTCGGCACAGGTATGGATGAATTTCATTCCCGATTGAAGTTGAGGGAGGAGTCGGGAACGCTAAAAGTAGTGGCAAACAATCATTGATTGACTTTGGGTGTTATTTGACCCGCTTGGAGAGAAGGGAAAGAAAATGAAAACACGAGTGTGGATGCTATTAGCATCTATGGCATTCGCCGGTCCCTTGTGTGGTAACGCGTATGCAGGACAAACCAGCGTCGAAGGTGCGGCAAGCACTTTTGAAGCGGCTGGTGGTGATGCTGCGTTTGCAAGAACTCAGATGCAGGATGCCACTAAGGGTACGTTCTTTACAACGTACGATCAGGCGGCATTGGCAGCTGTGGGTAGTGCAGGTGAGGCGGCTTTCGACTTTATGACTGATGCCATCGAATCCGGTGATGCCGGTTCGCTGAGCGTTGCGACTGGTACCTATTCGGTCCAGACCGCTGCTATCGGCATGGCGACCACTCAGGCGATTGGTGGAAATGGTGGCGTAATTTCCAATCGTCAGGGTGCCCTTATGGCTGAGCGCAAAGCTTCGGCCAGCGAGTTCGGTGACAACGCCGCCCTCGCTTCGATTCGGATGAACCAGAATTTGGCCAACCGCATCTGGGCTTCGCCGTTCTACACCTACCAGGATCAGAAGAACAAGGACGGCTATGCCGGCTACAAGTACAAAGCCTGGGGTGTGAGCGTTGGTTACGACCGCTTCATTGGCGACAGCTTTGCTATCGGTGGTGCCTTCACCTTCAGTAAGGGCGACTATGAACAGCGCGGCGCGAATGACGACAACGACATTTATAACTACGGCTTCTCGCTTTATGGCCAGTACTACAATGTCTGCAACGGCTTCTTCGCCACGCTCGCCGGCGGTTACAACTACGGCGATAACGACTGGAGCGTCGCTACTGCAGGTGGTCGCGTCGATAGCGACAACCACACCAATAGCTGGTGGCTCGGTGGTAACATTGGCTGGGACTACATGGTGAATGAGAACTTCACCCTGACCCCGACCATCGGTCTGTTCTGGAATGAAGCGCGCAATTCCGCCTACGGTACCTCCGGCGCGATTGTCCAGAACTACAGCAAGGTTAAGCAGAAGTCCTTCCTGATGCCTGTCGACCTGACCGCCACGTGGCGTCACCAGATTGACGAATGCACCAGCGTTGCCTTCAAGCTCGGCGCCGGTTATGCGTACAACTTCAAGCGCGACCGTGCCGAAGGCAGCTTCACCTATGCCGGTCTCGGCGCCAACCCCATCTTCATCCAGGGTGTCCGCCCCGAACGTCATAGCTGGAACGCCACCGCGGGTGTCAGCTACACCGTCCGCAATGTTGACTTCGGTGTTGACTACCGCTACGATGGTATGAAGAAGTTCCAGGCTCACCGCGTCTCGGCCACCGTTGGTCTTAGCTTCTAGTCAACGACGCCTAAACGAAGTATGAACTGTCTAAAGTCCCCACTGGGAAACGGTGGGGACTTTAGTTTTGGCTTTGGAAGGGATTGCATGCGACCAATACTGTCATATGTTTTCACCCTCTCCCTGGGCGCTGCCTGTGTAATTGGCGCGTTTTACTTATATGGATGGGCAGGGCGTCCGGCGATGTATCTGGCTCTGAACCCGGCAGCGGATGGAACGGAGGGTGTCGCTGTGAGCTTCGCTAATTCACAACGGCACGTCCAACTGCTCGACGCTGATAATTTTATCTACTTCCTGTACCCGTCACCCAAAGATGATGGACGTCACTCCGTCCATATCCACGTCAGGCCGTATTCGGAAAGTGTAGCCGAGCGATTGACGCGCGAGGCAAATGCTATCCAGTTGCAGCCAAGAGTGTCGACCGACATTATGAACATCACCCCATTGGTCAACGAACTACCGGCGGGAAGGTGGATGATATCCGCTCTCTTCCAGCCGTCTCCGACCTATACGGGAAACGTGTTGTGGAATGGCCTGCTTCGCTCCCCTGGTTTTGCCGTAAAGATACAGTAATATGGCGACAATCCGCACTGTGGCAAACATGCTCTCGCGGTACCCGATAGTTCCTGCCGCGGCGTTTATCATCCT
The DNA here is from genome assembly GCA_021205245.1 of Planctomycetaceae bacterium. Lineage (GTDB taxonomy): Bacteria > Planctomycetota > SZUA-567 > SZUA-567 > SZUA-567 > JAJBSZ01. The sequence continues at coordinate 13,538 of JAJPXZ010000070.1, forward strand.
GCCCACGTTGTTTTTGCGTGGGATATTTGTTCCCATTCCTGCCGAAGCGGCTCCGCTCTATCATGAGCATATGGCTGGCGATATTCGCTCGTACTGGAAGGCGGTCCTCCTTTGCGGTATTGGCCTGTGGATGATGGTTACAATTGTCTTCGCCCTCTGGGGCGGAAGGCGATTGCGTGACACGGTATTAGTCATGCTTCTCGCGGCTGCAGGTGCTGCCACTGTGATTTCAACGGTGCTCTCCCCCTACCCGCAGACGGCGTGGATTGGTTTTACGCTCCACTACGAAGGAGCGTTTGCACTCCTCGCCTATTTACTGGGTTTATGGTATTTTGCAGAAATGACCGTTGTTCCGGACGGAGTTATATGGTTGCTGCGAACTCTTGGGTTGGTTGCCGCCCTTAATGCTCTTGTCGGGGCGACGGCTGGTTTTGGCCATAATTTGTGGGAGTCGGAGCTTGGCCACTGGTTAATGGGGGTGAGTGGCAAATCGGTGACCCATTATTTCGCTGGTTCTCGCATGGCGGCTGGTACTGTATTCCAACCAAACCATTATGGAATGTTAATGGCGACGCTCGGCAGCGTTGCGCTGGCTATGGCTTTTTATGAAAAGCGCTGGTGGCGCATTGCCTGGGGAATCATTCTGGCAGGATCGATTTTGGCCCTTATATTCAGCCAATCGCGCGCCGCTGTCCTGGTTTTCCTGACCGTCACCGTGGTGTATCTCGGAAGTCGCTTTATTTCAAAGAAGTATTGGCGGCGTCCAAAAGCCAAGGTGGTCATACCCATCGTAGTCGTAACCGTGTTCCTCCTTGCTCTGCCTAGTGTCAGGACTGCAGTAATTAATCTCGCCAGGCGGACCACTACTTTGTCCTTTGATTATAACAAAGACTTCCTCGTCAAAGCAGTGGGCTTGCATGACAACATTGTCCGAGTTCGCCTCGAGAATGCGACATATGTATTGGCACGCCGCGACACAACCTCATGGTTCTTTACTCGTGAAGGTGAGGCTGGCCATCGAATTGTTACCGCCGAAGGGAAACAGGGCGACTGGTCCACGGCGCAACTCCCTGAAATCGAAAGCGAACTGTCCTGGCGGCCGCAAGGGAATGTCCGTTTACGCGGGCCTGACCTCGACATGTACTTTTTTTCCACCATCAATCAGCTCTATGTCGCCGATACCAACCAGCGCTTGTATCCTGAACTCGCGATGTCTACCTACCAGCCGAACGGATGGGAAGGTCTCTTTAGCGGGCGGGGTTATATCTGGAGACGGACGCTTGATATTTTTTGGCGCAACCCCTGGTTTGGGACCGGACCTGGTACCCTTGCCATGGCATTCCCCAACGACGACCTCCTGAACAAGTACCGCTTTAGCCAGAACTTGGATGAGGATAAGGGGCACGGTATTTGGACAAGTTTTTTGGTGCAACTGGGGCTGATCGGAGTTATCCTGTACACGCTCCCAGTCATTTATATTGCCTATATATGTTGGCGGCGGGGAGGGGCGCTGGCCCCGGTTTTTCTGGCTGGTATGGGAGCGTTTATTCTGTCTTCGCTGACAAACGATTCGACCGTCGGGGTTACCCCGGTGTTCTGCGCCTTGGCCGGCCTGGCCATAGCCAACGCGCGAATCGGTAACGATATGGATTCTGGAGATTGATACGTGCGGCTGATCCACGAATGCCTGAACACGCGGATTACGCGGATTGGCCTGATGATGCTCTTGGATGCGGCGATCATCGCCATATCGTACGCTATCGCATTTTGGCTGCGCATTGACCTGATTGAACGTGCGCCACATTTTGTCTACGATAATTCTTACGTGCTTTCAACCCTGCCGTGGCTGGTTGCGATACGTCTCCTGTGCGGTTGGGTGTGTAAAACCTACCACTGGTCTTTCCGGCACGCCAGTTTGGACGAAAACATCGACCTCGTCGTCTCTGTTGGCCTGGGCTCAATCATATTCGCCCTGGTCGGCCATTTCACTCCGCTTTTCGAAGCGCCGCCGCCACGGTCAATATACGTTATGGAAGCGGCGATGACCTACGCCGGCATGGCGATACTGCGTTTTCTCCCGCGTTACCTGCTTGCGGTATGGACCCAGCGCCTCCAGAATAATTCGCTGGACGGCAAAGACGTTAAGCGTACGCTGATCTATGGCGTCGACGGACCGGCGGAATTGGCGGCACGGGAAATTCTCCGTTCCCATGGCCACAACTTTGCCCTGGTTGGCTTTCTCGACAATAATCCCGCCACCTGGGAATCAAGCATTCATGGGGTCAAGGTTCTGGGCGGTTTGCATACGTTGCCGGATGTCCTGAAGCGCGAATCCATCGACCAGATCCTCTTGCCCGAGTCGGGGCTGTCGGGCCACGACATGCGCCGTCTCGTCGACATCTGTACTCCCTTCCAGGTTCACCTGAAAAAGATCCCAGACTATGGGAAAATCCTAAATGCACGCGGTATTCAGCACCTGGAAAACCTTACGCCGGAATCGCTACTGGACCGCCGCCCCGTCCGCTTCGACGCCGTGGATATGGACGCGTTCCTCCGTGAAAAGACCATCCTGGTAACTGGAGCCGCAGGCACTATCGGCGCGGAACTGTGCCGGCAAATTCTCAGGCAGCCTGTGAAAGAACTCGTCATTTTTGATTTCAATGAGAACGGATTATTCTTTCTGGACGCCGAGCTGCGGGAAGCGCATCCCGACAAAATAGTCACTCTGGTTATGGGATCGATTCGCGACTCCGCTCGGGTGAACCAGGTGATGCGGGATTTCCGGCCGTCCGTGGTGTTTCATGCCGCCGCGCACAAGCATGTGCCTATGCTGGAAAATGCGCCTGTGGAAGCGGTCAAAAACAACGTTTTGGGGACAGCCATCATAGCTGAGGCAGCCCTCGCCAACAAGGTGGAGAAGATGGTCCTTATCTCGACCGACAAGGCGGTTATGAGCGCCAGTGTCCTCGGCGCGTCAAAGCGGCTGGCAGAATTGCTGGTCCGCAGCCTCAACGGCAAAGGAGCGACGACATTTCTGAGTGTGCGCTTCGGCAATGTCCTTGATTCCAGTGGAAGCCTGGTCGAAATTGTTCGCCGCCAGATCGCCAAAGGCGGGCCGGTGACGGTCACGCACCGCGATATGGTTCGGTTCTTTATGACGATTCAGGAGGCGGCTGGATTGGTGCTGGTTGCCGCCGCTTTGGCAGAGGGAGACATCAGCGTTCTGGACATGGGCGAAGCCATAAATATCGATTCACTGGTGCGGCAAATCATCTATCTCCACGGCTTGACGCCGGACCGGGACATTGAGATACGCTACGCTGGACCACGTCCGGGCGAAAAATTCTTCGAATCCCTCTACAACGAAGACGAAACGGTACGACCTTCTTCATTTCCCAAGATTAACCTTATCGACGATGGCGAAACAATTGATGCCGAGGCGATGTTGAGTGACGCTCGCCGTGTCGTTCTGGACGGCACTGGAAGTGACGCGCGCGAGTTCTTCCATCGCTGGGTGAAGGATTACCGGGCCACTGCCGTGCTTTCCCGCACCCCGGTGGCGAAAGATTAATAAGGGCAACCGCTGCGATCGGTACTTCGACTGTCTCTCGCATATACTACGGAGATCCGCCCGTTTTTCCGCCTCGGAGAGGCTTGATTGCCGGAGTGACGTTTGGGCTGCGGGAAGACCTCACTTAATAAAAGGGGGTGTCGTCCTTGGACGGCACCCCGAGGTTTTATAGGTATTACGGAGGTATCACACCCGCATCCCCGTTTAATCTCACGAGGCCGTTTTATCAACGACGCGTGTTTTCCATACATAAACCAGTGCCTCTGACCTAATTTACGCCCACGCCTTCAGAATTGGTTTCACACCCGGCTGATAGTGCGTGTTGAAGCGTTTGGCGAACTCATCTTTCAGTTGGTCGCGAAAGTTCGGGTGGGCGATGTCGATAAGCATGCTGGCGCGGTCGCGTACGGTACGGTATTTGAGATTGGCTATGCCGTATTCGGTTATGACGTATTCGACATCATACCGGTTGGTCGTTACCGCCGCACCTTGATCGAGGAAGTTGACGATTTTCGAAATGGTCCCGTTGGCTGCACTGGACGGCATAGCGATAATCGAGCGCCCGCCTTTCGACAACGCGGCTGCGCGAACGAAATCAACCTGTCCCCCGACCGCGCTTATCTGCGTCGTCCCCAATGTCTCCGAACATACCTGACCGAGCAGATCGATCTGAACACATGAATTCACCGACACGAGGTTGTCATTCTGCCCGGCGACGTACGGGTTGTTGACATAGGTGGCGGGGAACATGTTCACCGTCGGATTATTGTCGACGTAGTCATATAGCCGTTTTGTTCCCATGAGGAACGTGACAATGGCGCGGCCGGGATTGAAGTTTTTGCGCGCGTGGTTGATGACCCCCGCCTCGGCCAACTCCACCACACCATCGGAGAACATTTCGGAGTGAATGCCCAGGTCCTTCTTGTTCTTAAGAAACAGTAAAGCCGCGTCGGGGATGGCACCAATGCCTAATTGCAAGCAGTCGCCGTCGTTTATGAGCTTGGCACAGTTTTCACCAATCGCCTTTTCCACGTCGGTGATGCGCGGAGGCGGTAGTTCGGTCAGCGGTTCGTCGTGTTCGACAATACAGGTCATTTTTGACACGTGGACGAAGGTGTCGCCGAGGGTGCGTGGCATGTTGGCATTGACCTGCGCCAGCACGATAGGTGCCTGTTCAGCGGCAATCTTGGTGTAATCGACTGCAACACCGCACGAACAAAACCCGTGTGCGTCGGGAGGCGAGACGTGGATTATCGCTACGTCGAGAGGCATGGTCCGCGCAAAGATGTTGGGTATTTCGGAAAAATAACAGGGGGTAAAATCGCCATGGCCGTCGGCGATGGTTTGCCGCGTCGTTTTGCCGACAAAAAGCGAATTATGGCGGAAATGCGCTTCCATCCCCGGCTGGGCGTAGGGAGCCGGGCTCATCGGGACCATGTGGGTTATTTCCACATCGCGGTAGGCTTCCCGGTTGGCGACCATGGCGGCGACGAGATGCGACGGCTCGCCCACCGAATGCGCCAGAGCAACGCGGTTGCCCGATTTGATGTGTTTCACCGCCTCCGCGGCGGTAGTAGTTCTCTCAGTATAGATGCGTTTCCAATCCATGGCGGTCTCCTCGGCTCAGTTCGGGGGCGGACGCCCTTCGTCCAGCCTCCCGACCGAGGATAACCGTGACTGTTTTGAAAACAAGTACGCACAAAAATGTGCCTGAGAGCTATTTATCCCTGGCCGGATCGATGAAATCCCTTCCCCACACGCTGATGATGTCAAGTGCGGGCAGAAGCTCTCTGGCTTTTTCGGTGAGTGAATATTCGACCCGAGGAGATTTTTCGTTATAGTCTGTCCGCTTGACCAAGCCATGCTCCTCCAGTTCCTGAAGCGAACGGGTCAGCATAATATTGGTTATGCCGGTCAGACGGCGCTTGAGTTCGTTATAGCGCTGATCGCCGTAATTCGCCAACATCCAGATGATCGGCAACCGCCATTTACCGCCCAGCAAGTTAAAGGTATAAATATCCGGGCATTCATGGATGAGTTCATCTTCCGTCCGCCCCACATCGTTGTCACGAGCCATTTGATAGCCAATCACATCAAGGCACAAAATTGTGCGTAGTTGCGCGGTACACCGGCCACCCGTAAAAGAGGGGCAGGCCTCCCCGCAATTGTACGGCGGGCCGGCCGTTCGTAAAGCGGGAAGGATGGAGGATGCAACCATGAACATACACGAATACCAAGCCAAGGAATTACTCCGCCGATATGGTGTTCCTGTACCGGAAGGCCGGGTGGCGGCAACGGTAGCCGAGGCTGTGGCTGCCTCCAATCAGTTGCCCGGACCGGTGCGGGTGGTCAAGGCACAAATACACGCTGGCGGTCGAGGCAAAGCGGGCGGGGTGCGTCTCTGCCGCGATGTAACGGAGGTGGAAGCCGCAGCGGCGGCGGTCCTCGGGTCTCGCCTGGTGACGCACCAGAACGGCCCTGACGGAACCGTTGTTCGGAAACTGTGGATTGAACAGGGGACAGAGATAGCGGATGAACTCTACCTTGCCGTTGTTCTCGATCCAGCCCGTGAAAGTTTGTGCGTCGTCGCTTCGCCCAGCGGCGGTATGGATATTGAAGCGGTGGCGGCGGAAACGCCCGAGCGTATCCATGTTGCTTTTCCCGATGCTGCAGGAAAACTGTGGCCGCACCAGGCGCGGGAGATTCTCTTTGCATGCGGCTTAAACGCCCGTCAGGTGGCCGCAGGCACTGACATCATTCTGAAGCTTTACCTGTTGTGTCTGGATACCGATGCGACATTGGCAGAAATAAATCCGTTGGCCGTCGACGCGGAAGGACGGCTCTTGGCGCTGGATGCCAAAATGAATTTCGACGACAGCGCTCTTGGTCGTCATCCAGACATCGCCGAATTGGCCGATCCAGGCGAAGCCGATGCATGGGAACTACGGTCTGCCGAATTGGGCATAAGTTATGTCCGGTTGGGCGGCTCTATCGGAACCCTCGTAAATGGCGCCGGCCTTGCGATGGCGACAATGGACGCTATCGCCCAAGCCGGCGGCGAGGCGGCAAACTTCCTTGATGCAGGTGGCGGCGCGGATGCGTCCCGTATAAGCGCCGGCTTCGCCCTAATGCTGAGCGACCCAAATGTCAGGGGCATCCTCGTTAATATCTTCGGCGGGATTCTCCGCTGCGACATTGTCGCGGAGGGCGTTGTCCAGGCGGCCCGCGAGCTTGATCTGCAGTTGCCGCTGGTGGTGCGGATGGAGGGGACAAATGTCGACCAGGCGCGCGCCATCCTGGCCGAAAGCGGCCTCGCAATCCACACAGCGGTAACGATGACCGAGGCGGCAGCGATGGTGGTTGAACTCACGAAGGAGGGCATGCAATGAGCATTTTTATTGACGAAAACACCAGGGTGCTTGTTCATGGCCTGACCGGCCGTGAAGGCATGTTCCATAGTCGGCAGATGCTGGACTATGGCACACAGATCGTAGGTGGAGTCACGCCGGGCAAAGGCGGGAGCGAATGTTTGGGCCTGCCTGTATTTAACACGGCGAAAGAAGCGGTGGCCGCAACCGGTGCGACTGTTAGCGTGATCTTCGTGCCTGCGTCGGCCTCGGCCGACAGCGCCTGCGAAGCTGCGGCGGCGGGTGTGGAATTGGTGGTTATTATTTCCGAACACATTCCGGTTCTCGATATGATACGCTGCAAGAAATTTTGTGCCGACCATGGTACGCGAATTATCGGGCCGAACTGTCCTGGCTTAATTAGCCCAGGTAAATGCAAGATTGGCATTCAGCCCGGCTACATTCATAAGCGGGGCGGTATCGGGCTGATTAGCCGATCCGGAACTCTGACCTACGAAGCTGTTCACCAATTAAGCGGGGCAGGCTTGGGCCAGAGCACCTGTGTAGGCATTGGCGGCGATCCGGTACCCGGCATGAAATTCGTCGATCTGCTTCGACTGTTCCGGGACGATGCTGAAACGGAAGCGGTCTGTCTCATTGGTGAAATCGGCGGCGATAATGAGGAACGCGCTGCTCGTTATATCGCCGAGACCGGATATCCGAAAAAGGTTTTTGGATTCATTGCCGGCCTCACCGCCCCAGCAGGCAAGCGTATGGGTCACGCTGGCGCTATCGTGTCCGGTTCGAAGGGCAGGGGCGTGGACAAGGTGCGGGCGCTACGTGACGCCGGTGTGATTATTATTGATGATCTTGGTCGATTCGGGGAGACTGTCGCTCGGGGGTTAGCGTGAGATAGATGGCTAACACGTCATCGAGTATATTTTCAATTCACTAAAAAGTATTGTTCGATGCCGTAACGGGTTGCTCCTGAAGAATGGAGCAACCCGTTTCGTGATCAATTCGGGATGACCCGCCATCTCGCCATTCACAAAATGAATATCTTCGTATGCTTATTAAGTATTGGATATTTCTCCATGGGCTACTATCATTGGACGTAGATCAGACGCTACGATCGAAGCCTTTGAATGGAGATGAAATCATGAAAAGTGTGGTTGTTTTTTATAGCTGGTCGGGCCGGACCAAAGAAATGGCGCGAGCCATAGCTGACGCAACCGGCGCGGACCTTGTGGAAATTGAACCCGAAATGCCCTACAGTCAAGATTACAACACCGTCGTCAATCAGGCGAAAAAAGAAATTCAGACTGACACTGTTCGCCCATTCAAGCCGGTTGATGTGGACATCAAGCAGTACGACACGGTGTTTCTCGGCTCACCGGTCTGGTGGGGGACTATGGCTCCGCCGTTAGCCGCCTTTATAAAAACCGTCGATTGGAATGGAAAAACCGTTATGCCCTTTTCCACCCATGGTGGAGGAGGCAAAGGGCATACCGATTCGGATATGAAAAAGGCATGCAGCGGGGCTTTATTCAAGAAAATGTACACCGCCTATGAAGGCGGCGGTGCAGCGGCAGGAACGGAAATTGCCGCGTGGATTGCAGAGAACTGGAAATAGAAAGGCCTATCATGAATAAAGATTTTACCTACTATAACCCGACACGGGTACACTTCGGCAAAAAGTCGCTGGAACGTCTCGCTGGCGAACTCGCCAATTACGGTGATTCGGTGCTGCTGATGTATGGCAAGGGTTCTGTCAAAAAACTCGGATTGTACGATAAGGTGGTCGCGATACTGAAGGCCGCCGGCAAGACGGTAGTGGAGCTGCCTGGTATTAAGTCGAACCCTACGTATGCCCAAATGCTGGCGGGGTGCAAGCTGGTCCGCGACAACAAGGTCGACCTTATTCTCGCCGTCGGCGGCGGTTCGGTCATCGACTGCGCCAAAGGGGTATCTGTTTCCGCTTTTGCGGAAGGCGATCCGTGGGAACGCTACTGGGTGAATTTTGAAAAGGTGAACAATCCGATTGTGCCTGTCGGTGCTGTGTTGACCATGGCGGGTACCGCGTCGGAGATGAACGGCGGCTCGGTCCTCACCAACGAGGCGAAGATGATTAAAGGCGGCAGGGTGTTTCCCGCCAACGTCAATCCGAAATTCTCCATCATGAATCCGGAATACACCTTCACTGTTCCCAAGTCGCAGATGGTGAGCGGCATCTTCGATACCATGTCGCACCTGATGGAGCAATATTTCTCCGGCACCGACGACAACACCACCGATTACCTGATCGAAGGGATAATGGATTCGCTTATCCACAGTTCCCGTATCGCGCTCGGCAACCCTACCGATTATGAGGCCCGCAGCAACATCATGTGGTGCGCGACGCTGGGCCTTAATACCATTACCGGGCTGTCCAAGGACCAGGACTGGGAAGTCCACATGATTGAACATCAGGTAGGCGCGTATACCGACTGTCCGCACGGAGCCGGCCTGGCCGTTATTTCCGTGCCGTATTACCGGCACATCTGCCAGTACGGGCTGGATAAGTTTGTCCGCTTCGCCCGGAAGGTGTGGGGCGTGGACACGAGCAAACTGGATACGAACGCGGCCGCAAAAGCAGGCATCGAAAAGCTGTCCGAGTTTATCAAGGAGCTGGGACTGCCGACAACGCTGCGGGAGTTGGGCGCAACGGAAGAAATGCTTCCCCTGATTGCCAACTCGACAGTGTTGACCGGCGGTTACAAAAAGCTGACGGCTGAAGAAGTTTTAAGTATACTCAAGACCGCATACTAGGTGTCTTCCCTATTTCTTATTAAAGCTGCTTGCCGTGAGAGGCAAGCAGCTTTTTCAATTCACGCATGTTCAACTTTTCGGCGACCGAAACACCGGCCGCCTACATGTATGGTTTCAGACAACGCCATGTTGCTCTCGTAGTGTGGCGAGGGCTGGAAGCAGGGGTTCCAAGGCCTTGTATGCCTCGATGTAGAGCGTTTTCTGTTGCGAGTGAATGCGGTTGTGCTGGCTATTCGGCTCGACCACGGAACTGGCGGAAAAATATTGCTCGACGACGGAGAAATCCTTGTAGAGTCCAGCCCCGACGCCAGCAATAACGGCGGCGCCGATAGCGGTCGCTTCTTCCGGATTGCTGGAATTGAACACCTTTGTCCCAATAATATCCGCCATGATCTGACGCCAGAATTTACCCTTTGCGCCGCCGCCGATTATGGTGAGCTCGTTGATGGGCGCGACCATGTGCTTGAAAATCGAAACCGTCACTTCAAGATTCAGGGCAACGCTCTCCAGCACCGCTCGGAATAAGTCGCCTTGCGAATGGGTAATATCCAAGCCAATCCACGCACCGCGCGCCACCGAGTTCCAATGCGGGGAACGCTCGCCCATAAGGTGCGGTAGAAAGAGGAGGCCGTTGGCTCCAGGCTTTGACGTCTGCGCTATCTCGTCCATGCGGGCATAGGGATACTTCTGGTCATCCGGGTGAAAGACAGAGCGCAACCATGAATACAAACTGCCACCGGCGAGCATGGTGCCCATGGGATGGTATTTGCCGGGAATGGCGTGGGCAAAGGTAATGCTGCGTTGTTCCTGATCGTATACCGGCTCGTCCGTCGTGATTCCGACCCATGCGGAAGAGCCGAGACAGATGTAGGTTTTCCCCTGTGCAATCGAACCCGCACCAATGCCGGCACAGATGCCGTCGGCTGCGCCTTCCACGACCGGCGTTCCGGGACGAAGCCCAAGGTCGGTGGCGGCGGCACTGGTTAATTCACCAAGCACCGACGTGGATGGAACAATGTCCGGCAGTAACCTTACATCGAGTTCGGCCGCTTCGATGAGTTCGGGAGACCACGTTCCGGTTTTGAGATCGTAGAGATTGGTTCCGGAAGCATCGGTGGGATCGGTGGCAAAGCAACCGGTGAGCTTGAAATTGATAAAATCCTTGGCGTTCAGAAATTTATAAGTGTTCCTGTACGTTTCGGGTTCGTTCTCTTTGATCCACATAAACTTTGCGGCGCTGTTCACCGCGTTGGCGCGGTTGCCGCTGATTGTGTAGATAGCGTCCTTACCCGCCCGTTGACCCAGACGCGCCGCTTGGTCGACAGCTCGTTGGTCGCAATACAGGAGGTGATTACGTAACGGTGTGCCTAGCCTGTCGACACACAGGCAGCCCATCATCATTCCTGACAAGGCCAGGGCAACCACCTCTTCGGCATCACGGTTTTGCATGAGGCTTTTGGTTGTAATGCAGACGGCATCCCACCAGTCGAGCGGATTCTGCTCGGCAGAGCCGCCCTGGCCGAAGCGTGTTTCATACGGATGCGATGTGCTTGCCACCAGCGTGCCGTTCAAGGAAAACAGCGTGGCTTTTGTGGCTGAGGTGCCAATATCATGTGCAAGAATCAACTTTTGCATCGGAGATTCAAGCCTCTCTAATCGGTTACTTGGCCACGCTGTTCTTTTGATAACAGTCATAGCCGACGGCAAGCATGAGGACGATGCCCTTGATAACCATCTGCCAGTAGGTATTGACGTTGAGGAGGACCAGGCCATTCGAAAGAATGCCGATGATCAACACGCCCGCCACCACCTGGGATATCTTCCCGGAGCCGCCGCTCACGCTCACACCGCCAAGAACAACAGCGGTAAGGACGTCGAATTCGAAGCCTTTTCCCGCAACCGCTTGACCGGAGTTTGTCCGTGACAGCATGACAATGCCGGCGATACCAGCAAACAGCCCCGAGAGGGTGTAGGCGAGATATTTGATGCGTTTAACATTGATACCCGACAGCAGGGATGCTTCCTCGTTGCCGCCGACGGCGTAGAAGTGCCGTCCGAAATAGGTTTTGTTGAGCATGAACGAACCGATGGCAAGGATGATTATCATGACGATAACCGGTACCGGAATCGGGCCGATGTATCCCTGACCAAGAAAGGAAAAGCCCTTTGGAAAACCGAAGATAGGCAGGCCGTCGGAGATAATATAGGCAGCCCCTTCAAGCGATGTCATGGTGGCGAGGGTGACAATGAGCGGCGGCATTTTGATATTGGCGATGATCCAGCCATTCATAAAGCCGAAGGCTACCGTCATTATGAGTCCCAGGATACAGGCAATCCATGGGTTGACCCCGCCCTTCACCATCAGCCAGGCAGCAACAATGTTCACAAGCGTGATGAGTGAGCCGATGGACAGGTCGATGCCGCCGAGGATAAGGACAAAGGTCATGCCGACGGCGGCTATGCCGAGCATGGACACCTGGCGGGTGACATTGATGATGTTATTGAACCGCATGAATGCGGGCGCGACAACACTGAAGAAAATGATGAGGGCGAGCAGAATCAGATAGATACCATAACTTTTGACAAATCTCATGTTCATCATCACTCCTCGAAATATCGGTGCCGTGCAGGCAAAAGAGTAGAATTCAGGCGACGCCGGAGGCGAAGTTCATGATTGCTTCCTGGGAGAACTCCGCATTGTCCAGCTCACCGGTTATTTTTCCGTCATGGAGAACGAGTATCCTGTCGGACATGCCTATGAGCTCCTCCATTTCGGAAGAGATCATAATGATGGTTTTTCCCTCCTCGATGAGGGAGTTCATCAGTTTGTAAATCTCGTACTTTGCCCCGACATCGATGCCTCTGGTCGGCTCGTCGAAAATGATGAGGTCGGGATTGGTGGCAAGCCACTTGGCAAGAATTACCTTCTGTTGATTGCCGCCACTGAGGTTTTTGATCTTCTGTTTCACCGAAGGCGTCTTGATACGGAGGCTTTCCCGATATCTCTCGGAGATGTTGTCTTCGGTTTTCTTGTTCACCACCGTGCGGGTGGAAATGGACTTCAAGATGGCGATGCTGATGTTTTGATCGATCTGCATCTCAAGATGGGCACCTTGTCTCTTCCGATCCTCGGGGACCAGGGCGATACCCTGCTTGATGGCGTCGCCGGGGGTTCTGGATTGGATAGGCTTGCCGTGGAGCCGAATCGTGCCGCTGTCAGGACGCTTGACGCCGAAGAGCAGTTCCATGAGCTCGGTTCTGCCAGAACCAATCAGGCCGCCGAAGCCCAGTACCTCGCCCTTCTTCAAGCTGAAGGAAATATCGCGCAATCCATTGCCGCACAGCGCTTCCACCTCCAGGACCATTTTGTCACTGACGGATCGGGTGCGGGGCGGAAATGTCTCTTTCAGTTCCCTGCCGACCATCAACTTAATCAACTCGTCGACGTTTGTATCCGGCGTGTCGAGGGTCTGGACTTTAACGCCGTCCCGCATGACGGTAATCCGATCGGAGAGTGCGAAGATTTCGTCCATGCGGTGGGAGATGTAGACGATGGTCACCCCGCGAGATTTGAGCTTTCGCACCATCTCATAGAGGCTTGCTACTTCCGCATTGGTAAGCACCGCCGACGGCTCGTCCATAATCAGAATGCGTGAGTTTTTGGAGACAGCCTTGGCGATTTCCACCATCTGCTGGTAGCCGACGGTTAGGTTTTTGATTGGCGCATTGGGGTCGATATCAATGTGCAGTTCTTTGAAAACCTTCGCCGCCTCGATTGCCATGGCCTTTTTG